>JAJFKG010000039.1 GCA_021773335.1 Gammaproteobacteria bacterium
TTTCTTGTCGGTATCGCTATCGAGTTGTTGACTGAGCTTAATGAGTGCCGCTGGTGAGGGACATCTGGCTTCGCCAGCGGCGCAAAATACGTCAAAGATAGTCGATACACCGACCACAGTGCCATCCTTCAATAGGAGGTAAGCAAAAAAACGCAAGAGTCCTGCCTGACGTGCCAAACTAGACAGTTGTGCTTTAAGCTCGAGATGGCGTCCTGGTTGTGTGGCCATCAGCTTACTACCAGAGTGCCTAAGTAAATCATACTGGCCGTTGTTACAAATGCTAATAAACTCGCCGTACTGATAGCGTTAAAGGCGTGCCAAAAAGTAATATGACGTTGATACCATTGTTTTAACTGTTTCATTGTTTATGTTTCCTATGTTAAGAGTGACACCGGTCTGTGAGTGGTCGTCTCTTAAGCCGCCGCACGTTGTAGCAACTGCTGCGCGAAGTTATCACGGCTAACACAGCGCGATAACCAACGCGCTGGCAATGCGTTACCTCGCATGGCATGCGCAACCAACCATTCTGTTTTATCGATTTGGGCCTGGGAAGGGTCGTTAATACCGAGTTCATCGAGTAAAGCTATCGCCAAATAGTTGTAGGTGTGTTTGGGTAGTGTCGTTGCTGGTTGCGTATTCATGGTGTCATTCCTTGTCATGCGTTCGTGTTATTGCAAATTCTCGCGAGTCATTAATGTGGCTGCGTATTACCACGAACTTGATCAAAGAATTTCATGAAGCTGATCATGGAATTTCAAAAACGCTGATCGCATTTCGTTGATTTTGCAATTGTGTGATCATTTTCATGCAATTATGCTGAAATCAGCGATCATTTTCATGCAACTGTGTTGCCTCCCAGGTAACCCATTGAGATAAAGCGAGATTTTCTTCTGTACCCTATTAACCTGGGGAGCTATTCTTTTGTGTTTATTAAATGAACATCTTTGGAGAGTCCCCCATGCCAATGAAGAGGATATCGATGAAAAAATATCGCGAACTACTGCGCTTAAAATACCAAACCAAGCTCACCCACCGACAAATAGGTCGAGCGTTGGTATTTCACCAGCAACAGTGTCCAACTACAGCCAAGCAGCTCAGAAAGCGGGCTTGAGCTGGCCATTGCCAACGTCACTGAGTGATGAAGAACTGATAGCGCGCATTGAACCGGTTGCCAAGCAACTGCGTCATCAATCAAGCAGTAAGGTGATGCCTTGCTGGCCAGAGATTGCGAAGGCACTGACAACGAAACACATGACGTTGCGGTTACTTTGGGAAGATTATGCTGCCGCACATGGCAAGAAAGCGTATAGCTACACTCACTTCACCCGAGGTTATAAAGCCTGGTCTAAACGTCAGAAAGTCAGTTTGCGCTTGACGCATAAGGCCGGTGAAAAAGCCTTTATTGACTACGCCGGCACAACGATTGCTGTCTTAAACCATGATGGCACAGTGGCCTTTCATGCGCATTTATTTGTGATGGCGCTTGGCTTGTCGCACTATACGTTTGCTCATGCCTGCCGTTCGCAGCAGTTGCCAGACTGGCTTGATGCCCATGTGCGTGCGCTTGATTACTTCGATGGCGTACCCACCGTTTGGGTACCTGACAACCTTAAAAGTGGCATTACCAACAGTTGCCAATTTGAACCTGAGGCTAACCTTAGTTATGCCGCCTTAGCTGAGCACTATGGTGCGGCCATCATTCCAGCCAGGCCTGCTAGGCCACAAGATAAATCCATTGCTGAAAATGCCGTGTTGGTTGCCTCTCGTTGGATAATTGCACGCCTTGCGAAACAACGCTTTTACAGTTTACAGGCACTCAATAATGCCATCGCTGACTTATTAACCGCACTGAACAACAAACCCTTTCAAAAAAGAGAAGGCAGTCGTCGCCAGCAGTATGAGGCGCTTGAAAAAGCGGCACTTAATCCTATGCCCAAGACACGTTATGAGTATGCAAAGCTGGCGTATCAACGTGTGGCTAAGGATTATCACATCCGTATCGACAAGCACTACTACAGTGTTCCCTATACACTTGTTGGTGAAACGCTTCTGTGCCGATTGACGGCAACGACAGTTGAGTTCTTATATCAAAACCAACGCGTTGCCTCTCATCTGCGCAGTGATAAACCGGATGCAAAAACAACGTGTACATCACATATGCCTAAGCACCACCAAGACTATCATGCCTGGTCTCCACAAACCTTTATGGATTGGGCAGAGCAAACAGGGACTGCTGTCCTTCAAGTCGCTCAACACATACTGGCCACAAAAAAGCATCCCGAACAATGCAGTAAGATACATGCTGGCCTCAAGCGTTTAGCAAAAAATGTTGGCATCAAGCGCCTTAACCATGCCTGTCGGCGAGCACTGGCTTGCCACTGCATTAGCTTTAGAAGTATTGAATCCATCTTAAACGCAGGTCTGGATAAACAGCCCTATCTGCAAATGGTCACCGCCAATGATAATACCGAGCACACCAATCTTCGTGGCGCAGCGTATTATCAATCATCGTCATAACACAACCATAACCTAGGAGATAAAACATGTTAGACAATCTGTTAGTGGATAAACTCAACCAGCTCAAATTACACGGTATGCAGCAAGCCATTTTGCAGTTCAACCAACAAGACTCACTGTCACAACTGACCTTCCAAGAAGGCTTAGGATTATTGCTCGACCAAGAAGCTAATTATCGACAGTCTAAGCGTCTCATGCGACTCATCAAAGCCGCCAAACTACGTTACGCCAATGCCATGATTGAGGATATTAATTATGAGCATAAGCGTGCCATCACTCACGAACAGCTTAAGTGGCTGACAACCGGGCAATGGCTACAACAGCAACAAAATATCATCTTAACCGGGCCCACCGGCGTCGGCAAAACCTATCTTGCCTGTGCGTGTGCTCAACTAGCCTGCCGCCGAGGACTCAGTACCCGTTACTTTAGACTATCAAAGTTACTGGAGGCCCTAAGAATCGCTCATGCTGACGGCAGCTTCTCACGATTTACCGCACAGCTGCTGAAAGTAAAATGCCTGGTGATTGATGACTGGGGCATTGATGCCATTACCGCTGAGCGCCGCGCTGACCTACTTGAAGTCATTGATGATAGCTATGAACAACGCTCTGTCATCATTGCATCGCAACTGCCTGTCGATCATTGGCATGAGTATATTGGCGACAATACCATTGCTGATGCCATCCTCGACAGGATTGTTCATCAAGCTCAACGGTTCAAGCTCGCAGGCGATTCTATGAGAAAGAGACTTGCAGCAAAATGATCACTGTGATTTAATCTCAGCACAGAATATTATCTTGTCGATCTCGATATTGCGCGATCAGATTCATGGAAGTACCCATTAAACAACAGCCGAGCCTGAATTTGCTCAAAATTTAACTGATTAAGACTCGAGAAACGAAGTTTTTTCGAACCTATAAATCTACTATTCATTACCAAAATGAGGCTGAGTCAAGGATGAAAAAACTAACTGGAAAATGTCTGTGTGGTGAAGTTGCCTATGAAATTGAGGGGGAGCTTGGCCCAATAGTTAATTGTCATTGTTCTATGTGTAGGCGTTGGCATGGTGCAGCATTCAGAACTCGCTGCACTGTAAAAAGTAAAAATTTTAAGTGGGTAAAGGGAAAAAAGATTTTATCAGAGTACCAATCATCTGAGTTTGTAATTCAAACTTTCTGTAGCATATGTGGTTCCAGTTTAATCTGCATGTATAAAGATAAATCAGATTATATTGGGTTACCTATCGGCGGTCTTGATCAGGATCCCGGAAATAGACCTGTGGCTAATATTTTCGTCGGCTCTAAAGCAGCATGGTATGAAATTACAGATGACTTGCCGCAGTATGACGAAGAGCCTCCTGAAAATTTTGGCCTTTAATTATTTTTTCATCAGTATCTCGCCGATGTTTCCTCTGAGAACGAACTTTAAAATGTTTTTGCTTGCTGTCACTGTGAGTTTAGTCACAGTGACAGCGAGCAACGCGAAGATGTTATCAAAACAAATTTTTTTGCGTAACAACTTGTTACGCAACGCCGAAACCGAAATTGCGTATATATAATTATATATGCGCAATTTCTATGTCGCACCATAACGCGTATAGCATAGCGTTATTGTGCGGTGGCGAAGCCACCTGTGCTGACCGAAAAATCAGAGCAATGACGATGACGTAACTGCGGGGTTGAATCTCGTGATGAATGTGTTATGATTTTTCGGTCAGCACAACTGATGAGCAGTGAAGCTGCGAAACCAATAGTAATTGGTCTTGTGTAAAGTCGCTACGTACCCTTAACCCCAGCGACGGGTCGTTAGATTGGGTTGATTAACGCCTTTGGCGTTATATCTCGTTAACAGTGTGCCTTTTATGGTGCAGCTGTCTTGGTAAACCTCAGTCGAGGTTTTATCTCCAGGCTATAAACGTATTTATAGTTCTGTCCTTTGATTAAATGACTATTCGATACGACATGATTGAAACGAATCACTCGATACTTATCGATCGTAATTTAATGCTTATTAATAATTACTCATGATAATGACGCAGGTATTACTTGTTAATGACACAACACTCAGGTGATTAATATTTAATTTAACTTTTTAACTACTCAAGAAGGAAATAATGATGACTTATAGCACATTAAATGAAGCCAATGATAATCAATCTCGTATTACTACAATCCCAAGCAAAGAGACCCAACCGAAGAAATTATTGACTGATGACTCATACAACAAAATTCGATCCGTACAGAATACAATTCAAGATGAAACTGACATGATTCCCGCTTTACGCAAGATTGTAAATGAACTGATTACTGATGAAAATCTTAAGCATGTGACCGATAAATTAATTCAGGACTATCAATAACTCAGGTATGACATATTTATTATCAAGATTGAAGAACTAGGAGGAGCAGACTTCGAGAAAACACCCCAGTACCTTGGGCCTTTGGGTGCGTTAGCACTGTACCGTCATGTTGTGGACATGGCGCACGCCCATTACCACTAAACATACATTCCACCGGGTGTCAGCAAGCTGCCAATATAAAAATGACCAGTCGAAGCGCATTACTACAAAAAGACATCGAGTCAGCATTGGCCATTGCCAATCGTGGCTCACCGAGCATGCAGGCCGTTAGAGGCGCAGTATTAAAGCGCCTAACAAAAGATTTACAGTTCATTAATCGCTTGCCTGGGCGTTTAGCAAACATGAGCGAAGCGTCATTGAGAGAATTGATTGCTATGTGGCGTGAACGCAATAACCAGGAAGCAGCTATACGTATGAAGATAAGCCACTTACGACACGTTTATAAGGCCTATTTGTCAAATTATGATTTTCCCGACAACCAGTCGTTGGGGCTGAATAGAATTGCTAACACAGAAAGGCCTATTACGATTACTAATCTATCCGTTCAGCGCATTTCACTGCCATTAGCCAAAATTATTTGTAGCTTGCAATATCAGTTTGGACTGAAGTTATCGGAAGCTATTAGTTTACAATCCTTCATGTATTATGAAGGCCGTCTGCACATTCATCGTCAAGTGGCACATAATGGAGTAGAGCGCCAGATTACTGTTGAGTCTGAGTCTGCACACGAATTGTTGCTCTCGACGATAAAAGCCTATCCAAAAGGTTTTCTGCATCATTATCGCAACCAACATTTTGTCACGAAGCTAATCAAAGCGGAGCTCGGCAAAGTGGGGATATATCACAAAGAAAATTTTCGCCATCTTTATGTGCTGCGTCGTTACAGTGAGCTTATTGAATTACGCTCAGAAACCGCGGCCTTACGACAACTGCGCTACGAGTTAGGTTATGCGCGTAATCATGAGGTGAAACAGATATTACGTGGGAAGCTAATCGATGAGTCGTAAGCTACGCGATGCGGGTATTCACAGTGTGTTGAGCTTGTTCAAACAGACCAGTGATTTGTCCTACAAGACTAAAGCCGATTATCAGGCAGAAGCGCTGTTGATGATAAAGCAATTGCATGGCTCGGGCGTACAATTATCAAATATTAGACACCTGAAGCCTAAACATGTGACACGATTGATTACACAGTGGCAGAATCAGCAGCTAAATGCAGGAACCATTAAGAACCGTGTATCCGTGCTGCGCTATCTTGCAAATCGGATTGGCAAAAAGAGTTTGTTGCCGAAGACGAATGAAGAGCTTGGCTTGTCAAAACGAACCATTGTCTCATCGACCAATCGCGCACAGCATCAACTCGATGTCAGTAAAATCACTGACAGGCATGTGCAACTATCGTTGCGTTTGCAGCAAGCCTTTGGGTTGCGCCGTGAGGAGAGTATTAAGTTTATACCGAGTGTGGCGGACAAAGGTGACTACGTTCAACTTATGGGGCCTTGGACAAAAGGTGGTATTCAGAGGAATATACCGATTACGAATCCAAAGCAGCGTGCATTGCTAGACGAACTTAAGCGCACGATTCCAACTGGCGAATCGTTAATCCCCAAAGAGCGTAGTTACAAACAACAGCTCGACCGCTATGTGTATCAAACGCGCCAAGCAAAGATGCGAAACTTGCATGGTTTGCGTCATGGCTATGCGCAGCGACGTTATCATGAACTCACAAAAAACTTGTCCGGCGGGGAAGGATGGCAGTGCCCGAAAATGAATGGGCCGGTTAGGGCAGAACTAACGGAGGGGCAGAGACGAGTAGATGAGCGAGCAAGATATATTGTGTCGAATGAGCTGGGACATTCTAGGGTTGGAGTGACAAGAATTTATCTGGGATAAGTGGTTTCGCGCTGTGCGCTAGCTGTGACAGCAAGTGTAATTTTTTGAAAAAAATGAACACAGGCTTTTGTAAGCTTAAAGCAGTTGACAACAAGATTTCCATGATTCACTTTGAGCGTCAGAATCGTCATCTTGCTGTAATAGAGGAGTTGATGCAGTCGCAGTGCTTGAGTTATTGTAGGCCTGTTGTGGAGTTGGTTTTTCGAAAATCATCAAATAGGGGTTGACGCCAGACGGCGTCGTGATATAAGTGTTTTCTTTAAAAAATAGCTTAGCTGCTTCTACGAAGTCTATACCTTGATACGTTCCGGTTACTAGACTTTCCTGTTCAGTCCCGATTAAAACAGTGCCTGTATCGGGTTTAATCAGCAAAGAGAGAGTTCGAAAAAAAATCTTTAAATTCGCTGGGAGTAATGGAGAAGGAGGGTATGATAATATAGTCAAATTTTCCATATTGCTCTTTTGGCATTTCTTGTAATGTACACAGGAATACTTTCTCTTTGGGATGCCGATGCTTATTCAGGCCTTCATTAGCACGTTCAGTATCTGGTTCACATGCATAAACGTCGGCGCCCTGTTTGGCAAAGTACTTAGTTGTTTTTAAATTGTAAGCACCAACATCTAAAATTACTTTGCCTTTGATGTTGCTACCTATGGCGTCAATAAAAGGTTTTAGTTTCAGCGTTAGAAGGGAGTATCTGCCACTTTTAAAGCCATAAAATTCGCTGTTGTTGAAAAAAGCCATCGTAATTCCTCTCTAAGTTTTACGTGTAGAGTTATCTGTGTTGAGTGCGAAGCGGCAGAAGATGTTATAAGCCGTATAAATGAGGTGTAGTATAGATTGTCACGCCCGATTTGCACAAATAATAACCGATTAAGGGGGGGTTGTCAATCATTTGTAGTGATAGTGGACAAGCTCAGCTATTTGTCTTACTGGTTAATCAATCGATGTGAGTGTTTTTATATATCTACCGATTTGAAAAAACTGCTGGTGTGGCGCCGAGTCATATTCGGCGTTGCTTTTTTTGCGATTTTAATTTAACTTAGCTCAGCACAACTGATGAGCAGTGGAGCTGCGAAACTGACTTATGAAAGTTAGTCTTGTGTAAAGTCGCTACGTACCCTTAACCCCAGCGACAGGTCATTTAGATTGGGTTGATTAACGCCTCGGCGTTATATCTCGTAACAGGGTATCTATCAGATACAGCTGTCCAGAAATGCCAAGCGCATTTTAACATCTCTCCTACTTCGGTAGTGAGAGTCATACGCACGAAAGTGCTGTCAACGTTTAATACCTATTGTATTAATGTCATATAAGTCTGCCATTTTTTAATGGTGTGCTGGTATGTCTTCGTCTGCTGTGTGCGTAAGCGCATGGTAGCTGGGTGTATCACGATAGTTTGGTACAAAAAATACGTTGATGGTTGTTTTTTTTATTCTAACCCGTTGGGGGAATGTGTTCCCCCAGAGAGGGAAGTCATTTCTCTACTATTTGACGACAAAGGAGAACTGTCATGAGTAAAGCAACGTCAATCATTAATTGGTCAAAAGAGGATGCAGAGTTAGAGGAAACGATACGCAAACTTGAGCCATTAGGTTTGAATATTGAGATTTGTGGGCAATGGGTTTGGGTGCATGGCGATACAAAGCCACACGCTAGAACCCTACGCAGTGCTGGATTGAAATGGTCTAGCAAGAAGCAAGCTTGGTATTACATCCCGCAGGCCTTGCGTGGGCGACCTTGGCAACCCTCAAGCCAGTCTTGGGACATGTCAACGATACGCACTGCGCACGGTTCGCGTATTGTGAATCATCTGCGTCGTAATCTTGCGGCCTTGCGTTAATTTTTTGTTGGCAACTGAACGGTTGTCTCTTCACACCCCAACGGGGCATCCCGTTGGGATGCCTATGGGGTTATTGATTATTACCCTAGGAGAATTGTGATGAATCACACATATCGTGAACAAGAGCGAATTGCATTAGACATGGTGCTACACACGCTCAAACAAGAGGTTGTGCAACTGGAATCATTTGCGCACCGCTTGAATGAGGAAGATTGTAGCGAGATTAGTCAGCTAGATAAGAGGGTACGTCGTTTATTAGGGGTTTTGCGGCACAACCACCAAATTTGCTCAATCTGACCACTGGGCTAGAGAGCATATTAGAGTGATGCGCTTAATTTTTCCTCAATAAATGTGAATATGGTGCTCGCTTTTACAGCTTCTCCTAATCCTATAAATTGCTTGCTATTATTGTCCTGCATAGAAATTTTAACCATTCCCAAAAAAACAAGCCTTGTTCCTACGACAGTGTTTAAGCCGTCAGAGTATGTCCCTTGATTATATATGAATACAGGGCTGCCACTAGAACCTGGAAAAACACCGGCATCAATAATAAATGTAGTTTTATCATATGGCCAAATTGGAGTGGCAGTTATCCCTCTCCTAACTATTGGAAGATTGTGTAAAGTTTCTTTTAAGCCGTAGGGGTACCCAATAAAAGTGATTTCTTCTATTGCCGCTAGCTTTTCTTCTTTATCCTTTGAATAAACCAGTTTTTTATCAATTGATTTGTAAAAAACTCTTACATTTTTCTCAGATAATGTTTTTAATATTGGCGCAATGGGTACGAAAGCTACATCTAATCTATTATCCCGATAAGAACTGAAATAGCTTGACGCTATTTCAACTCTAACTTTGTCGTTAGTGATGGGGTTAGTGCCACCAGAATCAGCTTTAAAGAACTCAACGTAAATATTTTTGGCGTCATTTATTACGTGATCATTTGTAATGAGTACAGGTATACTGTTTTTATCATCTGCCTGAATAGACACTATAAAACCAGTTCCATAACTTAAATTACCCCTATCATTTTGAGCTTGGATTGGGACTGTAGTAAATAGTAACTCCGTACTAGGATGACTGTAATTCATTATTCCTCCACCACTGGTTCAATATTCTCTGGGTCTGGTAAAAAATCATCTAAAATAATATTAAGGTTATTATGAGCTACGGCCGTTAGATATTTCCTTAAATAAAACCAAAATCCACCGGTTATAAATGCTAAAACAATTAAAATAATGTATGTCCAGAATCCAACTTTTGAATACGGATCGAGAGTTACCCAAAGACTGGCAAGCAAAGAGATAATAGCGCCAAATATCGCGCTGCATATATCAGCAAGAAAGCTACTAGATTTTTTTAAGCCATCTCTTGCTTCTGATAAATGTTTTCTAGCTTTAGAAATGTACTTTGATGAACACAGAATTTTTTTATCATTGGCGTCATCCGCAGGAACTACAAGTGCTGTTTTTTCAGTTACGCGAATCTCATTACTGCCGACAGGAGCATCATCTTTTCCAATATGATATGAGCAGGGTACAGCGCTAACTTTATTTTCCTCAGAATCCAAAATAATAATCTCTTAAACTGCTATTGGTTAATAAAACCTACGTTTAATTTACCGTTATTAATCACTTTGAATTAACAACGAGTTACCGTGCTGTCTATGGTAAATAAATGCTGGCAAATAATCAATAGAAACTTTACAATGCCGCAACAGAGTTTATTAACGGAAAATGGAAGTCATGAAAATTGGATATGCGCGAATTTCAACCTTAGAGCAAAATTTAGACTTGCAAGTTGACGCACTTAAAAAAGAAGGCTGCGAAAAAATTATTACTGATGAAGTCAGCGGCTCTGTTGCTGACCGACCTGGGTTATCCAAGGTTAAAGAACTGTTGCGAAAAGGTGACACTCTGGTTGTTTGGAGACTCGATCGCTTAGGACGAACACTTCGACATCTTATTGAATGGGTAAATGAATTGGATGAGCAAGGAATCAGTTTTAAAAGCCTTCAAGAGACTATTGATACTACCAGTTCATCAGGAAAATTAATTTTTCACATCTTTGGCGCATTGTCAGAGTTTGAACGTAATCTTATTCGTGAGCGTACCCGTGCAGGCATTGAAGCCGCAAGGTCACGTGGCCGACAAGGTGGCCGCCCTAAAAAATTAAAAAAAGATAAACGACAGCTTGCTGTTGATTTGTATAAAGGAAAAAAGCATTCCATTAGCCAAATTTGTGAAATGACAGGGATTTCTAAGCCAACGCTGTATAAATATGTCCGAGAGTCAGAGAGCTAGGGTCATCAAATGAATAACAATAGGTTTGCCTTACTGTCTCAAGCGGAGATCGAAGAACTTTATGCCAGACCAAGGTTTAATGACGAACAGCGCCAATATTTTTTTGCACTGAGTGAAGTTGATTACTCGACTATCAATGCTTATCGGAACAAAAAATCACAGCTTTATTTCATATTACAGCTTGGGTATTTCAGGGCCGGTGGGCAATTCTATGATTTTCAGTTTGATGAGGTTGAATCAGATTTTTCTTATGTTGTTGCAACGTATTTTGAATCTGATCTTGTGCTTATAACAGGAAAAATTGCCCGCAACACTAGCATGAAGCAAAAACTTGATATTCTTAGGCTTGAAGGGTACGAGCAGTGGAGCATGACCCTATTACCAAAGATCGAGGCGCATACTATCCATCTTATGCGTTACTTTCCTAAAGGTGATGATACTCTAAGAGAGCTGCTGTGCTACTTTGAAAAACACAAAATTACACTCCCCAGCTATCGAACCTTACAAGATTTATTTACTCGGTGCTCAGCCGAAGAAAACAAACGATTAAATGAGATTACTGCCACATTACCAATAAAGATTAAGCAACAACTGGATAATATCATTAAAAATGACGATGGAATTAGCAAGCTAAGTTTAATACGTTCAGACCAGAAGAATTTTCAATACACAGCCATTAAACTCGAAGTTGAAAAAGTCATCCTGCTAGAAGATTTATATCAATTTTCAAAAGAATTTATACCAGCACTAAGTCTAGCTAAAAATGCTGTGCGCTATTATGCAACTCTTGCAGAGCGTTATCCTATCCATCGACTAAGAAAAATCAAAAAGCACCAACAATGGCTATACGTTATTTGCTTTTTCTACCACCGATACCAACAGCTCATGGGTAACTTAATCACAAGCTTTACAGTCAATATGGCATCAGTCATTGCAGACAGCAAAGCTTATGCTGATACTCAAGCGATGCTGCATGGATCTGAAGTTGTTGCTCAATTTCCAAAATTATCAGCTTTTTTGAAATGGTTTGCTTTTGAGAAACATGAGCCAGACACTAAGTATGAAACATTAAGTAAAGAAGCCTTTGCTATTTTACCGCAAGAAAAATTTTCGGTGTTGGCTGAGTTCATGGAAGGCAACGCTTTCGATAAAGAATCCGCAAAATGGGATTTCTTTTCAGCTTCATCAAGGATCTTATCCTTGTACTTCAGGCCAATTTTATTGGCCGTAGATTTCGAATTTTATAAACCGCAAGGTGAGCTAATTAATTTGATGGATATTTTAAAACGGCACTATAGAAATAATAAAAATCCCGCTGACATAAAACTTTCTGACGAACTTGGCCTTACAATTAACAAAAAATATTTGCCATATCTTAAAAGCAGCCCAACAGATGAGCATATTGACCCATATCGCCTTGAGTTTTACCTCTACAAAAAAATGTACCATCAGCTAGAGCGAGGCCGATTATTTTGTAATGAAAGTGTGTCGTATTGCAGCTTGGATCATGATTTGGTTGCAGATGAAGTGGTGGACCAAGCCGATAAAATTGCCGAAAAATTTGGTTATGACAAGCTGCCCATTTATTGTGATCAACGGTTAGATGAAGCATTAGAAGCTCTAACAGAAGCATGGGAGCGAACAAACGCTAGAATTGCATCCGGTGAAAATAATGGTATTAAAACTGAGACTATCAGAGATGAAACTATTTGGAGCTTGTTGTATGAAACTGGCGATGCTGATAACAAAAGCTCTTTCTTTAGCAGTCTTGGCTCCACTGAGATTGCGGATGTTTTTAAATTCATAGGCGACAGATCTGATCTATGGTCTGCCTTTAGCCACATTAAATATAAGAGTAGAAAACAAAGGTCTGCGGATGGTATTAGCATTATCGCTTGCATATTGTCCGATGCCTTTGGTTTCGGCATTCAAAAAATGGCGGGTATGTCAGACATCAATTATAATCATTTACGCTCCACAGCTGAAAATTTTATTCGCCCTGAAACATTGCAGGCGGCAAACAAAATATTAAGTGATTTTACCTGTGCACTGCCCATCTTCAAAATTTGGAATATCGTCGATAATCTAACGCTTGCTGATGCGGATGGGCAGAAAGTTGAAACCAGTAGGCATACCATTCAATCTCGTTATTCAAGTAAATATTTCGGAACAGCCAAAGGCGTATCTGTGTATACGTTGATGGCAAATCATATCCCTGTTAATGCTAAGGTAATTGGTTTGAACGAACATGAGAGTCACCATCTGTATGACCTTGTTTATAACAATGAAACAAATGTTAGTATTGATTTAGTAACAGGCGACAACCATTCCATTAACCAACTCAACTTTATTGCGCTAGATGTTATTGATGTTGGGTTTATACCCAGCATCAAAAATATTAGAGCTGAAGCAGATAAGCTTTATTCTGCGGATGAACCTGAGAATTATTCTGGATTAATTATGCCATCTGCAAAAATCAAACGGCCATTAATTGAATCTCAAAAACGTGGTATTTTGCGAGTTTTACTATCGCTGATCATGCAGGAAAATACGCAAAGTGTGATCATCAGGAAATTGTCATCACACAAGCGATATTCAAGGCTTAGGGCGGCTCTCTGGGAGTACAATAAGCTTTTCAAAAGTACACATGTGTTAAACATGATCGATAATATGCAGCTTAGAAAATGGGTAAGAACCGCCAGGAACAGAACAGAGGCTTATCATCAGCTTCAAAATGTGATCAGAAAAATTTACAGCGGCGTGTTTAAAGGTAGAAAAATCGCTGACAATTTAATGTGTGCTGAGTCTTCTCGCCTGGTTGCTAATGTGATCATTGCATACAATGCCATACTGCTAAATAATCTGTATGAGAAGCTTTGTGCAAAGCGTGGTGAAGATATTGCTAAAAAAATTATTGCTAAAATATCACCTGTTGCTTGGAGCCACATTTCGTTTACTGGGAAGTACAACTTCAAAAACAGAAAGTATGATGTTTATTTCGATGAAGTGATTGCCACTCTGGAGCAGCAATTGGAAACAATGCTCTGATGAATCTCAGATTGAGCAGATTTGGTGGTTCCGCCGCAAAACCCCATATAGACTACCAAACTAAGCCAGAAAAATCGAGAATCGAAGATGGTGAGTTGAATCTGTAAGGATTGTCAGTTTAACAAGCACAATTCAATGCCTGTTTTATGCTTCCTATCCCGCCACTGATATAAAAAATAAGCCCGCTTTTTAGCTACTTAAAATAGGAGGGAATTATTGCTACCTTTTTTACGCAGCAACTTTAGGTACTGAAAGTACGTTACTCTAAATAGCGCTGAAAAAATATACGCAACTTTTGCTCGCTCTTTTAGGTACTAAAAATACGTCCCTTTAAATGGCACCAAAAAACGTCACCACATCACTGAACCATTTTTAGGGTTTGAATTCATGAACCTAAAACTAGGGAATTAAAATATGGCGATCTAATTTAACTGTCGAAAATGAGCCCCAAAATAGCAGGCCAAAATGAATGTAGGATAATTTTCTTATTTTTTGAATAATTCTGAGTGCGAGCCTGTGCGGGCCAACCTCAATAGCCGCACATGGCCTTTAACTTTATAAATTAACAACCAATCTGGCGTAATGTGACATTCTCTATAGCCAACCCAATTGCCACTTAAATCGTGGTCTCGGTATTTTTTTGGTAATGGCACTTCGTTTTGTAACGTCTCAACGACTTTGTCGAGTTTGCCCTTATCTTTACGCTGTTTTTTAATTTTCTTTAAGTCTTTTTTAAATTGTGAAGAGAGTTCAAGTTCAAGCACCGTCTAAGTCACTCCATACATCTTCCATAGAGGTATAGCGGGTGCCTTTGCCTGACTCAAGTTCTTCAATCGCCGCTAAGGTTTCCGCATTCGGTAACTTAACCTCAAACGGCAGCCCTTTGTTCAAGCAGACTTGGGTATAGAACATACGGATAGCCTCGGCCCTCGATAACCCCACTTTTTTTAAAATGGCTTCGGCCTTGGTTTTTAAGTCGCGCTCTATTCGAGCATTAATGGTTGCTGCTTTAGTCATCATTGCATCTCTTTTCTAAATAAGTACTAATTTAGTCATAAGTGTAACACAAATGCATTACATTTTCCACCAGGCCAATGTCAGCCTGGGGTACACTTAGAATTCTATATTATTCAATAGATTGCTACTGGGCTCTATTCTCCAGAACAATTAGCAGCGAAACTTGAGGTTGATTTTGTATGCCTGAATAGTCATTCGAGCTTGACAAAGTAATGCAATTGCATTACCATTACCATGATAGTTCAAAAAATATTGTCAGGTGAGAATATGAGTACGCCCATCATTATTAGTGAATCAACCTTAACGGATAGATACCAAACAACAGTGCCAGAAGCAGTAAGAAAAGCATTGCATTTACATAAGCGGGAAAAAGTTCGTTATACCGTCCAGGCGGATGGTCACGTTTTGCTTTCTCGTGCTGATGAAGACGAAGAAGACCAAGTGATGGAGAGCTTTCTACAATTCTTAGCAAATGATATTGCTCAAAACCCAGATCATTTGCAGGCTGTTAGCAGTAAGTTAGTCTCTCATGTAGCAACACTAATTTCTGACGTTGATATTAATCTGGATGAAGCATTACCAGAAGAGAGGGATAAATAGGCTTGAAGCACGATAATCCACTGATCGTAAATGGATGGACTATCTTCGCGCATCCCCTGTTTATGAACGAATATGAAAAGCTTGTGGCACAAGTCACGAAGCTTAAAGAAAAACATCCACTGAACTACCAAAATAAGAATATAACAAAACGCTTAGCGGCAATTCATACGCTTGCCTTTGATACCATCCCCCAGGATCCAACGCATTCTGATTATCGTCAAGGATCGGCATTAGGTAAAGAGCATAAGCATTGGTTTAGGGCCAAGTTTTACCAACAATACCGTTTATTTTTTCGCTATCATTCTGAGTCGAGAATTATAGTTTATGCATGGATTAATGATGAAAATCATAAAAGAGCTTACGACAGCAAAAACGATACCTATCGTGTGTTCAAGAAAATGTTAAAAAACGGTAATCCGCCAGATACATGGAAGCAGTTATTGCATGAAGCAAAAAAAATTACACGGCATGATTTGAAAGACTTAGATTAATTGCTTCTATAAAACGAAAGTATCAAACAGGCGTCAGGTTCAAACTAATTCATTTACGCATGTGGCCAGATTGCTGCATTACATTTTCCACCAAACGAATTCCACCAAACGAATGTCAGCCTAGGGTACTCCCTAAACCCGCATCTATTCAGCCACTTAAATGTGTCAGAGTATAGTCCAACAACTTAAACTTGATGGCTTATCACAACCATTTCCTGTTTATAAAGCAAACATCGACTGTCAGCGATAGCTCTCACCACGTTACTTGGCCTTTTTTAGGGGTTACCTCAATTAGTTACATGAAACGCTCGTTTTTTGTCCGTAGGCTATACTTATAGCTCATTCAGAAATTGTTGGGGAATCTTGTGAGCAATCGCCCATTACAGCATACAGAACAACACTTGCCAATGCGGAGTTCACGCTCCGGGAGTAAATTTGCGCCTAACTACGAGGGGCAGCCACCTCCTCCCCAGACCGTATTGCGTAACGATGGTTGGTCAAGTTCACAATCAGCGATTTTAGCGTTGCTAACTAAAAACCCCGAAGAGCGCCCGGGTGTTGATCCGGCACTGGATACTGGTTTAGGCGGTGAAAATGCAGACAGAATGACCGTCGCCGCCAATGATAATACTTCACCTTCGAAAATTTTGGGGGGTATACCTGTGCATCGTTTTGTCGCGGCACCTTGGGGGCAAGGTTATGGTAATCCAGAGTTGGTTAATAACCCGGACTATCATGGTGTTCCAACTACGCCTGGTGAACAAGCATTGCACGTAGGTGAAGAACAAGCAGAAGAAAATTTTGATCAACTGGCAGCGCAATACGCGGCACGTTTGCGTAAATTACAGACATTATTCTTCGCTCGTCGTGAAGTTGATAAGCGCCAAGATAATATTGAAAAAGAGATGGATGAAGAACGCAGCTTAAAACGCAAACGTGATGCACAAAATGACGCCAATGAACAAGAGCCAAAGCCCCCTCGCCCATGATATCTTTACTATGCATTCGTGTTTATACACAAGTGAGACTTAGCGCTTAAAGTTCAAGTCTCTTAAAGCTGATTATTAATCCACTCTAAATTTTTCTTATAATTCTATGTTTTTAAAATCGTTTTTTGCTAAAAGCAATTGATCGAAAGAGGTGTCGGCTGGTCCACTTAGCCAGCATAAAAGAAAATAAACCACAGACTTATCCACAGCTTATTTGATTGGATAAAGACGTGCCACTGCTGGCGTTGAAGTGTATAATTCCTGAAAATTATTCACCAGTGATCTTTAAGGAAGTAATGTGCTAGGACGCTTAAAGGCTTTGAATCCCCTGTCATTTATTACTCGACGCTTTAAACGTGGCACAGTTGCTTCAGGATTAGTCGGTGCCAGTATTGACAGCGACGGTGTCGCCCTAACCCACATTACTCGCACTGCTGAAGGTTCACCCGAACTAGAATTTTGTGAATATGTGCCTTGTCAGCATACTGATCAGCGTGCCAGCGTATTAGCCGAATTGGTTGAACAACATCAATTGGGTGGCGCTAACTGTAATTTGGTCTTGCGTCCACAAGATTACAAATTATTGTTGATTGAGGCGCCTGAAGTGCCTGACACGGAGATGGCATCTGCGGTGCGTTGGCTAATTAAGGATTTGGTTGATTTTCCAGTTGACTCGGCTTTGATTGATACTTTTTACTTGCCGGATTTAGGCACAGGTGCACAGCGCAAAATGGTGTATGTGGTCGCCAGTAAAACGCAAGACACGCAAGTTTTGATCGATATGGTCAGGGGGAGTGGGCTCAACCTAACTTCGATTGATATTATTGAGTTAGCGTTAAGAAATATTTGTGCGTTAACTGCCGAAGATGAAATTGGCCAGGGGATGATGTATTTGCACCCAAGGTCGAGTTTATTAGTTGTTTGTCGCCAAGAAGGGCTGTATTTAGCACGTGCAATCACTTTAGCGATAGATTCATTATTTGATAAAGCCAGCGATAATGGTATGAGTTTGTCGCCTGATGAGCAAGCCTTAGATAGTTTGGTCCTCGACGTACAACGTTCCCTAGATTATTATGAAAGCCAGCTGCGCCAAACAGCGCCAGCAAATGTATTAATTGCGCCAACGCAACATAAAGCAACTAAACTTGTCGAGCACCTCTCAGCAAATCTCACCGTCAAGCTAAAAAAAATCGATCTCAATGAATTATTGACGTGCAAGCAAGAATTAACGTTGGAGATGCAAGCACAGTGCTTTGCGGTTATCGGTGCAGCATTACGCGAAGAAGGAGGTGAAAATGCAGCAGCAAGTTAACCTCCTTTCTGGTTTTACGCCACCACCCAAAGAGGTCCTGCACGCTAAGCAAATTTTGCAGATTGTGGGGGCCTTAGTTTTTGTGTTGTTAGCGTATTATGGCTATGCGTATTGGGAATTTAGCAAAGTACAAAAAGCGCGGGATACACTCAAGGTTCAACAAGAAATAAAAGCACAAGAATTATTAGAATTAGCCGAACGTTTTCCCAAAGATGCTGCAAAGGAAGAGCTAGAAGGCGAAGTGGAATCCCTCGCAAGAGAAATTGAATCTAAGTCAAGCTTGGTAAAAACCATGGCGCGCGCTAATGAAGGCTTTTCTCCCTATCTAGAAGAATTGGCCAAAGAAATAGTCCCGGGTGTTTGGCTAAAAGAAATTATTATCGATCAAGAAAAAGCGAGTGTATCTTTGCTTGGCTATGCACTCGACTCTGATTTGATCCCCACCTTTTTACAACAACTCAGCCAGAGCAAGCCGTTTATGAGCATTGATTTCAAACAGCTGCGGATGGTGAAGACCAAGGTTGATAAAAAGCCAGTAATAGGTTTTGCATTGCGCACAATACCATTGTCAGCAGAAGATGATATTTTACTGGCGCAAGCGCAAGGGGGCGAGCAAGAAGAGAGCGAGCAAGAAAACGAGAGTGGTGGTGGGAATAATCAGCTGTTGCAAGACGTAAAACGAATTACTGGTATGCTGGGAGGCACACGGAAAGGTAAATCATCAGCGCAAGATGGGAACGCGCAACCCAAGATACCGGTGCAACAATTACTACAGCTACTGATGGGACAATAGTAGAAAGATGAAGCAGTATTTAGATCAATTGATCGATTGGATTGATAGTCGTAACAATCGCGAGAGGCTGCTAATCTTGGGTGCCGGATTAGTTGTGATATATCTACTGTGGTCTTTTTTGTTACTAGAACCATTGAAGGCACGTAAGTTAGCGTTAAACAGAGAAATGATCACGATCAACACTCAAATTAAAAAACTCAGTGAGCAGTCTGAGAAAATTATTGCTGATGCTAAGGAAGATGAGGGTGCTGAAGTTATTGAACGTGCTATGCAGCTGCGCCAACATGCTAAAGTCTTAAATCAACGCCTGGGTATTTTAACCTCGGATTTAATAACGCCAGAGCAAATGATCAGTGCCCTGCGCTTGATGTTGGTTCAACAACCAGGTTTAGTGTTAAAAAGCCTAGAAACGTCACCGGCAGAGGCAGTGAAGACAGATGCGAAAGCGCAATCACAGATTGCTAATTCCGGTATCTATCGGCATGAGATTACTCTGGTTTTAGCGGGTGATTACTTCAGCACGTTGAATTATCTGAAAGATTTAGAAAACTTGGGCTGGAGTTTATTTTGGGATAGCTTGGATTATAAAGTAACGCTTTATCCTGAAGCTAACGTTACAATCAAGCTGCATACCCTCAGTAACGAAGCGGGGATCATTAGTGGCTAATTTCCCTCTAGGGCATAAGGTCTTCACGGTTATTTTGCTCATTCTCATCAGTTTGAGTAGCTCGTCAGTATTGGCTGCTACTTTGCAAGATCCGACGCAGCCAGCGGATGCGACCGTTGCTCCAATTATTAGTGGTCAAGCAGGCTTAGCCTTAACTTCTATTTTGATTTCACCACAGCGACGAATAGCGATTATTAATGGCCAAGTCGTTAAAGCGGGTGATATGATTGCGGACATGAAAATCATTCAGATAGAACGCAATCAAGTACGTTTGCAAGGTGAGGAAGGTGAAATCACTTTGCAGCTAATTAGCCAGGAGATCAAACGAGCGATTAAGCAGCCGGTTGCGCGTAATAGAAGAAATATTGGGCAACAATCAGGTTTCAAAAAGGTTATCAGTCAATGAGGCGATTCAGCAGGAAAAGAATAGCGCTAGGTATGCTGATGTGTAGCTTGTTTTTGCTAATTTCTTGTTCGTCGACAACGCCATCGTTGAAAAATAGACCTATAACCGAGATTAACGATCACCTGCAAAATGGCATCCAAGCTAACCAACAAGTTGAACAAAATAGTCGTCCCCCAGCCGATGTTTCTGCCGCCCTCATGCCCGCGCTGAATGTTAAGTTGCCAGCAGCCGACAGAGATAGTGGTGAGCAGCACTTTGATATTTCGGTTAATAATGTGCCGGCACAATCTTTCTTTACCGGTCTGGTTGCGGGTACGAAATACAATATGGTAGTCAGCCCGAAAATTACTGGTTCAATTTCGCTGGATTTGAAGGGGGTAACCATCCCGGAAGTTATGCAAGCTGTGCACGATAGCTATGGTTATGAATACAGCCTTACACCTTATGGTTATCAAGTCTCTTCGCCAGGGTTGCAAACAAAGATTTTTGCCGTCAATTATTTGGATATTAAGCGTGAAGGTACGTCGGAAACCCAGGTTAGCTCCGGTATTAACAGTAGTATTAACAACGGTAACAATAATACATCGAGTGGTTTTGCCAGTTCGAGTTCGAGGGGAGTCTCAGGAACATCGGGATCTAACCAAAGCCAAGGCCAACAAAATTCGCAAAATACAGAGTCTAATACGATCGTAAGAACAAAAACGAAGTCTGATTTTTGGAAGACATTAAAAGAGACGGTTGAAGCTATTATTGGTATCAAAGAAGGAAATAGCAAGGGCGAATCAGTTGTCGTTAATGCGCAAGCGGGCCTAGTGGTTGTGCGCGCTTATCCAGCACAATTGCGTGAGGTTGCCAAATTCCTTGATGCAACTGAAACAAGTCTCAATCGCCAAGTCATCATCGAAGCGAAAATTCTCGATGTGCAGCTCAAGCGCGCCTTTCAATCGGGGATCAATTGGAATGTCTTAGGCTTTAAAAAAGTGGGGGATCAACAATTGCTTAACGTTGGTCTAGAGACCTTTGGGATACCTGATATTACGCAAGGTGGTGAAAACCCAGAAAATGAAGCTGGTGGGTTGGATTTGACTTTTTCGGGTCCCGGTTTCGATGCGGCAATCAAAGCGTTGGATACCCAAGGGAATGTTCAAGTGCTATCAAGTCCGCGTGTTTCGACCGTCAATAATCAGAAAGCGATCATCAAGGTGGGACGTGATGAATTTTTCGTGACGAATGTTTCGGGCAATACTTTAGCGGCCGGCACGACAGCGGAATCCACCCAAACGGTTGACCTAACGCCTTTCTTCTCCGGTATTGCCTTAGATGTAACCCCAGAGATCGATGCCAAAGGGGATGTCACATTGCATATTCACCCAACGGTTAGTCAAGTGACAGATGATAAAAAAACAATCCAGCTGGGTGAAGGTGATGATTTAGTGTTACCGCTTGCGCTAAGCAATATCCGTGAAACGGATTCCATTGTGCATGCGAAAAATGGTCAAGTGATTGTCATCGGAGGCTTGATGACGAGCAATTACTTAAATAAGAAAGAAAATATCCCAGCTTTTGGGCGCTTGCCCATGATAGGTCCCCTCTTTCGTGATCAAGGCAGTCTGACGGATAAGACTGAGCTTGTGATTCTGCTGAAACCGATTGTGGTCAATAACGAGTCAGCAACTCAAGAGATGCGACATGCAGCGCAGACCATTGATAAAATGGGTGATATAATCCAGAAGGATAATACGACCGTACCTATCCAGGATTGGCTGAATAAACCCGTTTCTTGAGGCGCAAGGATGTATTTAGAACATTTCAATCTTAAAGAGTTGCCTTTTACTCTGACGCCGAACACGAGTTTTTTCTGCAATCTAGAGGGCCATATTGCTGTTCTCGAAATGCTCATGGTGGGCATTAGAAACGGAGAAGGCTTCATCAAAGTGATTGGTGAAGTTGGATCCGGCAAAACTATTCTGTGCCGCAAATTTCTTAACCTACTGGGTGAAGATTACACCACAGCTTACATCCCCAACCCCGATTTATCACCATCCGGTATTCGTAAGGCCTTAGCCTTGGAACTGGGCATTGATTTCCCGAACCGTGTCGATCAGCATGATTTGCTCGATATGATCACACAAAAATTGATTAAGCTAAATCGCGAAGGGCAGCGTGTTGTGTTGTTAATTGATGAAGCGCAAGCCTTGCCAAATGAAAGTTTGGAAGCATTGCGCTTATTGACTAATTTAGAGACTGAAACAAGTAAATTGTTACAAGTGATTTTGTTTGCACAACAAGAGCTAGATTCGCAATTGGAACAGCCTGGGCTGCGACAATTAAAACAAAGAATTATTTTCTCTCACCATCTCAAGCCAATTTCACGCCAAGATCTCGATGCTTATTTATGTCATCGTCTTACTATGGCTGGGTATACGCATGGTTCGCTATTTACGCGCAAAGCTTGTGATGCACTTTTTAAAAGCAGCCACGGCACACCACGTATTATCAATATACTCTGTCATAAAGCGATGATGGTAGCCTATGGTCGTGGGCAGTATAAAGTTGATCATATTGCGGTAATTCAGGCAATTAAAGACAGTAAAGATGTTGTTGCACCGAGCAAGACTAAGCGACAATCGCTCTTAGCCGGTGGCATTGTCTTGGTTACTCTCGCTTTAGGGTTAAAGTTTCATGCCTTAGCGGGATTGCTGCCATAATGAAAATAACGATATTCTCAACGATGAGTAGGATGTAAGTCATGAGCTTGATAAATCAGATGCTCAAAGATTTACATCAACGTCAGCACCAACCGCATGATGCTAAAGATGCTGTCTTGCCAGGTATGCAGCGCGTTGCTGAAGAGCCTAAAACAGGCTGGCGCGCCAGTTTAACAATGCGTCGTCCATCCTGGGTAATGAATATTTTTATTGTCATTATCGTCGCTTGGTTGGTGGCGATCGCTTGGTATGTTTGGCAGTATAATGCTCGTCAAGGGCATTTTTCTTCGACACGCAAACAAGCCTTTCAAAAGTATGTGCAAGCACAACAGAAGACGCACAAAATAGAGCTGCCTACGTCACCATCACAAAAATCATCTGATACAGAACAGTCATCGCAAACCAATCCACAGCCAAACGCTACGCAACCAAGCCAAGCAATACCTCATGTTAGCCGTGTAGATTTAGGCGCTGTGCAGGTGACGGGTGAAAATGGCGCAACTGAGTTAAGTTTTAGTCTTACAGCGCGCACCGATTACAGTGTTAGTTTGTCACAAGACAAACAGACTATTAGCATAGTCTTTCATGATACAAAGCTTATCCAGCAATTTAACCAGGCGTTGCTTAGTAATAGCCTAGTGACTAATGTGCGGAGCAGGCCAATTGATGGTAATTTACAGTTACAATTGCATGTACAACCGGGCACCCGTATTCAGCAATTAGGGTTAGCCGGTGAGCAGACACCTAACTTTATTGTTGACTTAGTCAATCCCGAGTTAGCAAACGCTGCTGCACAACGACTCAAGAAGGCAGCGCAAGCAACGGCGATTAAACGTGCAATTCCATTAACGCCTGGACAAAAAGCGCAGCGTGACTATCAAAAGGTGTTGGCTTATGTTAATAATGGCAACAAGAAGGCAGCAATAAGTTTGCTTGAGTCAATTGTGCAAAGTCAGCCACGCTACATACCGGCGCGCGAAATGTTGGTCACTTTGTTGATTCAACAGCACAGTTATGCTGATGCTGAACAGTATGTTGCAGAGGGGCGGAACATAGATCCTAATTATCTGCCTTTTGTCAAACTGCAGGCTCGCGTGTTAGTTGAGCAGGGCGATAACAAACAAGCGTTAAGTGTGCTGGAACAGATGTCTCCGCCAATTAAAAAAGAACCTGAATATTATGCTTATATGGCGGCGCTATACCAACGCACAGGCGATAATGTTGCTTCAGCACAACTCTATAAACAACTACTGAGGCTCAACCCAACAAATGGGGTTTGGTGGCTTGGCTTAGGTATTGCACTAGAAGGCGCGGGGAAACGGAATGCGGCAATTGCAGCTTATGAACGTGCAAATAACACTCCCAACTTATCTCCGCAATTAAAAGGCTATGTTAGTCAAAAAATAAATGGACTAGAGTAGATAACCGTGATAGCAAAAATACGTATTGGTGATTTATTAGTAAAAAATAATCTGTTAACCGCAGAACAATTAACACAAGCGCTTGATGAGCAAACTAAGCGTGGCGGTAAACTCGGAAAGGTGTTGGTTGACTTAGGAATGATTACTGAAGAAAAGTTCCTTGGGTTTTTATCACGGCAGTTAAACGTACCTTTTTTTGATTTAAAGCATAATGACGTTGATGTTGAAAAAGTAAGTCTGTTGCCAGAAACGTTTGCACGGAGATTTCGCGCGATTGTGCTTGCCGAAGAAGAAGGAAAACTGCTTGTCGGCATGGTTGATCCATCAGATATTTTTGCGTTTGACGAATTATCAAGAGTATTACGTCAGCCTCTAAAACAAGCATTAGTCCGTGAAGCCGATTTATTAGAAAGCATGGATATGCTTTATCGCCGCACACAGGAAATCAGCGGCTTAGCGGGAGAGTTACACGAAGAAATTAAGCAAGTTGAATTGGGTCAACTTGCTGAGGGTGAAGATACGGCTGCATCCGCCCCAGTTGTTAAGTTGTTGCGTTCAGTATTTGAAGATGCGCTGCAGATTCACTCTTCGGATATTCATATTGAACCGGATGAAAATGTATTGCGTATTCGCCAGCGCGTTGATGGTATGTTGCAAGAACAAATTATCAAAGAGCGTGCGATTATTTCGCCACTGACACTGCGTTTAAAGCTGATGTCAGGTTTAAATATTGCAGAAAAACGTTTGCCTCAAGATGGTCGTTTCAACATAAAAATTCGTGATAAAAACATTGATGTGCGTATTTCAACGATGCCAGTTGAACATGGTGAGTCGATTGTCATGCGTTTGTTGGATCACTCTGCGATCAAGCTGGAGCTAGATTATATTGGTATGCCTGAGAAGTTACTCAATCAATTCCGTAAGTTGATTCACCGCCCTTATGGTATGATTTTAGTAACAGGGCCTACAGGTAGCGGTAAAACAACAACACTATTCAGCGCATTGAGCGAATTAAATGTGCCGGAAAAGAAAATTATCACGGTTGAAGATCCGGTCGAATACCGTTTGCCACGTATTTCGCAGGTCCAAGTTAAATCTAAAATTGAGTTGGATTTTGCCCGTGTGCTGCGCACGGCGTTACGCCAAGATCCCGATATTATTCTTGTTGGTGAGGTGCGTGATCACGAAACGGCGACAATTGCCATGCGCGCAGCATTAACAGGGCACTTGGTCCTCGCGAGTTTGCATACAAATGATGCTGCTAGTAGTGCGATGCGCTTGATGGACATGGGGGTGGAAGGTTACCTCGTTGGCACTGCGCTGCGGGCGGTGCTTGCCCAGCGCTTGGTTCGCCGAGTTTGTGATAGTTGTGTTGAAGATTATCAACCCTCAGAACAAGAAATGAATTGGATTTTAGGGATATCCGATGCCCCTGAAAAGTACCGTACAGCAACCTATAAGCTTGGTAAAGGCTGTTCCCATTGTAATAATACTGGTTATTTAGGGCGTATCGGGATTTTTGAATTGTTTGAATTAGATAGTCGTATGATTGATGCATTGCGACGTAATGACCCAGCAGATTTTGCCAAATTTACTCAAGAACATAGTCGCCATAGTTCGCTGACGCTGAGCGCTTTAGATACGGCTGTTGCTGGTGTCACTAGCTTAAAAGAAGTCTTTAGAGTAGCAGGTGAATTTGATGAAATTCCCGATGATTATTAGAGGAATATAAAATGCCAACATTTGCCTATCAGGGAAGAAGCAAGGATGGTAAAGTCGTGCGTGGCAGCATGGATGGAGAAAACCAAGAGTTGGTTGCTTCTGCTTTGCTTGCAAAAGGGATCACACCTACTGGTATTAAAGAGGCTGAAAAAAAAGAAGACTCATTAGAGGCTTTACAATATCGTTTGGGATTATTAAAGATTCCGACCACTGAACTCATTATGTTTAGCCGCCAAATGACGACATTGTCTAAAGCGGGTGTCCCTATTCTTGCAGCAATTACGCGTTTAGCGGAGACAACGCGTTGCAGACCGTTTGCTAAGGTATTGAAAAATATTGTGGGCCAAGTCGCATCAGGTAAGACCTTAGCGACAGCGATACAAGCCCATCCTCGAGTATTTTCGACGCTCTACGGTAGCATTATTCAGGTTGGTGAGAATACAGGGCGCTTAGATTTATCATTCAAACAGATCACTGAGTACTTACAACTCGAGGATAAGACGTTAAAACAAATTAAATCAGCAACGCGTTATCCGGTTTTTGTGTTAATCGCAATAACAGTTGCAATTGTCGTGATTAATATTTTTGTGATCCCCACTTTTGCGAAAATGTTTTCCCAATTCAAAACAGAGTTGCCTTTGCCTACACGGATTTTGATCGCCACATCCAATTTTATGGTAAACAATAGTGCACAATTAATTATAGGTCTTGTTGTCGCTGTGATAGGGGCGCGCTTTTGGATCAAAACGACAAAGGGGCGCCACACTTGGGATCATTTAAAATTACGTACTCCAATTATCGGTGATATTCTTAATCGCATTGTGTTATCTCGCTTCACACGTTCTTTTGCCATGATTATAAGCTCAGGAGTACCCGTTATTAAAGGTGTCACCCTGGCCGCGCACGCCGTGGGTAATGCTTATGTTGCTCAGCGTATCTTGGAAATGCGAGATGGTATTGAGCGCGGTGAAAACTTGAGTCAAGTTGCCGCTGCTAGTGGTTTGTTTACGCCTCTAGTATTGCAGATGCTACAGGTAGGTGAGGATGCCGGTAGTATTGACGAAATGCTTGTAGAAGTTGCTGGGTACTATGAAAGTGAAGTCGATTATGATTTGAGTAAGTTGGGAGAAACGATTGAGCCAATTTTATTGATAGTGATCGCGGGGATGGTATTGGTTTTGGCCCTAGGAGTATTCTTGCCATTGTGGAATATGGTGAGTTTTGCGGGTAGATAGTAGTACCTGAGCTCTACTCTAACTGATTGATTTATAAAGCGTTCTTAATTGCCCGTGTTAAATAAAAGTTCTTTAACTTCAATAGCTTACGAATTTATCCCTGGCGTGTTCATTTTTTATCAGAGTTGTTGTCTGGTTGGTCCGTAAGTGCCCGAAAATAGTCTATAGTTATCGTTATAGCGGTATCTTTACGGCAGATTTTTCTTGTCTGTCGGGAAGTTAGCAGGGAAGCAATGATACTCATTATTATAAGAGGTGTGAGATGATTAATCGCAAAAAGGTGACACAATTGCGTGGCTTTACCTTGATCGAAATGGTTGTGATGGTGTTAATTTTGGGCATTCTGGCAGCGATTGCGTTGCCGAAGTTCATTAGCTTGGAAGGAGATTCACGTGAAGCAATGGTGAACGGTTGTGCATCAGCGCTATCGAGCGCCAAAATGCTTGCGCGGGTTGCTTACAAGGCTGCGGGTGACAATGCAGCAACGTCAGTTGATATGGATGGTACGACCGTAACAGTGAATGCTGGTAATGGTAAGCCGGTTGGTACAGCTGCTGGGATAGGTGCTGCGTTAGAAGAGTCTACGTTGTTTACCATAGACTATACGGATCCCACTGCTGTGAGTTGTCGACCCCCAGGTGGTAGTGCGACTTGTGAAGCACTATACAATGGAACATCAGGAGCTGTGACAACAGTCACGACTAGTTGCTAATTTTTAGAAATAGCGACGCACAACCCAAGTATATTTTATGGGGGAAGCCTGCGCGGAGTTGAGGGCTTGCCCCGTAAATGCTAGAGTGCGTTAGATGGTAAGGCCATTAGCGGAAAGGACTTTCTAAAAGTGGGTTTTAAGTATTTATGAGGTGGTTAAGTATGAGGCAAAATAGAGTTACAAAGCGGCAATCGGGCTTTACGCTGGTTGAATTGGTTATCGTAATTGGTGTGCTCGGTATCCTAGCCGCAGTGGCTGTGCCTAAGTTTATTAACATCAAGGGCGATGCTGAAACGGCGGCACTATCCGGTATAGCGGGTGGTATTGACGGCGCTAATTCTGTCAATGTTGCTATTCGTTCACAGTTAGGCAAAGGACAAGCAGTGACGACATCGGATACTTGTGCTACTGCTGTGGCTAAGATCTTAGTGGGTGGTACGCCTGCGGGTTATACAGTCAATACCGATACATTAACGGCTGGCGATAACACTTGCACGATAACGCAAACATCGACAAGTGATACAACCGACGTGACAATATCTACAACTGAGTAAGCAACTCGGTATATTATGTCTAAATTCATGTCAACTGTTTTACTAATTGGAGTAAAGCAGTTGACGTGTCTTGTTTTTTAATGGCATCTTGGCGAACGAATGTATGAGATGTGAGGGTCGGTCATGAAACAGCAAAGCTTGCCGCACCAGGGGTTTACTCTGACTGAATTGGTTATCGTCATTGGTATTGTGGCAATCCTTGCCGCGGTTGCAATCCCAAAATTAATCGATATCAAACCAGAAGCTCGCCAAAGTGCTACTCAAGGCGTTGCAGGCGCGTTAAATACGGCTTCTGCGTTTAATTATGGCGTTCGTAAGGCGAATGCTTCGGCGGGCTCAAGCGTTGCAAATTGTACGGATGTAGGGCCTCTCATGAGTGGTGGACTGCCGAGTGGCTACACCATTACGTCCCAAGCAATATCTCCTGATGCACGCGTGACTTGTACAGTGACTAATCCTGATGGCACAACAACAGCAACCTTTGTCGGTATCGGGATTAGTTAATTCCCCTACGGCAAGGCATAATAAGCATTCCCTGAGCGGTGTGTTGCGACAGACCGGCTTTACCTTGCTTGAACTCGTCATAGTGATGATGTTGGTGAGCATTCTTGCCATCTCTGTCCTCGTTAATTTACCGACTAAAGCCATTGACTTGCGCGCTAGCGCAGAACAAATAAGTGCGGCGATACGCTACGCACAATCCTTATCGATGACCAAGGGGGCACGTTACCGTGTTAATTTTGCAACAGTGTGTCCCGTTGGTGGTATCAATAGTTGTTATTGGGTGAGCAACTTGGATGATTCGACTAAAATCCCAGAGCCGGCTACAGAGGCTACCACTATTCAGTTAGAGACAGCCGTTACCTTAGTTAGCAGTAATTCATTCGTTGTTTTTGATGGGCGTGGTATTCCCTATGCAACGAGCACAATGCCCGGGACGGCGCTCAGTAGTAATGCGACTATAACGTTGACGGCTAGCGGCGCACCTGCACAGACGGTAGTGATTACCCCCGAAACTGGCTTGGTGACTGCGCCATGAATAGATCACCCAGTGCTATAAAAACCCAGTGTCGAGGTTTTTCTTTATTAGAAATAATCATCTTTATTGCTGTATTGGGTGTGGCCGGTATTGGATTATTAATACCGTTTGGAACGATCTTAACCGAGACTCATAAAGTCGATGAACAAACACGTGCGATAGCGCTTGCACAGTATGGTATGGCAAGAGCACAAGGAGATAAGCGTTTAAAAGGGTTTAGCAGTCTAACTAACACGGCAGGTAGCGTGTCATGTCCACCACCTTCAGGTTGTACCTTTGGTAATAATACGTTAGTGGTTACTGTCACCTCAGGTTGGTTAGGTAATCCTAACTATAAGGTGATTACCTCTACGGTCAGCGGTGGTGGTAGTGCAACGATAACGTCAGTAGTCGCGGACTATTGAGTGAGCAGCTAAATATGATATATAAACTAAGTAATACAAGACGATATAACAAAGGCATTACTCTTATCGAGTTGCTGCTAGTTGTCGTTATTTTGGGCTTGGTTTTCAGTGTCGGCGGTGCGATGATCGCGGAAGGTTTTCGTGCCACCTATACCAGTCGTGATATTATCGATGCAGATTGGCAGGCGCGTTTAGCGCTCGCGCGGATCACGCGCGATATGCGCGGTATGGGGATCCCTTTTGATATTGTTGCGATGACGCCGGGCGGCAATCCTGTCAATTTCGTTGATAGTACCGGGCAAACGACGACATACAGCTTGAGTGGCACTACTTTGATGCGCAATTCACAAGCCTTGGCTATTGGTGTGAGTGCGTTGGCCTTTACTTACTACGACCAGAATTTTGCAGTGATTACCAATGCCGCACAAACTAGTTTAGTGCGCTATATTGCTATTTCTTTGACAGTTACACATGGTGGGACTTCACGTAGTTTTTTAACCATGGTCACCCCAAGGAATTTTAGATGATGGCTAGCAGTAGCTTAAAACAAAAAAATCAGCGCGGTTTTCTCACCGTGACCGCGGTTATTTTGATCGCTGTTATTGCGCTTTTTATCGCGGCATTAATTTTGGTAGTGATTACCAGCACACGCTCAAGCACCGATTTATTAACGTCTGCACAAGCCCTGGGGGTTGCTGATGCAGGCCTAGAGGCAGGAGTATACGCGACGACAACATCGAATTTCTCAGTCCGTAGTACGTGTTCAGGCTTGGCAAGCAATTACAGCAATGTATCCCTGGGCACCGGCATTCCAGGCACGTTTAGTTTATCCGGGGCGTCGAATTATGCCAGTCCGGCGACAACATTAAGTGCCAACATAACGGCATCAACCACTATCATCCCATTGCATTCATCGGCGGCGTATGACGCAACCGGAGGACGTGTGGTAATCGACCGTGAAGCCATCGATTATATGCGCATTTCAAGTGCTACTAGCGTTTGTGGTAGTGGTTTGACCCCCTGTTTGGTTGGCGTACAACGTGGTGCTGCGGGTACCACGGCAAGTGCGCATGCCTCAGGTATTCCTGTTGGGCAATATCAATGTAACATTACGTCAGTGGGTACCGTGCCCGTGGCAACCCTCAACAGTCAACGCACGGCAAAACAAGTATCGCAGTTGGAAGAGGCTTGGGCAGTTGGTGATAAGTCTAGTGGCGATCTCATTTATCGTTGGGATGGTACGAGTTGGGCGCGGCAGGGCCCATTTGGCGGTGTGCCGGATAAAAATTTAAATGCCGTTGATATGTTGTCTTATGCTAGTGGCTGGGCTGTCGGTGATGACGGTGATGACGGTGATGACGATGGGAGCAATTTAACGATTGCTTATTGGAATGGTAGCGTTTGGTCAGCAGTAACAACACCAGCAATCAAGAAAGCGTTATTTGGGATAAGTTGTGTTAATAGTGATTATTGTTGGGCTGTCGGTGAAGATGAAGGTAATAAGCTATTGCTGGTAAATTGGAATGGTACTACGTGGGCACGCGATAATAGCGCGCCTGGTGTAAAAAGCGATTTATTCGGTGTTGATTGTGTCGCAACGAATTATTGTTGGGCGGTGGGACAGGATCGAAGTAATAAATTGTTGCTGGTCAATTGGGATGGTGTTAGTTGGACGCGTGATAATAGCGTGCCTGGTGTAAAAAAAGATTTAAACGCAGTCAGTTGTGCAGCGAGCAACGATTGCTGGGCGGTGGGCGATGATGACAGTAATAAATTACTGATGGTACATTGGGATGGTGGTAGTTGGTCACGCGATAATAGTGTGCCAGTGATCAAGAAAGCGCTAAAAAGCGTCTTTTGTCTCAGTGGTAGTGATTGTTGGGCAGTCGGTGACAAAAGTGGCTCAGCATTATTCGTGCATTATAATGGTAGCAGTTGGTCGCGCGTGTTACCGGATGGTTCTGTACCTTCAGTTACCATGAATAGTGTGCACTGTGCACGTAGTGATAATTGTTGGGCGGTTGGTGACAAAAGTGGCGGTAATGGCGTGTTAGTGCATTGGGACGGTAGTACGTGGAGTCGCGTTGTGCCAACAGGTGCCGCCGCCAATGCGAATTTGTCAGGTGTTTATATTACCGGGCCACGCTCACAACCGGATTCTGCTTGGCGCGAAGATTTTCACTAAACACCTTTTTTCTATTAATGTTTTATCCCCTCAATTAATAGATAGGTATCATCCTTCAAGAAAGTTGTATTAATAACGTTTAGCTCTGGCGAATTTTTCAGATAGGTTAATGTCTGACGATCAAAGCGTGCCCCATAGACTTTTTCCACAAAACGGCTAAACAACTTCTGACGTTTGCGTAACACAGGATCTTGAGAATAAACTATTTCCAGCAAACGAAACTGCCCCCCGGGCTTTAATACGCGCGCGAATTGTTGCAAGGCTATCTGCTGTTGATTGTCTGGCATGACGCAGCATAAGAAGGTCGAAATAAGCCAATCGTAATGGCTATTAGGCAATGTGTGCAACTGGGTCGCATCATCTTGATAAAGTTCGACAGAACATTTGGCTTTACGCGCCCGTCGTTTAGCAATTTTTAGCATATTCGGACTGAGCTCAATACCGGTTAATTGAATATGCTCGGGATAATATTTAAGATTACGGCCAGTCCCGACACCGGCTTCCAATACGGCACCATGCAAGTCTGCCAATAGTTGCGGTCGCCATAGACGGTAGCGTCGTTCCCACGGATAATCTAAGATGTCATAAAACCATGCGGTCCAGCGGTATTTTCTAATAAGAGAGATGTTGTTATAGAAATGTTGTTGCATACTAAAGGTGTTCCCGCTAGCAGAATGCCCAGTGAACCCTGAGGGGTAAAGGGCGGAAATCTAGGGGATACTTTAGGAATCCACGCGCGATGGATTAACACACCATATCCGCAAAAGCGATCTCCATTGATATTTACATAATCGGCTCACCGACAATCTGCCCAGCGAAAACACTTAACTACAGTATAGTATCTGGCCTGGTGTTTTCAAGCTGCCCAGGAAGTGCCTCTTCTGGGGTATAGGCGAGGTTTGCCGAAAGCCACTTTTCTACTGTTTTTAAAGGCATTTTTTTGCGTCTGGCGTAATCTTCAACTTGTTCTTGATTAACTTTACCGACGCTAAAATAAGTTGCCTGTGGGTGTGAAAAATAATATCCACTGACTGCCGCTGCCGGCAACATCGCAAAATTTTCCGTTAAGCTAATGCCTGTTTGGCGCGTAACATCGAGTAGTTTAAACAACGTTTGTTTTTCACTGTGATCGGGGCAAGCCGGATAGCCTGGCGCCGGGCGTATACCTTGATATTTTTCTTTGATTAATTCAGGAGCGCTAAGGGTTTCACTGCTGGCATAACCCCAAAATTCTTTGCGTACTTTTAGATGGAGCATTTCTGCGAATGCCTCTGCCAAACGATCGGCTAACGCCTTTACCATAATACTGTTATAATCATCGAGTTTAGCAACAAATGATTGTGCCAGCTCATCAGCGCCAATACCAGCCGTTACCGCAAAGCCACCAATGTAATCCGCGATAGTTAGTGCCTTAGGTGCAACAAAATCGGCTAAACATTTATTGGCATAACCACGTGATTTTGCAGCTTGTTGTCTTAAGTTATGAATGGTGGCTATGCGTGTTTGACGCTCTTCACCTTGATACACTTCAATATCGTCATCCAACGTATTTGCAGGGAAAAAGCCAAATACTGCATTAGCTTTTAAGAGTTTGTTCTCAATGATGGTGTCAAGCATACGTTGGGCATCAGCAAATAGGTTTTGCGCTTCATGCCCGACGGTATCGTCACTCAATATTGCTGGGTATTGGCCGGCAAGTTCCCATGCTCTGAAAAAGGGTGTCCAATCAATATAGTTACGGAGCTCTGCGAGCGAGTGATCAAGCAAACAACGCGTTCCCAAAAAACTGGGTGTGGGTGGTTGGTATTTCGACCAATCGATGATTTCTTGGTTGCGCCGGGCGTTTGTCAAGGAGACATATTGGCTTTGTTGCTTTTTACTCAGATGGCGCTCGCATATGCGCGCATAGTTCTGCTTTATGTCACGGCAATAATCATCTTTTTGCGTGTGACTCAATAGCGTCGCTACTACCCCAACGGCACGTGAAGCATCTTGGACGTGCACGGTTGTGCCGGTATATTGTGGTGCTATTTTTACCGCAGTATGTGCCTTGGAGGTTGTTGCGCCACCGATCAATAATGGCCATTTGGCATTGCGACGTTGCAGTTCTTTTGCAAAATGTGCCATTTCATCAAGAGAAGGTGTTATCAAACCACTTAAGCCTATTATGTCTGCTTGTTCTTGTTCTGCTGCTGCAAGAATTTTTTCACAGGGAACCATGACACCCAGGTCAACGATATCATAATTATTGCATTGTAAAACAACACCCACGATATTTTTCCCAATATCATGCACATCGCCCTTCACTGTCGCTAGGACAATTTTACCTTTGCTGCGTTGGTTTGGATTATTCTTATTTTCTTCTTCGATAAACGGGACAAGGTGAGCGACGGCTTGCTTCATAACGCGCGCGCTTTTTACCACTTGCGGCAAAAACATTTTGCCCGCACCGAATAGATCGCCGACAACATTCATCCCTGACATCAATGGTCCCTCGATGACCTCGAGCGCTTGTTGTGCTTGTTGTCTGGCAAGCTCAGTATCTTCGACGATAAAATCGGTAATGCCTTTAACTAAAGCATAGCTTAAGCGCTCACTAACAGGTTTCTCACGCCAACTGAGATCAACTTGTGACTTTTTGCCGGCTTGTCCTGCAAAACGTTGAGCGATTTCTAATAGATTGTCGGTGGCTGCCGTCTGACGATTGAATAAGACATCTTCTACCGCGCTTAATAAATCTTTAGGAATATTTTCATAAACTTCAATTTGGCCCGCATTGACGATTCCCATATCCATGCCTGCTTTGATAGCATGGTAGAGAAACGCTGAGTGCATTGCCTCACGTACAGGATTGTTGCCGCGAAATGAAAACGAAATATTGCTAACACCCCCGCTTATCAAGGCATGTGGCAGGGTTTGCTTAATGCTGCGCACCGCTTCAATAAAATCAACAGCATAATTGTTATGTTCTTCAATGCCTGTTGCGATAGCAAAAATGTTCGGATCAAAAATAATGTCTTCGGGAGGGAAGCTGGCTTGTCGCGTTAATACGTTATAAGAGCGAGTACAAATCTCGACTTTACGTTGCATGCTATCGGCTTGGCCTTTTTCATCGAAGGCCATG
>JAJFKG010000040.1 GCA_021773335.1 Gammaproteobacteria bacterium
AGAAGAAAAGGTAGTTAAAGCAGAAGCAAGTTCAAGTTCCGCCAGTTTTTCTAGCTCATCCAGGAGACGGACGAGGCCGCCAGCAGCCACTAGAGGTACATTCTTTAATCCACGTAGAGCACCAGGTGAAGAAGCTGCAAGTACGACATTGTCTGGTACAGCATCAACTGGAACGACGGCGGCTCCTGAAAAAGCAACTGAGATGGATTTGTCACTTTAACGGATCTTAATGAATAAAGGGAGTATAAAAAATGGGACGTAGGCTTGATACAGATGGCATTTTACATCCTAGTTTAGTGGTGGATGAATTCCATCATTATTCTCGCACCAAGCTTGGAGGTGTAGATGAGTTTGCTGGACTGTTTAAACGAACTTTTTCTCTCGGTGATGAAGAAATTACCGTACCACTGACCAAGCCCCGTTTCCCTAAGCCCACTTCATTTACACCTCGCTTTGAGTTGGCTGAAGAAACGCTCGTTCAGGATGAGAATCAAGAATATAATATTACTTCGCTTGGAGGTGACTCAAGTCGGTTTCATTTCTATGATGAAAAAACAGATGAAAAAATTCTTTCCGTTATTAGAGACCATAATAACAACCTATGCATTATTGTCTATACAGATAAACCTGTTAATTTTTTCGTCGACATTGAAGCAGATAATGTCAAAATCTTGGGCCCTGGATGTTCATTGTATTTCGCCGATAAGGTAAAGGCTAAAAAGCTGCGTCTAGAAGCGCTATCTGTCACCCTGGCTGACCAAGCAGAACTTTCTGCCGAGTCTGGGGCAATTAAAGTTGGTGAATTTTATCAAATTGATGAAGCAGTCAAGACTTCATTGCAAGATGTGTCAATGCAGGCAGGCAAGATGGTGCTTGAAGCCGGTGAGTTTGATGTGCGCGATAGTACGCTAAACCATACTAATTTTTATCAAACAGGTGGTCGAGCATCACTAACAGAAACAACCGTTGATGCACGGGAAAAATTCTATCTTGGCAAAGAAAGTGACTTCCAGGCTGTTGCTTGTGACGTGCACTCTGCTGCTAGCACATTTGATGGCGAATTTATTGCGGAAAAAAGTAGTTTTGTTAGTGATGAAATTTCGGGTCATTCTCACGCATTAAAAGCAAAGCAATCGAAATTTTCAGCAAAAACGATGACCTTTGATAAAGCAATCGATGCGGCTGATGAGACGCTCTTCCAGAGCGATGAATGTTCAATCTACGGAAGTTGTGATTTGCGTCATAGTGCTGTTGATACCAAGCAGCTTCGCACCGGTGAAAGCACTAGTTTACGTGCCACGCACGGATCTACAATTGCGGCTGAAACTGCAACTTTACATAATACGAAAGTTATTGAATCTGCTCTTGTTTGTAAAAGTTTTACCAGCCACAATCTGACAGCCGTGCGCGCGAAAGTTGAGGCTTCTGTTGCTATTTGTGAAGATGAAACAGCATTTTATGCTGGCTCGGATGTTCGTGTTGGTGCTTTAACACTTGCTGATCAAGTCGTCATTCAAGAATCCTCTGCTAAGACATCAAAAGAGTTGGTAGCCAAAGAAGGCGCGCAAGTCAAAATTGGGGCGCGCGCTCAGGTTACAGTTGAACACGATAGTAAATTGTTTGGTGATGTAACACTTGGTGGTGGCAAATTAACGAGTAACGTGATAAATGTTTTTGGCAGTTTGACGGCGACACCATCCTCGCAAGTTCGAGCTTACCGCCTAGATGTCTATGGCCGTGGAGTGATACACAGTAATTGTGAATTCGCTGAGACCTATATTGAATCAGGCGCTGTTTTGAGTTTTGATGGGCAACACTTTACTAGCAGTAAACAAATATCTAACCAAGGTTCATTTTTCAGTAGTGGATACATAATCACGCCACTACTAATTATGGCTGATAACGGTTTCCTTCAAGCCACAATGCCAATACTGTCAATTGCAAAAATCGATATGCAAAGTGGCAGCCAATTTCGTTTTGATCAACTGAAGCTCGACAGTAAATCTTTCAACCTGGGTGAAGGGTGTTTATTGCGAGGTGCAAAAGGCAAATTTGATGTGAATTCTTTCACGTCGACAAAAGAAAGCCAGATCGATGTTAGTGATGAACTTGAGTTGACAGGTGGCCAACTAGGTTTAGAGGCAGATATCATTGGTGGCAAGGTAACCCTGGGATTTGATGACCTCATTTACGGATTTAACGGAGGGGTGTCTGCTAAAGAACTATATATCTATACACCTATGCTGGCATATACTGGCACATTAGACGCTGAAACTTTAACGACTGTTATATTACTCAATCTGAATGCTGGCTATAGCGAAGCTTGGCAGGCTAATGAAAAAAGCTTGTTTAGCTTGTCAGCCGTCTCGATGCCGAGACTGCCAGAGAATAAGCGCGATATTTTTTCTGGACAATCATTACTTGCTGTGATGAGTGAGCTTAGTAAGTGTTTGCCTAAAGAGTTGCAAGCGGCGTTTGGTTTAGCAAAAGCATTGTATAGCTCTGGCAAACTCAGTTATAGCTATTTGACCGAGCTATATCAAGCTTATCAATTAAAATCTAGAGAGCTTGCAGCAACTTCATCCAGTGAAGGTCGTCTTAAGGTCGCACGTGAGCTTACAAAAGATATGCTCCAAACCGTAGATGATGCGCGCACGTGGGAGTGGTTAAAAGGATTATCGGCTGCGCATGCTGCCTATGAAACAGCGACTCAAACGCTAGAAGCAGGTAAAAGCTTTGGCACAGCAGTTAAAGAGCGTCGTGAAGCTAAGGCGAAAGCGACTAAAGCTAAAGAAGCTCAGGCAGAAGAGGCAAAAGAAAAAGAGGAGGCTAGTAAAGAAGTCGCTGAAGCTAAAGATAAGAATGCGTCTGAATCTGCTGATTCAAGCGATCAGTCAGCTAAAGAAGCTAGCGCACAACAACCGACAAAACCGACGGCAAAACCGGTAACAGTCACAGATCGCTTAGTCCAAGCGGCTGCCGCATTAGAAAAGCACCAAGATAGTCTATTTTCAGTGGCGGGAGCGGTAGGCCCAAGCCGCTCTATTAGTAGCTTGGCCACGGTTAATTTAGGCCCTACTGTTGCAGCAAGTGTCACGCGCAAACATGGTTGTTTTGTGAATGTCGGCGGTGAGACAGCCGTATCGAGTTCACTTGATGTTGGAAGTTTTTATAACTATGGGCGATCAACGAGCGTATTTAGTAGTTTGACTACCAAGAGAATGCTAAATCGTGGTGAGTTTACTGCTAAAGTAGCCGATTGGGATGTGGGTGTTTTGGCACAACAGGGAAAGCTTACGCTTGGTAGTGATTTACGCGATTCAAGCATAAATATTCGCGAGGCTTATCGTAGCGATGGTTCGCGTACGACATTTCGCCGCGCGAAATATACTGGCGATTTTATGGCAGCAACTCAAGGCTCACATTTGCACTTGCACGATGTACAAGCTGATGTGGGTGAATATATTGATGCGGGTCGAACTACGTTTGCTGGCGCCAACAAACTTGCAGCGCCAAAGTACAGTCACGCCGGCAGCTATCATCAAGTACCAGAGCATGCTGATGCAAGTTTACACTTGATCACAGATACACCACATTTGTATGGCAGTGCCGATATCGCCCATCTACAATTGACATTGGGAAGTTGTACCACATCATATGCACAAGATTTTTATAATGGTCGCCACCGTTCTGCAAGCTACAATCCTACCAGTAGTTTAAGACTTAATCTTCTTGATACAGACTTTACTTATACAAGTGGTTCTCAACGTGAGTGCGACCTGTTTGTCACAGCCCCACATATTGATTGGGAAACAGATGCTATGCACAGCGCGGCATTGGGGTTTACTGCGACTGCGGGTGGTCTGACACTCAATCACGATATCGCCGCGCGTGAAGTTTATCTTTGGAGCTTAAGTGGCAATGTCACCAATTATGGCCAGGCGGTTTTGGCTAATAATTATCTAGAAGTGCGCGCGCCACAAGGCTATATATATGGTTTGGCTAGGGTTAATGCTTATCAAGGTAGATATGACACCCAAGCAGATTATGATCCTGCTGTATTCATGGGCGGTGATGGTGTTGGCCATGATGGGCTTGGCCTATATCTAGAGGCGGATGGCTTATACATGCGTGGCAGCGACTTGCTCTCTGGCAGTAAAGGTGTTGTAGAAATCAAACGAGATGCGAAGCTTGGCGCTTTAACACATACTTACATTAGCAACTTTAAAGCAAAGCATTATGGCGGCAAGTCGCTTTGGCAAAAAGGATTTAGTTGGCAAATGGAAAATTTGCTGCGTTTAGATGCACCATTTTATAAACAGTCTGTAACCACATCGACCCAAGTACAAAACTGCCGTGTACAATCTTTTGGGGACCGATTTGTCTTTCATGTGGGCGGCAATATGGATTCCACAGCAACCCTATTTGATTCCCACCTCGGTACCCAAGTTTTTGCAGGTGGTGATGTTAATTTTTATGCTTTGCAAACACGTGACAAAACGCGCACCTTACATAGTGGTTTTTGGGGCTTAAACGAAAGGAAACGCAAAGAAATTCTCACTTCTGCACGCCCTAATGTCCTGCGTAGTCAGCCTGACGGTGATGTGACAGTTGTGGCACAAAATGATATCTATTCGCATGGCACGAGTTTTCAGGGGGCCGGGGCCGATCTGCGTTTGGAGGCAGGTCGTGATTTGACCCTAGAACGAGCGCTTGACCGTCGCCAATCTTATGCAAACTCACGTGGCATTAGCTTTTCTTGTCCCGGTTATGATAGTTATCAAGCCTACCGTAATGGTGGCGGCTGGCGTGGTGCGGTAGGTGCTTTTGATCCAACCGCCAAAAAGATTATGGATTTATGTGGCAGCAAGTCTGTACCGCAGTGGCTAGCAAATTCTTTTAATGTCGGTGTTAATGGATTTAATACGGCGAGTTCAATCGGTGGCGCAATTAAGGATGGGAGACTTGGAGGCACACTGATGGAACGCTGGGGACTGGGCGGAACGCAGCGTGCTGGTGGTAGCTGTAGAGGTTTTGATCCATCATTTACATTAACTTACCGTTTTAATCGCAAAAAAGGATTTAGTGAAAGCCTGGGGGCAGGCGGCTTTGATATGAACAAGGTTAGGTTTAAAGCCGGCGGCACTATAACAACGACTAATGCCTTTGGGGGGCACGCGCATGGCGATATGGATGTCGAAGCGACTGATTATGTTGTGAAAGGCGCGCAATTTAGAAGTGCGAGTACCAGCAAATCGGAAGAAGTTTCCGTGAGCATTACCGCATCCGGCCAAGCAACACCTGGTGGCGGATTTGAGCGAAAAAAATCTAGTAGCAGACAGGTTGCTACTGCCTCTACCACTGTCGATGGAAACTTACGCATTCACACAAAAACGCTAGATGCGAAAGATGCTAAGTTCCGTGCGGGAAGTATGGATGGCACGCAAATAGAACATACACGAATTCGAACAACAACCAGCTCAAGTCGTAGCAAAGGCGTTGGTTTAAAGGTGAAAGGCAAGAGTGTCACACCTTCGTTGCATCGTGCATCAGAAAGAACAGTTGGTACACAAAGTGGTTTTTTTGTCGAAGGTGATTTGACAGATGCTGATTTTGGCGCGACAGAGCTTGTAGGATCTGTCATCACTGCTGGTGGTGAAAACAAAGCGCACTTTGATAGTATCAAAGCAAAGTCAGTTAAAAGTAAGTCTTCAAGTTTCGGGTTAGAAGTCACCATTGATGGCAAAGCACTATCAAAATCGGAGAGAGCAAAGTCAGCTGCAAAGGGCACAATACCTACTATCCCAGTTAAGCCAACCATCAAGACGAGTTCGCAGCAGGCAAAAGCGGTTGTCCATGGCAGAAAGGGAACATCGCCGACAGTTCGTGGCACTGTTGAAGGCAAATTACATACTAAATCATCTAAGGGCGTAAGTAGTCACAGAGGTGCAAATATTGATGTGGCAGTCGATGTGCCAGTGTTTGGAAGAGAGCGAGTTAAGCAGGCCTCTGAAAATATAAAATCACTACTGCCTGCAAGAAAGGTTGATGAGGAAGCTGGAGTAGTAACTCCTGTGCATAGGGTATTAGATGAGTTTGAAGGGCAACTCAGTGAAATTATTGCAGGGATGCGGCGAGTTAAAGCTGGGCTAGAAGATCTGTCAGACGATATGTATCTAGAGAAATCGCTCGGCGAGTTTAGTCGCGTGTTAGAAATGTCTCAGAGTGAGGTTGATTTAGCAAAGAAAGTGGATTGTCCAGACCAAGAACCAAATGTGTTGCTGGAAGCAATTATTGAACGCGTTGAGCGAGCAATGTTAGATGAAGCAGCAGAGATATTAAGTGGATACACACAAAAGGAAATTAATGAATTTTTGGATGAGGTGCAAGAGAATGTTGAGAGAAGACTGCAAGAAGGCGGTGATGGTGAGTCTGATGAAAAAACAAAACTAAAAGATGATGAGCGTCCGCCTGTTATTTTAGCTTCGCTAGAGGAGGAGAGTGAAGAGCCATTGATCCGTGCGGCAAGTGCTGTTGTTGATGATACCCCAGAGGATGTCGATCTGGATAATACAAGCGGTGACATTCCACCAGTTCTTTTAGCTTCACATGTGCCCACTTCTGATGATGAGTCTGTTTCAGATGAAAAAAGAAAAGACCCCGGGACACTTGATAGTAGTTCAGCTTTGGCCGATTTTTTTGATGGTGAAGACGCCGAGCTTGTTCCTTCGACAGATGCCTTTATGCTTGAAGAGCACGTTGAACAACTTCGGGAAGCTGCAGTAGCTACGAAAGACCCAGCAATTGGTAATATCTATATTAATTTTAAAATGCTGCAACGTGATCTTGATAGTGGCAGCATTTCTAATCAAGATGCGCAAGCCATTGCGGCTTTTGTTTTACTTAACCCTACTGATGAGGATGCTATCTCCAGGATGCGAATAAACGCCAACCAGCGAAGATTTGAGCAGATGCAAACATATGGTGCTGGGGCTCATGTCGCGCGAGGCGCGTGGGATAATTGGTTTGGCAAGGGTGTTAAATTTTTTATTAGAGGCCCTCTGCGAGATGCTTTGGACATCGAGGCAGAAGTTTATCACTCACGTTCAGATGACTTTAGCTTTGGTGAAAACCTATTGCGTAATGGTATGTCATTTCTTCCTGATTTAATTCCATTAGGCTTTGGGGCAAAACTAGGGCATAAAGGAGCGAAATTAGCGACAAAAGTTCTGCCAAAAGCCGCGGGGCCACTCGCTACGAAAATTGCAGAATTAGGCATTCAGGGTGCCACGACATTTGGTTTGCATCGTTTCATCGATAGCGCAGCGACACATGCTATTGATTATCAAAATGTGACACCAGAAGAATTGAGGTCGTTAGTTGGTTTTGTTCGCGATCGGGCGCCGAGTATCTTAGCAGAAACGGGCACATCAGCGGCGATGGGTGCGATATTTTCAAATGCTTCACATGGCATTAGCCATCTTTTGCCTAAAATTCCTGGGATGCCATCAATGCTGCTAGAAGGTGAGAAAATGCTAACACCAACAGCAAGTTTAGCAGTTAAACCATTGGTTGACGCCTCATTGTTAACAGGACTAGGGGCTGCCTTTTCGGGGCAAGCCCCTACTTTGGAAGATTTTGGGATGAGTTGTGCATTGTTCTATGGCATGCATGGTGCTGCATTTGTGGGTGGGCATAGCGTTAATGCTTACAGAGAATACCGCAACCCATTTTTCACAGCAGAACTTAAACTTGATTTTCCTCGCGATCCCAATCATATGCGCTTTGTATTGCCAGGCTTAATGTATGAACCACCCTTCATACGTCAAATCGAGCTTTACGATGCGGGGCTTACAACGGGTGGTGATGGTCCTTGGCATTTTAGAGATCCTGGTATAGTTAGACCAAAATCTGGTTTGATACGACCAAGTTATAATAATTATAACCGACTGTATATGGAGAGATATGCTAAGGATCCGTATACGGGCAAACGGCTTGGTAACAAAATTGAAAAGGTTGAGAGTATTAGCTTTTTAGATGATCACTATTCGTACGATCCAGAAACGAGAGACTTAAAAAAGGTTTATGTATCCCGAGGTCGATATGATCCCTGGACAAACAAACTGCCAGAGCACCTTTCACTATATTATAATGATATGGACGGTTTTTGGGCTCTTTACGAAGTGTTAGAGCACTCAAAATTTGTGGAGGATCCTGTATTTGCTAGATTACGGCAATTTGCCGGCGCTGCTACAGAGCATAAATGGTTGAAGATCATTTTGGAGTCTAGCAGAAAAAATCTCGATGGCGCGCTAGGGCGTTATCAACGTAATCTGAAATCAAGTTCACCACATGGCACTGCATCACTGGTCATGTGGGATAGGTGGGATTTACAACGTAATGCGGGTATCTTCCAGCATGAAGTCTACAGTGCTTATGCTGATTTTGCTGCGCTTCATCCTGAGGCGCCGAGGGTGCTTTCGACGCGCGATGCATTTAATTTAAATCGTATTGTAGAAAGTGTCGACCTTGACTTAAGAAGCAATTATCCGATTTACGACAGCCGAGGTTTTGATGCACCTCGAAATTATGTGTATGAAATGATGAAGTATGCCAGGCAACTGGAGCAGCCGGAGGAGATACTACCTCATTTTGTAACAGCATACACGGATTTTCCTGGGCAAGCCTGTCAACTGTTCACGCATACGAGTAGATTATTAGCAGAACAGCTAAGCTTTGTCGGTCAATATATTGAAGGACGCTTAGATGGAAGATTCAAGCCAGCGGTGATGGATGGCATTCCTAAGCTAGAACCCCATGTTTTTGAACATTCGATGGCAGCAGAAACGCCTATTATTGAAGTTGGCTCAACTTCTGTAGAAGCACCAAAAAGACGATACACTTGGGAAGGGGGAGGTTTTTTCAGACAAGAAAGGGCTAAACTCATTACAACCACACAAAAATCTCCCTTGCATTTGGGCGAGCGTTTGGATGGCAGTAAGACGCTAGGTTCAGCGTCAGCCGGTTCGCAGAGCGCACCGGCGTCGAGCGAGTCGACTTCGAGTAGCCAGGCAAAGGCAGAGGGTTCCCCCTTGCATTTGGGCGAGCATTTGGATGGCAGTAAGACGTTAGGTTCAGCGCCAGCATCTTCGCAGAGCGCACCGGCGTCGAGTAGCAAAGCGAAAGCAGAGCGATCCCCCTTGCATTTGGGCGAGCGTTTGGATGGCAGCAAGACGCTAGGTTCAGCGCCAGCATCTTCGCAGAGCGCACTGGCGTCGAGTAGCCAGGCAAAGGCAGAGGGTTCCCCCTTGCACTTGGGTGAGCGTTTGGATGGCAGTAAGACGCTAGGTTCAGCGTCAGCAGGTTCGCAGAGCGCACCGGCGTCGAGCAACCAAGCAGCGTTGCATTTAGGTGATCGGTTGGGTACCGATAAGACTTTAGGGACAAGCGGAGACTCGAAAGGCAGAGGCTTATCTTCTAGGGTGAGTAAAGGCGAGAACCCCTCAAGCATTATAGCGGGCAATGTTTCATCTACTGTCCGTTCTAGTCAAAGGTTCTTTTCCCAATTACGCCATGATCCAGCTACTCTTGAAGATTCAACGCTCAGTGATTTGCACAAAGTAACGAAAGCTTCACCACCTGATGATGGCATGTCTCCTGGTGGCACCAGGTAATTATTCCTAACTTGGTGGTTCTTATGACAAGCTACAAATGTATCTTGTAAGTAGGTACTATAAAAATAGACTACACGAGGTCCTTTAAAAAATTGTAAGCGGGTAATTAACCCCACCTATCCAAGTCTGATTATCTGTGTCAGTCTCCTGTCTGTTATCACACACAGGAGTAAGCGACATGAGCAAGAACACCGACCCACCCGCAAAGCAACGCCCCAAAGGCAAAGCCGCGTGGTATGCGCACATCGACAATACTGACATTCGCTTTTGAACCACTACAATAAGCTCGGTAGATTTGTAGACTACTGTCTTTGTGTCAAGCTCAGATGTAGCCCGGATAAGTTGCGCAGCAACGTCATCCGGGAACCGCAATCGCAAACACCCGCCCCGGATGACGCGCGTCCCGCGCTTATCCGGGCTACGGCTTACGTAGGAACAAATGCTCATGTAGACTACTGTCTTCTAGCCAAGCTCAGATGTAGCCTTGATAAGCGCGTAGCGGCGCATCAAGGATCAGCATTTGCCAACACATTCCCTTGATGCGCGCAATTGTATAACGATTGGTGCTTATCAAGGCTGCACAAGCAACAAGACTGCGCATTGTGAGCCTACAGGACAAAATAACGCAAGCTGCATTGTTTATTTAATGCATAGACGCATATAACAGTTGTTTTTGGCAATACGGGAAT
>JAJFKG010000005.1 GCA_021773335.1 Gammaproteobacteria bacterium
ATGCCTCCGACTCGGATTCTGTTGAACTCGCGAACAACACCTTCACTATCACGAGCCTCGATACATCCAACGTGAACAGTGCACGTGATGTCGTCATCGGTGGCACTGGTACTGTCACTCTCGCCGATGGGGTCAACAATAGAGTCTTAGCCAAAGATGGTGTTGATAACGTCATCGATGGCGGCACGGGTAATGACACTATCGTCGGTAGTACTGGCTCTGATTCTCTCTCTGGTGGGGCCGGCACCGATGTCTTTGCAACCACGGAAGCCAACTTCGCAACTACAGATACCTTAAGTGGCGGCACCGGCTCCGACACCTTGAGCTTTACCGATGCCGCCGCCATCACGTCTGCTGAACTTGCTAACAAAACCGGTATCGATGTCATCAGCTTTGCGGCTAACGCTAACACCGCCGTCTTAAGTGATGCCTTTGTTGATGCCTCCGACTCGGATTCTGTCGAACTCGCTAACAGTACCTTTACCATTACCTCATTAGATACCTCTGCCGTCAATGCCCTCAGGGACGTTGTCATCGGTGGCACTGGCACCGTAACACTGGCCGATGCTGTCAATAATAGAGTCCTCGCCAAAGATGGCGTCAATACCACCATCAATGGGGGCACCGGCGCTGATACCATCCTCGGGGGCACGGGTAACGACGTTATGAGTGGTGGCAGTGGTAGTGACTCCTTAAGTGGCGGGGCCGGTACCGATACCTTTACTACCACCGAAGCTTTATTCGTCGCTGCTGATACTATCGCCGGTGGCACCGGCTCCGACACCTTGAGCTTTACCGATGCTGCCGCCATCACGTCCGCTGAACTCGCTAACAAAACCGGCATCGATATTATATCCTTCGCCGCCAATGGCAATACCGCTGTACTGAGTGATGTATTCGTCGATGCTGCCGATAGTGACTCCGTAGAACTGGCTAACGGTATTTTTACGATTACCAGTTTAGACACCACCAGTGTCAATGCATTACGGAATGTGCTTATCGGTGGCACCGGCACTATCACCCTAGCAGTAGGCGGTAACCGTGTCTTGGCGAAAGATACTATCAATACTGATATTGATGGTGGTTCGGGAGCGGATACGATTATTAGTGGCAGCGGCGTCGACACCTTCACCGGTGGTGGCGCTGCCGATAACTTTGTGTGGGATGCTGTTGCTGACTCTGGTATTGGTTCTGGTAACCGCGATGTTGTCACTGATTTTGCGCAAGGCACAGACACTATAGATTTGAGTGCATTTAGTAATCTCTTCTTCATAGGTGCCACTGCATTTTCTGGGGCACGTAATGAAGTACGTTACACACAACCTGGCGGTGGCATCACGGTTATTCAAGTTGATTCGGATGGCGATGCAAGTACAGATTTTGAAATAGAGTTAACGGGTGAATTCGTAATTACTGAAGACGATATCACCGGCGCCTCAACACCAGGCATCATTACACTGACTGAATTAAATGGTACCAATGGCGTGCAATTTAATGGTGCAACTGATCTTGATCGGTTAGGCACTGAGGTACGTTCAGCCGGTGACTTTAACGGTGATGGTTTCGATGATTTTATCATCGCTGCGCCTTATGGTGATGATGCGGGCAATAATGCCGGTGAAGTCTATGTCATATTTGGCAGTGCTAGTCCATTTACTGATCCTTTCAATATGACACTTTTAGATGGCACCAATGGTTTCCAAATTAATGGTGAAGCCGCAGGCGATCAATTAGGTACGGGCGTAGCCGGTTTCTTCAATCGTCACATCAGTGGTGCCGGCGATCTCAATGCCGATGGTCTGGATGATATTATTGTGAGCACGCGCTTTGGTGAAGCTGCATATGTGATTTACGGCACAACTTCTACCGCAACCAGCACACTTGATTTAAGCGACTTAGATGGCACGATCGGCTTTGAAATCAATGGTACTAATGGCACCCAATTCGGCCAAAGTGTTAGTAATGTCGGAGATTTCAATGGCGACGGTATCGATGACTTTATCATCAGTGCACCTTATGCCGACCCGAATGGCACAACCAACAATGGCGAAGTCTATCTACTCTATGGCACTGCGGCTGGTTTCGCACATACCTTCCAAATCAGCGATCTTGATGGGACTAATGGTGCGCAAATTAACGGTAACAGTTTCCTTACCGCGCAAACTATCAGCAGTGCGGGTGATATCAATGGTGATGGTTTTGATGACATGCTGATTGCGCAGGTTAATGCGAATAGTTCACGTGGTGAAGCTTATGTGGTCTTTGGTTCATCTTCTGGATTGTCCGATAACTTTGAATTGTCAGATCTGGATGGCACTAATGGTTTTAGTGTTGGCGGTGCGAATACAACCGATTTATTGAGTCAAGATATTGATGCGGTCGGTGATGTTAATGGCGACGGCATCGATGACATTATTCTCGGTGCAAGTTTCGCTGATCCAGGTGGCCTCACCAGCGCAGGTCAAACCTATATCGTCTTTGGTTCGACGAGTAGTTTTGCTGCTTCTACCAACGTTACCGATCTCAATGGAACCAATGGTTTTACCATCAATGGTATCGATAGTAATGATGCGAGTGGTGAACATGTCGGTAGCGCGGGTGATTTCAATGGCGATGGCATTAATGATTTTATCATTTCAACCTATCGTGCTGATAGCTCAACAGGCGAAATCTATATTATCTATGGCAGTCGCACTGGATTTACTAGCACACTCGAATTGTCTAATCTTGATGCTGACACTGGCTTTACCATCAGTGGTATTAATACCGGTGACGCCTTTGGATTCTCTGTAGACACAGCTGGTGATGTCGATGGTGATGGCTATGATGACTTGCTAGTTGGCGCGAAAAATGCTGACGTGGGTGGGCCAGGGGATACGAGTAAAGGCGAGAGTTACTTGATTCTTGGTTACGATACAAAATTCCAAACAACACAAGCAGGTACCGCAGGGAATGATACCTTATCCGGTACCGCAAGCGCAGATTTTATCGATGGTTTGGCCGGCAATGACTCAATTACTGGTTCTAGTGCTAATGATACTCTAAATGGTGGTTTAGGCAATGATACTTTGAACGGTGGTGCTGGCAGTGATGCGTTAATTGGCGGTGCTGGAGCAGACGTCTTCCAAACCACTGAAGCAGAATTCATCGCTAGCGACACAATGCGTGGCGGCAATGGTACTGATACCTTAGCCTTCTCTGATACAGCAGCAATTACCGCTACTGAGTTACTTAGTAAAGAAGGTATCGATGCCATTAGCTTCGCGACGAATGGCAACACTGCTGTTATCAGCAATACTTTTGTGAATAAATCCGATGCTCACAGTGTCGAACTCGTGAATAGTACATTTACTATCACAAGCTTAAGCGCAAATGTCAGTCCTTTCGATGGCGTAGTGATTGGTGGTACCGGTACCGTCACCCTCGCCGATGGTGTTAACAATAGAGTCGCTGCCAAAGATGGCGTCGCTAACGTCATTAATGGCGGCACCGGAAACGATACGATCACCGCATCGACCGCTTCTGACTCACTCTCTGGTGGCGCTGGCGCCGATTTATTCCGGCATAATGAAGCTGACTTTGCTGGCGCTGACACCTTAGACGGTGGTACTGGTTCTGATACCCTCGCCTTCCTCGATGCCGCGGCGATTACTTCCGCTGAACTCACCAATAAAACTGGTATCGATGTCATCAGCTTTGCGGCTAACGCTAATACCGCCGTTTTATCCGATGCCTTTGTCGATGCGTCAGACAGTGACTCTGTTGAATTGGCCAACAGTACCTTTACCATTACCTCATTAGACACCTCTGCCGTCAATGCCCTCAGAGACGTTGTCATCGGCGGTACTGGCACGGTGACATTAACCGATGCTGTCAATAATAGAGTCCTCGCCAAAGATGGCGTCAATACCACCATTAACGGGGGCACCGGCGCTGATACCATCCTCGGCGGCACCGGCAATGATGTGATCAGTGGTGGCAGTGGTAGTGACTCCTTAAGTGGCGGGGCCGGTACCGATACCTTTACTACCACCGAAGCTTTATTCGTTGCTGCTGATACTATCGCCGGTGGCACCGGCTCTGACACCTTGAGCTTTACCGATGCTGCCGCCATCACCTCTGCCGAACTCGCTAACAAAACCGGTATCGATGTCATTAGCTTTGCGGCTAACAGTAATACCGCTGTCTTGAGTGACGCGTTTATCGATGCTTCAGATTCAGACTCTGTTGAATTGGCCAACAGTACCTTTACCATTACCTCATTAGATACCTCTGCGGTCAACGCACTCAGAGACGTTGTCATCGGTGGCACTGGTACGGTCACCTTAGCAGCCGGTGGTAACCGTGTTATCGCGAAAGCTGGTGTTGCCACAGACATCGATGGTGGCAGCGGCGCGGATACTATTGAAAGTGGTAGTGGTGTTGACACCTTTACTGGTGCAAGTGGTGCAGACCGCTTTATTTTTGATGCTACAACCGATTCTGGTATCGGTACAAGCAACCGTGATGTAATTACTGACTTCAACCAGGGACAAAATGATCAAATCGATCTTAGCGCCTTTAGTAACCTCGTTTTTGTTGGCACCGACGCCTTCAGTGGCAGCCGCAATGAAGTGCGCTACACCGGTAGTAACCCCACTATTGTTCAAGTTGATAGTAATGGCGACGGCAGTACTAATTTTGAGATTGAACTCACCGGGGCACTCACGCTTACTGAAGCTGATTTTATTGGTGCAACTAACCCTCCTGAGTCGAGCATTGAACTCTCTGACCTCGATGGCACCATAGGCTTTCAAATCAACGGTGTTGCCGCGAGTGACAGGACTGGTGGTCATGTCAGCAATATCGGTGACATGAATGGTGATGGCCTTGATGATTTCATGGTTGCTGGCTCCTATAATGGTAGTGGTGCAGAACGGGCCTATATTATCTTTGGATCGACATCTGCACTCGCCGATCCGTTTGAGCTATCCGATTTAAATGGTACTAATGGATTTTTAATTGATCCTGTTAATGCTACCGACGATTTGGCGCGCTTTGGACTCAGCGCCACTGGTGATGTTAATGGTGATGGTTTGGCTGATATCATTATCAGCGGACCATTTGCTGATCCTAGTGGTCGGACGGATGCTGGTGAAAGCTATGTTGTTTTCGGTTCAACCTCTGCCTTCAGTACAACCTTTGAATTATCAGATTTAGATGGCACAACTGGTTTCCAAATTAACGGTATTTCAAATGGTGACCTCCTAGGTCATACCGGCAATGCTGGCGACATTAACGGTGATGGCATCGATGATATTATCGTTGCAGCTTACTTTGCTGATCCCAACGCTACTAGTAACGCTGGTGAAGCCTATATCATCTATGGTACCACTGCTGGATTTAGTGATCCATTTGAATTGTCAGACTTGAATGGCACCAATGGTATCCAAATTAATGGTATTGCTAATGATGATCGTCTTGCGGAAAGGATGGATGGCGTTGGTGATTTTAACGGCGACGGCTTTGATGACTTTGTGCTTGCCGCGCGCAATGGTGAGAATACTGGTACTAACACTGGTGAAATATATTTGGTATTTGGCAGCAATAGTCTCACTGATCCACTTGAGTTGTCCGACTTAAATGGTACCAATGGTGTGATATTCAGTGGTATCAGCAATTATGATTTCGCCGGTAATATCAGTGCAGCTGGCGATATCAACGGTGATGGTCTAGCTGATTTTATTCTTGGGATTAATGCAGGTGATCCTAATGGTACTAATAGCGGTGAGAGCTATGTAATCTTCGGCTCAACCAGTACTTTTTCAGCAACTGTCGAACTCTCAGACTTAGATGGCACAAACGGTTTTCAAATTAATGGTATCAGCGTGAATGACCAGTCGGGTGTTTCTGTCAGCTCAGCTGGCGATTTTAATGCCGATGGCTTTGATGATTTATTAATAGGCGCTAATCTAGGTAATAATGATGGTACCGCCGACGGTGAAACTTATCTTATTTTCGGCACCGCGTCAGGTTTTGGAGCAACCCTTGAATTATCCGACTTAGATGGTGCAAATGGCTTTACTCTCTTTGGCATTGACCTTAGCGATCAATCAGGCGAAGCGGTCAGCAGCGCTGGAGACATTAATGGCGATGGTTATGACGATATCCTCATTGGTGCACCACGATCAGATCCAAATGGTAGCGATTCTGGTGAAGCGTATATTATCTATGGTAATGACCACCTCAATTTAGCTACCACACCTGCGAGTGGCACACCATCAACGGGCAATGATACGCTGACGGGTACCAGTGGTGCTGATTTTATCGATGGTAAAGCGGGCAATGACTCCATCACCGGTAGCAGTGGCAACGATACCTTAATTGGCGGTCTGGGTGATGATACGTTAGACGGCGGTACAGGTGATGATGTCTTGATTGGTGGTGCCGGTGATGATGTGTTTATCCACGATCCAGCCACGGATACGGTGCGTGTTGACGGTGGCTTAGGTACAGATACCTTGAGCTTCTCAGGTTTGAGCGGTGTCAGCTTAAATCTTACCACTAAAAATGCGGCTGAATATTATAACCTCTATTCCGGTATCGAAGTCATCGATTTGACAGGTAGCGGCGATAATACGTTAACATTAGATGTGACTGATTTATTGCGCTTATCCGATACCACCAACGCATTGAGGGTTGATGGTAATAGCGGCGATGGCGTCAATCTGATTGGCACTTGGAACCTCAGCACCACCACCACCATCAATTCTAATAGCTATGATGTCTATACCAATGGTCTCGCTAGCTTGCAAGTGCAGTCAGGTGTGACTATCAATCCTGATGGACCAGTGCTCGACTTAAATGGTAGTAGTAATGGTGGTATCGATTTCACAGCCAACTTCGACCAAGGTGTGGGTACTGCGGTGGATATTGTCGATGATACTAATTTAACCTTAACCGATAGTGATAGTACGAATCTAACCGGTGCCACGGTGACAATTACCAACTTAAGTGATGGTGCGAGTGAAGTCCTTGGATTTAGCACTGCAGGCACGAGCATTCTCGGTAATTATAATAGTGGCACTGGTATATTAACCTTCAGTGGTACCGAGAGTGTCGCCGATTATCAAACGGTCTTACGCACGGTGACTTATGACAATAATGCCGGTAGCCCGACCTTAGCGCCACGTGTAATTGAATTTACTGCAACAGATGGTACGCATACTTCCGTTGTTGCAACATCGACTGTGGACTTTGCAATCGGCGATACCCTCGCAACCAGTGATGTCAGTGGCAACTTTGGCTTTGATTTCTCTAATGGCGGCATTGATCTTGGCGCATCAGTGCAAAGCTTTGGTGACTTTAATGGTGATGGCTTTGATGACTTTGTCGTGACAGGCCAAAATGATAGCTATACCTCTGTCATATTTGGTAATGGTACGCGTAACTTAGAGACATTTGACTTGAGCAATTTTAATGGCACGAACGGCTTCACCATAGCTAATTCAGCTTATAATAGCGGTGCTCTTGGTGGCGATATCAATGGTGATGGTTTTGATGATTTGATTGTGGCTGCTGACACTGGCGTTGGTGGTTTCTTTATTCTCTATGGTTTTGATGATAATAGCGTTAGCACTCTTGATTTTGACGCATTAAATGCAGACAATGGTATAAAATTAACCCTATCCAATTCCGGTTTCCGCACAGCCGATGCCATCGGTGATTTTAACGGCGATGGCTTGGTAGATATTTCGATCGCTAATTCTGTCAATCAAAGCCTCAAATTTGGGTATATAGTGTATGGCGATCACTTAGAACAATTCTCAATTTACCAACTAAATTCATCAGACGCCTTCACCTCGGCTGCCACAACCATTGCCGGCAATGGGCTTAGCTTAAGTAATGACGAGCGCGAAATAGGTGATGGTGGTTTTGTCAGTATCGGTGACATTAATGGCGATGGCATCGATGATTTCGCTTTTGATGGTGATGGCGATGCACAAAATATTTCTACTCGGGTTATCTTTGGTAGCCGTGATATTCGCGAAAGTATCGAATTTAGCGATGTCTCCGGCTCGGTAGGCTTTACCCTTATTCACGGTAGCGAAGGTGTTGGCGGCACGGATAATACCAAGCGCACTGGCAGAGTTATTGATGGTGCTGGCGATATCAATGGCGATGGTATTGCAGACTTTATCGTGGCATCGTCAACAGAAGTAGACTTCGCCGCTGGCAATGTTTACGTTGTGTATGGCCGTAGTAGCAGCACTTTTGGCAATACGTTTGATTTGAGTAATATCGCTGCAACGAATGGGTTTGAAATTCAATTTGCCAATACATTAGGTCCAACTAGCGTGGCGACCGGTGGTGATTTTAATGGTGACGGTTTCGACGATATTATTGTGCTTAATGCTGGTGGTAGCCCAGAGAATCATATGCTGATCTTTGGCGGTGATAGCTTTGGCGCGACTTTCCACTTTTCTGATCTCGATGGCACCAATGGTTTTGCTATAGACGCTGGTGCTAACGATGAATTAGTTGCGCAATTTGAAGGTGATATCGATGGTGATGGCTTTGACGACATTATTATCGGTGATAATGAAGGCTCGCAAAGTTATATCATCTATGGCCGCGACATCAATAATACCATTGATATTACCGGTTATGATGGCGACGATAGCTTAACGGGCACCGCGAGTGCTGAAATCATCCACGGCAGTCAAGGCGATGATACCATTGATGGTGCTGGTGGAGACGACACTATCTTTGGTGGCGCGGGTGATGATGTTATCGTGTTTGATAGCGCGGATGTCAGTAGGATTAATGCCGGCAATGGTACTGATACCTTGCGTTTTGATGGCAGTGGCCAATCCTTAGATTTAACCAGCATTAACCAACTCGTGTATGAAGGCATTGAAATTGTCGATCTAACTGGCGCCGGTAATAACAGCCTAACGCTGAGTGCTCTTGACTTAGATAAGTTAACAGGCAGTGGCCCTGTAACCATTACTACGGGCGAAACTAAAAGCAACGTATTGCGCATCGATGGTAATAGTGGCGACAGCGTGACAATCGGCGATGGCTGGCGTTTGAATGGTACTATCACAATTGGTAGCCAAACCTATAATGAATACCAAAGTAACCATCGTTATCTGCATATCGATACTGATGTCACTTTTACGCAAAATGGTCCCAGTGTTGACTTAAATGGTACGAATGATACAGGCAGTAATCACATCGTTAACACTACCGGCAGTGCCGTAAATATCATTGATAGCGACGTTGATATTACTGACAGTGATAGTGCCAACCTGACGGGTGCGACGATACAAATTTTGAACAGTGTAGACACTGACACCCTCGCTGCTAGCACTGGTGGCACTAATATTACTGCGAGTTATGACAGCACAGCCAAGGTGCTCACTTTGACGGGAACGGATACGCTTGCCAATTACGAAACTGTTCTGGCTAGCGTGACATTTACACCAGGGGCTGGCACAACACCATTAACACGTGAAATTGAAGTCACCTTAACTGATGGTAGCAATTATTCACACCCGACCAAAACCTATGTCACTATCACTGAAAATGATTTCTCATTACGACAAATTACAGACAATAATGCGAATCTCAATAACTTCTTCTTTATTGAAGGGCCAGACTCATCCTTTGATTTTAGAATGGGTTATGCAGTGAGTGATGCTGGTGATATCAATGGTGACGGTTTTGTCGATATCATCCTTAGCCATAACAATAGAGGGATGGCTGTTATTATCTTTGGCGGTGAAAACAAACCCATCAACAACCTTGATAATGAATTTGATTTGCAAGCTGTAGGAAGCTCCTTTAATTTAGATGGCACGGATGGCTTTGTGATTAACGCAGACTTGACTTCATCTGTAGATATGCTAAGTATTCACGCCGCGGGCGATATTAATGGTGACGGTTTCGACGATATCATCATAGGTTCAGGGCATTCAGATGGCAGTGCGTCTGGCAGCGATAGAGAGGGTGTGGTTATCTATGGTACTTCCAGCTTTGACAGTACATTTAATACGACCGACATTGATGGCACTAATGGATTCTTGATTAATGATGATGAAGGTGGAACCTTTAGTGATTTCGGTGCCAGCGTCAGTGGTAATTTTGATTTTAACGGCGATGGACTTGATGACTTGATGTTTGCTAGTCCGGAAAACGATCCCAATGCCGTTTCTAATGCTGGCTCCGTGTATATTGTATTTGGTAGCACTAGCTCACTGGGTACGTCTTTTGATTCAAGTGATATTAACGGCACAGTGGGCTTCCAAATTAATGGTGAAGCTAGTGGTGATAATTTAGGTAGTGCTCCCCTTATTGATGCTTCCAATCAAGTGTATTCTATTGGTGTTACTGGCGCCGGTGACTTTAATGGTGACGGTATTGACGATATATTAATTGCTGCTTCTAATAGTGATGTCGGTGGTGCGGATTCTGGCGCTTTATATTTGATCTATGGTAAGACCAGTGGCATTGCTGATATCGACTTAACAGACTTGAATGGCACTAATGGCGTACAAATATCAGGGAATACCGCTGGGGCCTCTGCTGGTGAATTCGTTGGTTATGGTGGCGACTTGAATGGCGACGGTTTGACCGACTTAGTCTTTAGTGCTCCCGATGCCGACCCGAATGCAACTACGGATGCTGGCCAAGCCTATGTGGTCTTTGGTACGACCAGTAGCTTAGGCGCCAACATTGATATCTCTGATATCGCAGGAACACATGGCTTTGTCATTAATGGTGAAGGTTCAAGCGATCAAATTGGCCCAATCCATGGAGTAGGGGACTTTAATGGTGATGGTTTCGACGATATCGCCATGCGCACACTCGGTGATGACTTCTTGTATATTGTCTTTGGTAGTGATTCGGGCTTAACCGGTACTTTTGAACTCAGTGATAGCGATGGCAGCAGTATTCTCAGAGTCGATTTGCAAGGTACCAGTGGTGGTTCGATCAGTGCAGCAGGAGATTTCAATGCCGATGGTTATGACGATATCATCATCGGTGAACCCAATACCAATGCCAATGAAGGTGGTGCATATGTCTTCTATGGCTATGATGTCCAAGGCAATGCAAACCTCGCGGGTAACGAAGTCAATAATACGCTAACAGGTAGTACAGGGGCAGACTATATCATCGGCTTAGAAGGCAACGACAGTATTGATGGTGGCACTGGTGACGACACCTTACAGGGTGGCGCAGACGATGATACCTTGGATGGAAGCGGCGGTAATGATGTGCTCTACGGTGGCGCCGGCGATGATGTCTTGGTTTATGATCCGAATGATGTCCTTAAAGTCGATGGTGGCAATGGTATCGACACCCTGCGCTTTGATGGTTCTGGACAAAGCCTCGATCTCACTGCAATCAGTAATTTGCGTTATGAAGGCATCGAAATCATCGACCTGACAGGTACAGGCAATAACAGCCTAACCATTGGTTTAGATGATGTCTTCGATTTATCGGATGAGTTGAATACCTTCCCAGACACTGACTCCTTCGATACGATTGTCATTCAAGGTAATAGCGGCGATAGTGTCACGAGTACTGGCGAGGGTTGGGCGAGCCAGGGTGATGTGACGATTGGTGCTGAGACGTTCACGCAGTACACCTCGGGCACGGCGACCATGTACGTTGATACGGATATTAGTGCGACGATAACTTAAGCGCAGTCTTCTTATAAATAACCAATAGGTATAGCATCAACATCACGTGATAAGGGAATATCTTTTTCACATAAACAAATCACCGCACCGTGACCAAGTTTTTTGCCTAGCTTAGCCAACGTTGAAAATTGTTTGCTGGCTGTTTTACTCGGTGTTGCCGTTCGCTTAAATTCGATAGGATACAAAGTATCACCCTCTTCTATTACAAGGCCTATCTCTTTTTGGTCAAGATCACGATAATAATAAAAATAAGACGACTTGCCATTATGCCAATAGCTTTTCAGCAACTCTGATAAGATATACGTTTCGAGGATAGCTCCTGACATCGCACCTGAAGCTAGCGACTCTGGCGAAGGCCACTGGGTCAGATAACAACACAACCCCGTATCAAGGAAGCAAAGTTTAGGCGTTTTCAGTAAACGCTTCGACACATTATTGTGATAAGGCTGCAACAGATAAATCAACCCAGATGCTGCAAGCACTGACAACCATGACTTTACTGTCTTGTGATCGATAGCAACGTCGCGCGCGATATCTGCATAATTTAACAGCTGCCCAGTACGTGCGGCAATTGCACGCAGAAAGCGACTAAATGAAGTTTCATTACCTCTGTATTCGTTCAATCTGGGAGTCAACTGTAAGATTAAACGGGAAAAGGCGGAATTACAAGTTTCTCATAGCGTTAACGGAGCTTAAACAACCCCTGCTCCCGGACGCATCTCACAGGGCACAGACATACCGTTTCCCATATAGCCTCGTCACACCCCTGTGGGTGGGACGGTAAAGCAGCGGGCGCTGCGCGCCCGACAAAGAAAGGAACGGACGCTGGCGCGTCCGTAAGTGTAAGGTCCCAACCCTAGAGGGTCGGGACCAGTCTGGTTTCGCGCCGATTTGTCAGATCCTTGATAAGCCGCGTAGCGGCGCATCAAGGAGCAGCATTTGCCAACTCAGGCCCTTGATGCGCACCTTCGGTGCTTATCAAGGCTACAAGACTAGAAACGAAATAGCAAAGCGAAGCTTTGCCTACAAGTTGAAGTCGTCGCCGAGATACACATCCCTCACTCTCTGATTCGCCAAAATCGTTTGCGCATCACCATCACAAATGATTTGCCCTTCACTCACGATATAGGCACGCTCACAAATATCTAACGTCTCCCTCACATTATGGTCGGTAATCAGAACCCCGATGTTACGATCACGTAAATGTTGAATAATGCGTTTGATATCAATCACGGAGATCGGATCAACACCAGCGAAAGGCTCATCCAATAAAATAAACTTGGGTTCTATCGCCAAGGCCCTGGCGATTTCAACGCGACGACGCTCACCCCCGGACAAACTCATACCAATGTTTTTACGGATATGGGTAATGTGAAATTCTTTTAATAGCGATTCGAGAATCTCTTGGCGTTGCGCTTTATTAAGTGACTTGCGCAATTCCAGAATTGCCATGATATTTTTTTCGACGGACAGTTTGCGAAATACGGAAGCTTCTTGTGGCAGATAACCGATACCGCGCTGGGCACGCGCATGCATGGCTAAGGTCGTGATTTCTTCATTATCAATAAAGACATTACCAGCTTCACCAATCACCAAACCCACAATCATGTAAAAACTCGTGGTTTTACCGGCACCATTTGGTCCTAACAAGCCAACAATTTCGCCGCTATTGACGTTAACGGAAACGCCTTTGACAACTTTGCGGCCTTTATAGGATTTTTCAAGTTCGAGTGCGCGTAATATACCCATCAACTGGCATCCTTTTTAGAAGCGGTACTTGCAGATTGACTATCCGCTCCTTGTAACTCTTGCGGCAACAACACAATATGACTACGCCCTTGCTTTGAGCGCGGCGCGATCACCAATTGCTTGCTGACATCGTATTGTATTTTGGGCCCTGAAAATTGGTTTTTATCTTGCGTCACTAAAGCATCGCCAATCAACACCACATGTTTATTCACGGCAAAATATTTAATTGTCTGTGCCCAAGCATTTAATAATGGCTTACCTGGCCCTGGCTCACTCCAATAATGCGCGCGTTTGCCAGTAGCAACCACTTCGCGCAAGTGATTATCGGTGCCTGATTTTGTAATCAACTTATCACAACGTAAATGTGTTGTGCCCTGCACTACCTTAACATTGCCGGTATAAACCCCCACCCCCGTTTTACGATTGAAGCTCACGCTATCCGACGCTATATGCATCGGTTTTTTATTATCACTTTGTAAGGCCCAAGCAGGATTTGCCAGCAACAGCATCACCAGCGTTAGCAAAAAACCGTTACGTACTTTTATGCGCATCTTGATCCCCGCCATCCAAACCAGGCAATTGGTCTGGCATATACATACCTCTAGCTTGTGATAGAAATTTCACTGATCCTGTCTGCAAGTTAGCGTGCATCCCAATCGCTGTTAACTTTGAACCGCCACTTTGCACAATAGTCACCGGCCTATCGGTTTCCGCGTAATGACGTTTTGGGTAATACGTCAAAGCACTAGTCGTAAACGTGGTTGCTTGATTATTTTTCCCAGCATCTCGGTGTAATTTCACATGATCCCACAGGTAAACCACTTTATTTTTATCACGCATTTGCCCATAACGCGAAGTTATCTTCCACGGTGGCGCGCTCATATCCTTGGCATCGTAAACTACCATGGATGGGTTTGCCATATCGGACGTATCATTAGGATAGTGGGTAACTTTAGTCGAGGTAAACAGTGTTTTTGTTTGTCCATTAGGCGATAACTCTGTGTAGACAACATCATTGATAAAGGCATCTGGCCCGTTGGTATTAATAACTTTTTTCTCAACGTCACTCGCACTGGATTGGTATAATAAAAAATACAATGCGACCGCTACCAGCAACCCTACAATAGCGTAATAAATCTGTCGCTTGCTGAATGCGAACATCATTTAGACAACACCAGCTTGCAATAAGGCATGCATGTGCAACACACCGACTAAGCTATCATCCTTGTCTTCGTCAATCACTAACAATGAAGTAATCTTATGCTGACGCATGATGTCCAAGGCTTCCACTGCTAGCATGCCCGGTTTGATCCGTTTAAATTGGCGTGTCATGACATCATCTACGTTAGCTGTGTGTATATTTATTTCAGAGTCTAAGGTACGACGTAAATCACCATCGGTATAAATACCCACTGGCTTACCTTGCTCATCAACCACGGCTGTCATGCCCAGTTTTTTATTACTAATTTCAAATAATGCTTCACGCAAACTTGTACCAATGGGCACTCGTGGCACATCATCACCAGCATGCATCAAGTCGTCTATCACCAACAACAAACGCTTACCTAAAGCACCACCAGGGTGTGATAGCGCAAAATCTTCTTCGGTGAAACCACGCACCTCAAGCAAAGCCACTGCCAAAGCATCTCCTAAAACCAAAGTCACCGTCGTGCTCGCTGTCGGTGCCAACCCTAAGGGACACGCCTCTTTAGCAACGCCTGTATCTAAATGCACATTGGCGGCTTGTGCTAAAGTAGATTGTGGGTTGCCGGTCAAACCAATCAAGGGCACTTGCAAGCGCTTGAGCAAGGGTACAAGTGTCAGTAACTCAGCTGTCTCACCTGAATTAGACAGCGCCAACACCACATCTTTATGTGTCACCATACCCATATCACCGTGACTCGCTTCCCCCGGATGGACGAAAAAAGCGGGGGTACCTGTACTCGCCAAGGTGGCAGCAATTTTACTGCCGATATGGCCTGATTTCCCCATCCCCATGACAATCACACGCCCTTCACAAGCGAGCATTAACTCACATGCATCAGCAAAACTTTCAGCAATTTTATCGCGCAAATGGTGTATCGCCGTTAACTCAATATCAACTACATTTTTACCATACTGACAAAAATTATCACTTTTCATAGGGTTGCCATCCAATTGTGTCCGCTGAATTACGCTTGCGCTTAAAGAAGAGAACCGCGATACTTCAAAATTTATGTCAATCTGCCTCTCGCTGCGGCAGGTATTGTAACGAAAAGCGCATAGATTAGCCATATCAGGCTTTATAATTGCATACTAGGGGCGAGCCTCCGAATAAGCAGTGATGGATGTAGCGATTTAGGACTTCATGTGAATAGTCATAACAACAACATAGTGGTCATTGAAGACCTGAGCTTTTACCGCGAAGGAAGGGCAATATTTGACCGTATCAACCTCGAAATCAAAACGGGTAAAATCACCGCCATCATGGGCCCTAGCGGCACCGGTAAAACCACCCTATTAAAACTCATCGGCGGACAACTCAAACCAGATACCGGGCATATCTACATCAATGGCAAAGACATCCATCGCATTTCGCGACGCGAACTCTATCGTCTGCGCCGTGACATGGGGATGTTGTTCCAAAATGGCGCTTTATTTACAAATTTAGATACTTATGAGAATGTTGCCTTTCCCCTACGCGAACACACGAAACTACCTGAAGCCATGATCCGCGATATCGTGCTAATGAAATTACACGCTGTGGGTTTACGTGGCGCACGCCATTTACACACCAGCGAATTGTCTGGCGGCATGGCTAGGCGCGTCGCACTCGCGCGCGCGATTGCCTTGGATCCAGCCCTCATCATGTATGATGAGCCGTTTACCGGCCAAGATCCGATTTCGATGGGCGTGCTCGTCAAATTAATTCGTCAGCTCAACGATGCATTGGGAATGACTTCAATCGTCGTCTCCCATGATGTCCAAGAAACCAATAGCATCGCCGATTACGTGTATATTCTTGCTGATGGGCAAATCGTTGGGCAAGGTTCACCGCAACAGCTCAACGACGATGAAAGCCCACATGTACAACAATTTATCTACGGTTTGCCTGATGGCGTCGTCCCCTTTCACTATCCGGCACAGAACTATCTCGATGATTTACTTGGGATAAATCATGGTGAAATAAATAAACCGGGAACCAACCAACAGGAAGTGGAATAAGGCAGTGTTTACGTATTTACAACAGCTCGGCCAATCAGGCTTAACTTATTGTCAAAAAGTGGGGCGCTCAGGGGTCTTCTTGATCGATACCCTATTTCGCTGGCCAAAATTACGACAAATGCTACCCTTGTTAGTACAAGAAATATACGCCGTTGGCGTTTTATCCTTAGTGATTATCGTCGTTTCTGGTTTATTCATCGGCATGGTTGTGGCGCTACAAGGCCACAACATCTTAAATAAATTCGGCGCAGAACAAGAACTTGGACAAATGGTCGCACTCAGCGTGGTGCGTGAATTGGGGCCGGTCGTGACTGCATTATTATTCGCCGGACGTGCTGGTTCGTCATTAACGGCAGAAATTGGGCTTATGAAAGCAACCGAACAACTCGACAGCATGGCAATGATTGGCGTCGATCCATTATGGCGCATCGTCTATCCGCGTTTTTGGGCGGGTTTTATTTCGATGCCTTTATTAGCCTTAATTTTCAGTGCCGTCGCAATCCTTGGCGGTTATATTGTCGGCGTACAATGGCTGGGTGTTGATAGCGGCGCTTTCTGGACCAATATGCAAAGCGCGGTAGACTTTCGTATCGACGTGCTGAATGGCCTGATCAAAAGCGTGGTATTTGGCTTTGTGGTCACATGGATTGCTTTGTACCAAGGTTATGATACAGTGCCCACAGCTGAAGGCATCAGTCGCGCCACCACACGCACTGTAGTTTATTCGTCATTGGCTATCTTAGGCTTAGACTTCGTGCTAACGGCCGTGATGGTAGGAGGATGGTAACCGTGCAAGAAAAAACCGTAGAAATCGCTGTTGGCTTATTGATTATCGTTGGGGTCGTCGCACTGCTTATGCTTGCAATCAAAGTCAGCGGCTTAAGCCCACATTTGAAAAAACCAGGCTATCACGTCACTGCGAGTTTTGAAACGATTGGTAACCTCAAGCGCCGCTCTGCAGTCACCATTGCGGGCGTTAAAGTTGGCGAAGTCAGCAACATCAAACTCGACCCCAAAACCTATATGGCAGATGTGACGATGGCCATTAACCCTGATATCAATGATATTCCAACGGATACCTCTGCAAGTATTTTAACTGCCGGTTTATTGGGCGCTAACTATATCAGTCTTACACCTGGTTTTGATGATACTTACCTCACTAATAACAGTACAATTGAACAGACTAACCCAGCGCTGATTTTAGAAAACCTCATCGGTCAGCTCGTGTATAGCTTAACGAATGATAAAAAGGACGAATAATTATGGAAACCACCCTTACTCTCAATAGTGCTTGCCGCACAGCAAATTTTCAAAGCGCACGCTATATCATTCTTGCGCTGTTAATCTTATTCAGTGTCGGCTTTAGCATGCATGCCAATGCACAGCCAGCGTCGTCACCGGTGAATGTCATCCAAACAACATCTGATCAAGTGTTAGCACAGCTACGCGCCAAGAAGTCCTCTATCGGCAAAAATCCGCAAATTGCTTATAACATTATTACTCGTGTTGCCGTCCCTCACTTTGATAAAGTCGGTATGACACGTTCTGTCTTAGGACGTAACAATTGGCGTAAAGCAAACAAAACTCAACGCCAACAATTCGTGAAAGAATTCACTGCCATGGTAACCCGCAGTTATGCTAAAGCCTTATCCGAATACACTAATGAAACTGTCAAAGTACACCCCCTTCGCGGTAGTTACGCGAATAAAAAGCGCGTCAAAGTGAAAAGTACGATTATTCGTCCAGGCGCCCCATCTATTCCCGTTAGTTACTCATTAGTGCGCACCAAAACAGGTTGGAAAATCTATGACTTCAGTGTTGAAGGCGTTAGCATGTTACGCAGTTTGCGCAATCAATTCGACGCCCAAATCGCGAGTAAAGGCTTAGATGGCACCCTGCAAACCTTACGTAAACACAACCGGGGTCGCCAGTGAAGACGACACCAGTGGCAACTATTTCCATTGCTTGCAAAACACCAGGACATTGCCAATTAGTTGGCAGACTCGACCATGCCAATGTCGCGGGCGTTTTACAACAAACCCAACAGTTACTCAACACAAACGGTGAACTGATACTCGACTTAGCTGGCGTCGAACATAGCGATAGTGCAGGACTAGCGATGTTAACCGCACTATTACGTTATGGGCACGATCAACATAAACCCATCGCCTTCACACACATGCCAGCGCAGATGAAATCGATGGCCCTCCTCAGTGGCTTAGACAACGCACTTTCACTAGAACAATAAAATAGGTAACTTAGAATGGATAAATTGATTATTCAAGGTGGCGCCCAACTTAAAGGGGAAATCAAGATTTCAGGCGCGAAAAATGCCGCATTACCCATCTTGGCTGCAACCCTCTTGACGGACCAACCCATTGAATTACACAATATCCCTCACCTGCACGATATTACCACGACAATGGAATTGCTCGGACAAATGGGGGTTAGAATGTTGATGGATGAACGTATGAACATCGAAATCGACGCCAGTGGTCCCATCCGCTGTTATGCCCCTTATGAATTAGTCAAAACCATGCGTGCTTCTGTGCTTGTGCTGGGCCCCCTGCTCGCGCGCCATGGTGAAGCACATGTTTCTTTACCTGGTGGTTGTGCGATTGGCACGCGTCCCGTCGATTTACACATTCGCGGTATGCAGGCTATGGGCGCTCAGATTGAAATTGAGAATGGTTATATCAAAGCGCAATGCAAGGATCGTCTACGTGGGGCGCATATTGTCTTAGATACGATTACCGTTACCGGCACAGAAAATATCATGATGGCCGCGGTACTCGCTGATGGCATCACCACGATAAAGAATGCCGCACGCGAACCTGAAGTCGTCGACTTAGCAAATTTTTTAAATACCTTGGGTGCGAAAATTTCTGGTGCCGGCACAGATACACTCACTATCGAGGGTGTTGAAGGCTTACACGGTGGGCAATACAGCGTGTTACCTGATCGTATTGAAGCCGGCACTTATCTCGCTGGTGCGGCAATTACCCGCGGGCATATCAAAATCACTGGCATCGATGCCAGTTTGTTAGAGTCCGTACTCAACAAATTCCGTGAAGCAGGTGCCGCTATAGAAATCGGTGATGATTGGATCGAATTAAACATGCATGATCAGCGCCCCAAAGCTGTAAATATCCGCACCGCACCTTATCCTGCATTTCCAACCGATATGCAGGCACAATTCATGGCTGTCAACACTGTTGCTGAGGGAGTTTCTACGATTACTGAAACTGTTTTCGAAAATCGTTTCATGCATATCCAAGAATTATTGCGCATGGGGGCAGACATCAAACTCAAAGGCAACACAGCCGTCATCACTGGTGTTGAGGAATTAACAGGTGCTCCTGTAATGGCAACCGACTTACGTGCTTCAGCTAGCTTAGTACTTGCTGGCCTAGTGGCACGCGGCACTACTCACGTTGAACGCATCTATCACGTCGATCGTGGCTACGAACGTATTGAAGAAAAACTCGCGCTCTTAGGTGCAAAAATTCAACGAGTCCCATCTTAAAGAGGGGGTATATCTATGCATAGGATCATCATCACGATAATGAGCCTATTTTTATTTTGCAGCGCGACTGCTTACGCACAAAGCAAAATCCCGAGCAAATCAAGCGTGCCCGCAACTAAAGCAGTAGCGACACCACAGAAAAAAGACCAGGCTCAAGCACCGGCAAAACTGCACCCGATCCTTACCCAGATTAAGCTTTACTATCAAAGCCCACACACGCATGTAGGCTTTAATACTACCATTAAAATCTATCCGCAGTGGAAAGTCGTCGTCGGCGAAGTACCGAGTAGAAAAAAAGATATAACCACTTACCAAGTCCAAGGCCGGGTAACGCAGATTACTGCTGATAGCGCGACCTTACAACTACGTCTAATCATCACCCGTAATGGCAAACAAGAAATTATGCGGCAACCCGACATTGTGGTAAGCACACAGCACGCGAGCAACTTGCTATTCAAAGACAGCAAGCGCGCAACAACAATCAACCTAAGCATTGGCATTGATAAGGCTGGATTAAGCGGTAAAACTAAGGTGCAACAACAATCATCCGCCAAAACCTCGCAAGCTCCTCACCCACCGCAAAATCAGGCCAGTCTTGCAATTCTTAATCAAGCAACAGCCAATCTCGAGGAAACTGCATGATCACTTTAGAAGAATTAACACATTATTGTGATGAATTACTCGAAGTGAACAACTTCGAAGACTATTGCCCCAATGGTTTACAAGTCCAAGGAAAACCCGTGGTCAACAAGATCGTTAGCGGCGTCACTGCGAGCTTAGCTTTCTTACAAGCGGCTATCGCAGCCAAAGCAGATGTGATCTTAGTCCACCACGGCTATTTTTGGCGTGGCGAAGAAGCACGGATCGTCGATATGAAGCGCAACCGTTTATACACATTATTAATTAACAATGTCAGCATGCTTGCCTATCATTTACCACTCGATGCGCATCCCATCTATGGCAATAATGCGCAGCTTGCTAAGGTATTAGGTATCGAGGTCACGGGGCGTTTCGATACCAATACTAACCCCAGCATCGGCTTTCTGGGTGAATTAAAAACACCGCAAACTGGTGAGGCATTCGCGCAACATATCGAAGCTTGTCTAAGCCGTAAGCCACTGCATATTCGTGGCGGTGAGCAAGACATTCAGCACATTGCTTGGTGCACTGGTGGTGCTCAAGGCTATATAGAAGCAGCTGCCAAAGCTGGGGCAGAGGCTTATATCACCGGCGAAGCTTCAGAACGCACTAATCATGAAGCCCTCGAGCATGGCATCCATTTTTACGCCGCTGGGCACCATGCTACCGAACGTTATGGGGTACAGGCTTTAGCTCGCCACTTGGCGGAAAAATTTGACCTAGAACATGCATTTATTGATATCAACAACCCTATTTGAAACCGCAAAAATAGCCAATCTCTCACAAAAAAAGCGCATTTTACGTAAAATTACGGGGTTACAAAACGCAGAAAAGACCGTACAATATGCCCATGCTTTTCGGGAAGTATTCGCCGGAAAGCGCCAATTGCTACTTGCGATTCTTTTTTTCTGAGAGTCACATGGACTGCCACCACGTTAATTCAGAATGGGAATCGCAATGTAGCTTATCTAAGCAATGATTTTTTGGTCTATAATAAACCCTATACTTACCAGAACAATTTAAGGCCTAACAGATGAGCCAACATTCACGCTACGTTATTAGCGAAGTGGAAAATATTTCAGTCCAGAGTACCAAGGAGAACCCTAGGCATTAGATTATTCTGCGCTAATCGCAACATATCTCTTCAAACAGGTCGACCCACTTTGGATTCTCTTTTTCAATCAGTTGTATCTTCCATTCACGCCGCCAACTTTTTAATTGTTTTTCACATTCTATCGCCGTCATGATATCACCGTGTTCTTCATAATAAACCAAGTCATTAATCGCATGTTTTGCTGTGAAAGAGCCTGGTACAAGTTTACTTTTATGTTGCCAAACTTGTTGTGCAATATCGCTGGTTACTCCAACATAGAGCGTGCCATTAGGACGACTTGCTAAGATGTAAACGTAAGATGATTGTTCCATGGTGAGGTTTCCTATTTTTATTATTGTTGTTAGGAAGGAGGATTTTACTTGATAACGCCAATCTGTGCGAACCGCACGTCACCCTATGCGGCCTACGTCATGCGGTACTCGGATTGCTCCCACGTCATACCGCACAACTTTCACGTCACGCCGCACAACCCCCCACGTCATGACGTGGGAGCAATCCCAGTTCTCAGTTCTCAGGAAGTGTCTGCCAGTTTAAGTCTGAGCGACTACATCTAATCTCCCGCAATCATCATTTCCTCGATTAGCATCGAGCCAGAACAAATACTACCGCGTCGATCGACATCATCAGCCACAGCCACTAAGTTCAAGAACATATCGCGTAAATTGCCAGCAATCGTAACTTCCTGCACTGGGTATTGGATTTCGCCATTTTCGACCCAAAAACCCGCCGCACCCCGCGAGTAATCGCCAGTGACAATATTGATACCATGCCCCATGACTTCTGTGACGAGCAAACCAGTACCCATCTGCTTTAACAACTCGTTGAATTTAATCACGTGCGGTTCGATAAATAAATTGTGTACACCACCGGCATTACCCGTCGTTGGCATACCCAGCTTACGTCCAGTATAAGCGTCCAAAATATAATTTTTTAAATAGCCCTCTTTAACAAAATCTTTAGCACACGTCGCGACGCCATCGCCATCAAAGGGTGCACTGCCAAGGGCTTTTTTGAGGTGTGGCTGTTCATGTACACGAATATGCTTAGCAAACACTTGTTTATCGAGATGATCCAATAAAAAACTAGACTTACGGTATTGGCTAGTCCCACGGATTGCCGCACAAAAACTACCGAGTAAACCACTCGCTAAATCTGCTGCAAATAATATTGGTGCCTTGCGCGTTGAAATCTTTTTACCACCTAAGCGCTTAACCGTACGCTCAGCCGCTTCTTGGGCCACGGATTTAATCGCGCGTAAATCACTCGCATCGCGTGCTACTGTGTAACTATAATCACGCTGCATCTTGCCAGCTTGTTCGGCAATCACGCAACAACTCACACTGTGGCGCGTGCTCGGATAAACCGCATCAAAACCATGGCTATTGGCATATGCGCGTATTGACTGATAACTCGCAACCGATGCTCCTTCCGAGTTAGTAATACGGGGATCTTCCTTACAGGCAAGCGCTTCACATTCACGGGCAATGTCGATGGCTTGTTCAGGGGTTAAATTCCAGGGATAACACAACGCTAAATCTGGTATATCACTGGCCATAAGCTCGGCATCAGCTAAGCCGGCGCATGCATCTTCACCCGTATAACGAGCAATATCACAGGCTGCTTGCACGGTTGTCACTAACGATTCAGGACTCGTATCCGTGCTACTCGCTGAACCTTTACGTTGGCCAAAATAAACCGTCAACCCAAGTCCTTTATCACGATTGTATTCAACCGTATCGACTTCCCCTTTACGCACATTGACCGTAAAACCAGCGGCAGAACTCATCGCAACTTCCGCCGCACTGGCGCCCTGTTTCTTAGCCAGCGCAATTATTTCTCGCACTACACGTTCTAATTCGCTCGCATCACTGGTTTGGTTGATTTGAATAGCGGTCATAGTGTTCCTCTTTATGTTGATATCACTAAGCTGATACAGCTTAAGCTCATTGCCAACTCGCACTGCAGTGCCGTATCTTACTATGCCGTATCAAAATATGGTACATTAACTGCATGCATTAGAATGCCCAACATGGAGAAGAACGGCAATGTCATTACAACAACACCCAGATGTTGAGAATTTCAGCGAAATCAATCACCCCCTACTCAAACATAAACTTTCCATTCTGCGCAATAAAAATACAGACAATAAACAATTTCGTGAATTAGTCAAAGAAATAACCATGCTGATGGTGTATGAAGTGACGAACGACTTGCCGTTGACCAGCGAACATATCAGCACACCGCTTGAAGATTTTGATGCACCAACACTACGCGACAAGCACCCAGTCATCGTACCCATCTTACGTGCAGGTATCGGTATGGTCGATGGGTTTTTGTCATTATTACCAATGGCAAAAGTCGGACACGTCGGTTTATATCGCGATGAAGATACGTTAGAACCAGTATGGTATTACTTTAAGATCCCAACCGATAGCATGCAACGCACTTTTTATATTTGTGATCCCATGTTAGCCACAGGTGGCTCTGCGATTGCAACCGTTGATAAGCTCAAACAAGCAGGGGTCAAAGATATTATTTTTGTTTGTTTGGTCGCGTCACCTGAAGGTGTCACTAAATTATGCAACACGCATCCCGATGTGCACGTCTACGCAGCTCATTTAGACCGTGGTCTTGACGCAAAAAGCTATATATTGCCTGGGCTTGGCGATGCGGGTGACCGCCTATTTGGTACCCATTAGGTTATTTATTAGGAAGTTTGCAAAAGCTCTGATTGTTGCATGTGACAGCGCAACCAAGTAATCGACATACCATTAAGAACCCGCGTTCGTTCCGCCGACGGTGATACTATCCACTTTAAGCGTTGGTTGACCAACCCCGACTGGGACAGACTGTCCTTCTTTACCACAAACACCGACACCAGAATCTAACGCTAAATCATTACCAACCATCGACACGCGAGTCAAAACATCGGGCCCATTACCAATCAGGGTCGCTCCTTTGACTGGACGTGTCACCTTACCTTTTTCGATCAAATAGGCTTCAGACGCAGAAAAGACAAATTTCCCAGAGGTAATATCAACTTGTCCTCCACCGAAATTAACTGCATATAACCCTTTCTCTACCGATTTAATAATTTCTTCAGGCTCATGAGTCCCAGCGAGCATATAAGTATTCGTCATACGAGGCATAGGCACATGCGCATAAGACTCACGCCGCGCATTCCCCGTAGATTCCATTCCCATCAAGCGCGCGTTTAGACTATCTTGCATATAATTTTTTAAGATACCATTTTCGATCAAGACAGTGCATTGCGTCGGGGTACCCTCATCATCGATATTGAGTGACCCACGTCGGCCAGCCAAAGTGCCATCATCAACAATGGTACAACAAGGTGTTGCGACACGCTCACCAACTCGGCCAGTAAACGCAGAACTACCTTTACGGTTAAAGTCACCTTCTAACCCATGTCCAATCGCTTCATGCAATAATACTGCGGGCCAGCCGGGGCCAAGGACAACCGGCATAGGACCTGCCGGAGCATCTATCGCTTCTAGATTAATCACCGCTTGCCGTACTGCTTCGCGAGCATAATGCAGGGCGCGATCACCTTCAAAAAAGAAATCATAACCACAGCGGCCGCCACCGCCACTCATTGCCGATTCACGGCGACCACCTTGCTCTGCAATCACACTGACATTAAGACGGACTAATGGACGTACGTCTGCAGCTAAACGGCCTTCACTATTGACAATTAAAACCACATCATACAAACCCGATAAACTCACAAACACTTGGCTAACACGCGGATCTTGGCGACGTGCTTCTGCATCGACACGCTGTAATAACGCAATCTTATCTTCTTTGTTTAAAGATTCGAGAGGACTCATATGAGAATAAAGATGATGTGCATTAACACCACCCCAAGCTTGCACACGGCCTTGCCCTCCGCGCTTAGCAATGCTGCGCGCCGCTCCCGCCGCACTTTCTATCGCCGGCAACAAAATATCATCTGAATAGGCAAAACCAGTCTTTTCCCCACTGAGCGCACGTACTCCCACGCCACGATCGATGTTGTAACTACCTTCTTTAACAACCCCGTCTTCCAAACTCCATGACTCATGGTATGTCGTTTGAAAGTACAGATCAGCATTATCGACACTGTGTCCTAACACTGTGCCTAATATTTTTTGCAATTCGTTTTCACTGAGGCCCGCTGGTGTTAATAGGGTATTTTTAGCGACTTCGAGTACCTTTTCCATACTTATGCCTTATCGTTAAAATTTCTGAATGGTTAGAACACCTAGCAAGTCTAACCTAGTTAGCTTTAAACTTAAACCATAGCTTATACCCTCGCATCTTCAGCCACGAGGGGTATATGGCATGGCAGAATCAAGAGCGTGGTTTCTTGCTGGAGCTTCCGCTTGTAAGATCGAACTTTTTGCATGCGTATCTTGTTGTTTTTTTGCTTTCGATATATTACCTAATTCAGTGATTTTAGGTGCTGCCCATGGCCCTTGTACTTTATATGAATAAGTTGTCACTTTTGCTAATTCAGGGCTAACAATTATCTTGTTTGCCACCCAAGTTGACGCACCTATAAGCACACCGAAGGGGCCCAGCACCGCACTACCTGCGACTGTTGCAATCACAGGTAAACTTGATGTCACATCTGGAGTGACATGCATTAACAAATCCATGTCACTCTTCGCCAAACCAATACGTCCCGTGATCTTTACTTTTGCGACCGGCGCATCAATTTTTAAATCTTGCGTATTCGCATCACCTGCAAAAATATTAAACGAGCCACTCAAGTTATTAAAACTAAATCCTTTCTTGGTTAAATCACTGAAGTCGAGTGACAAGCGCCGTGATAAAGTCTGCAGACTAAAAATATTGACTATCTTACCAAGATCAAGTTTTGCTGCCGTATCATCACTAACATCGACAAGGCGTCCGCGCTTTAGCTGCAAGGTTGTCGTCCCATTGAGTTTATCGAGTGTTAATGCAAATGGCGCTGCTTGCCAATTGAATGCAAACACTATTCGTGATGATTTGCTTTGAATATCATCGGTAATATCCCAGCTTTCCAACAATGCACCTACGTCTTTTGACAAGAAAGTACCTGCAATTGAGGTGCTCTGCTTATCAGCTTGTCCCCTCCAATCGCCTTTCGCAGTCAGATAAAAGAGTGGAGATTCTAACTGCAAATTTTTAATTTGCAGGCCATCAGAGCTCGGTAAAGTTTGCAAGGTTAATTTTCCATAAGCATTGTGACCAATGACAGTGTCATCAATAACAATATCTAACGGTGGAATTTTCGCAGCAGGCGGTAAAACTAAAACTTTTTCACCTGGTTTATTGGTTGGAAGCGAGACATGCAATTTTTGTAAGCGTGCAGTTATCCCCTGTGTTGCCACGTCTCTGCCGACAGTAATATCACCAAGCACTTGTGTGCTTTTCACATGTGCTTGCAATGCGTTCTCAGTACTAGTCAAACTGACATCAGCATTTGTAAATGTAGAATGAAATAAGTGCAGCTTGGGCGTAACCAGCTCAAGTTTACGCACAATTTTTGCCAAAGCTAATGAGCGGCTCTCACCTATCCCTTGTTTTTTACTCAACGGTTGCAATACCAACAAAGGTTGCCACGTTTGCCAATCAAAGCTTGCCAAATTCGCTTTGACGAACAAGCCCGGTTGATCTGGAACGCTAGCTTTCGCGCTACCAATATGTAACTCACCTGCCTGTAAGCTACTGTTTCCATTCTTTGAGTCGTGTATACGTAATGCCGCACTGGCTTTGTTACCATAAGTTATAAAAATTGTTTTGTTTAAGCCGCTTCCAAAATGAAATTTGAAACCAAAGGGAACAGTTTGCTCAGTTGTCTTCGCCAAGGGTGGGGGTAAATCCACATCAACGCCTTGTAGATTCGAAGACACATTGAGGATGCCATGCATTTGGTTATTTTTATTTTTCAGATCTAACGTCGCTTGATATTGTGTCTTGCCTGTAACCTTGGCAAGCAAATTCAATCCTGTGTATTTTTTTAGTTGTGCCATTTTCAGCGTACTATTAAGCTGAATGCGCGTAATTGGTGCTTGTTTTTTTTGCGGCAGTGTTTTCATCATGAGTTTTACGGGTTCATCATTCAAACGCCCTGACAATTGTTTAGCTTGAACATTATTATTATTGAATTGAACTTCGCCCTTTAAATCATTAAAGTTCAAGTGCCAGGGTGACAGTGCAAAGTGGTTCCCTTGCAAAATCACATTGCCTTTAACGCTACGGCGCCCTTGATAAGCAACCGGTAGTGACAGGTGAAATGTAAGCTGTGCCGGGCCCGACATCGTCAAATTCGTGAAATAATCGCCAATACTCTGCTTAATCGGGCTTTGATGTACAAACTCTAACGCATCAGTCAAATCACCATCTAATGTGCCCGACGCATTAAGTCGTTGTTTTACTCGCGTTCCTAGTTGAGGAATCGTGGCACTAATCTTTCGTATATGACTTGAATAAACCTGTCCAGAAATAATATTTGCATGCACTGCATCACCATCAAAGCGCAAAACACCAAATAAATGTTTCATCAACGGCCAGTCCTTATCTAGCCTAAAACTGATATCATTTAGGTTATTAACACTAATGAATACTCCTTGCTTTTGCTTGAAAGGAAAGTGCTTCAAATTACCGCGCAGTACTAAGGTACCAGTAAGGCCAGCCCCACTTGGTAGCGCGGAATTGAGCCAGCTTACCAACTCAGGTGGCATGAGTTTATGAGGGTAATAATATTTTAATTGACTCAAGTCTTGGGCGGTATAACCCAACAGCATATTCGCTTGCATACCACTCTTAGCGCGCGGTATCCAAAACTGCGCATCACCGGCTACCGCCAGTTTGTTATCGCTAACCAATAATTGGGTGCCAGTGATGCGCAGGCCATCCTTACGCTCGCGCCAATTAATCAGTCCCATTAAGCGCTGTAGGTGCAAGGGTTTACCTAAATAATTTGGCAAATCAATATCGCTATTATGGCTATCAACTTTTAATCTCCCACTATCATCATGTAATACAATTGAACCATCTAAAGCTTTAACAGCAGGAAGATGTTGCCATGCTCGCCATGCCAAATTCCGGAATTGTGTCTGTAGATTCCATTTGCGTTTATTCAGATCTTTAGTCTTATTACGCATCAAATCAACATTATATAACTCACCTTGTGGGCGTAAATGCTGATAAGCTTGCTGCCATTGCGGTGGTAATATGACATGTTGTTTAGCCACATAATCAAATAAGCTTAATGGCAAATAACCAATTTGAATTTGCTTAACATTAATCTCAGCATGCTGATCACTTGTGCCTGCAATCGCAAATTGCAGCATTGGAATTTGCTTTTGTGACAAAGCCAAAGTGACTTTATCGGCAGCAAACCGCCACATTAAATTGTGCTGCATGGTAAAAGCAAAGTTGCCAGCTAAGTCCTCAATTAGCAAACTATGTTTATTGTCTTTGTCCTGGATATTGATATTGTTTAATTGCAATTGACTTTGTAGATCGAGTGGTTCATTAGAACGCCAGCTTGCCCACAAGTGTATATTTCCCAAACCTTGAGTTATATGATAACCGTTGAAATAACCTTGACGTAACCACTGTGCCAATAACACGTCTTGTGCATCGACATAGGCATTCACATACATAGGATGATGCGAATTAATCTGCCCATGTGCTTCAACAATAAACTTGATACGCGTCGCCACAGCTTGTTGCAAGTGTGCTCTACCTACTAAGCGATGATGCGAGCCTTCATTACGTAAAATAAGTTTCACGCGGCGTAATTTTATTACCTTACCGCGCTTTGTATGCAGCTTTAGCGACAACTGGCTTAAGCCAATTTCTTTTTGGCTTAACAACCATTGCGCTACTGATTTTAACGCCAAAGGAGTTTTTTGCATTTGCTTAGCTTGGCCTGATGACTGCTCGTCAGTATCCTCACTGATCATTGTCACTTGACCATTTTTGTGTTCCCACACATCAACTTTGGCACCAACCATCATAACTATACCGGGCTCAAGGCGACGCTCAAGCAGCGTCTTTATGATCTTCAATCCCACCTGAACTTGATGCACACGTGCAATGACATGCTTATGATCACTAGAGTAAATGACAACATTTTGAAAATTGAATTGTGGACTAGTTGCATGCCAAGATGCTTCGACCTGCCCAATACTAACGGGTAATTCAAAAACTGAAGCTATCCAGCGCTCGAACACATCTTTGTGATGGCTAAGTAACGGGGTTAAGCCACGTAATACCGTAATAAAAATCGCAAAGAGAATCAGCAAAACTGCAGCGATTTGTAAGCTTCTTCGAACTATTTTCTTTATCAGACTATTCACACTATTGAACTTTGTAACGGCGGCGATAATTACGCAAAATGATAAATACCCACGGCCATAAGATAGCACTAGTCAATACTGGTGACCAATATAGCAAAGTAGGAATTGGTTCACCAACGAAACCTTGGATCCATAGAATAGTCACAGAATACAATATCATTAATACAGCAACTGTTAAGGCTTGTTGCCATAAAGGAAAGACACGAATTTGCCGATGAAACTTCAAAACCAAATACGCCACAATTGTCATTGCTAAGGCATGTTCGCCTAAAACCGTGCCATTAACCGCATCCAAGAACAATCCCGCTAACCACGCCGAACCGACACTCACACGATCCGGCAATGCCATTACCCAATAAATCACTGCCAAAACGACCCATTCGGGCCTGAACCACACCGCCCATGCCGGCAGAGGTAAAATGCTTAGCATCAACGCTAAGATTAAACTGAGGATAATTAAAGTGTATGTACGTACCATATTAGTATTGCTTACATCATCTTGTTGTCGTTGTTGTTGTTTGTGTTTCAGTGCTCGCTGCACCATCAATCACGGCCGCTTCTTGTTTCTCAGCCGCTGGCTGTTGCCAAGCCAATCCGGATGGCTGCTTATTCGGCCATACTAACAATACTTGACGGCTACGATTTAAATGTGCGCTCGGCGCTACCTGAATGGTCGCAAATGCTTGTCCGGGATCATGTGCAACATAACGCACAACCCCGACCGGATAACCAATCGGAAAATGCTGCCCTAGACCTGAAGTCACTAGTACATCACCGGCTTTAACATCTGTGGTTTCCGGGACGTGTATCATCGTCAAACCACCCAAAACGCCGCGCCCTGTCACAATGGCACGCACGCCATTGCGATTTACTTGCACCGGCACTGCACTACGCGAATCATCTATTAATAAAACTCGACTTGTCACTGGGCCAACTTGAATCACTTGTCCCATCACACCACTGGCGTCAATCACCGGCTGCCCTACATAAATACCTGCTTTAACACCTTTGTCTAATACTACTTCGTGGATAAAGGGATCAGAATCAACCGCTAGCAACTGCGCAGCAAGTACCTTACCACCAGCACGCGTAGACGATTTTAACAATGCACGTAGTTGTGAATTTTCACGTTCTAGCGACAATAAACGTTGTAACTGAACATTAAGTAGAAACGATTGTGCTTTTAAATGCTGGTTTTCTTTTACTAAAGCACGATGACTGGAAAAACTTGACTTGACCCAATCAGCCGCTTGAACGGGCCAATCAACAACATACTGAATAGGAGCGACAACAAAAGATAAAGCAGATCGTACAGAGTGGAAGTAATTGTCCTTATGATCCACACTCATTAAGGCAATTGATAAAATAATCAGTAAAAATAAACGAAAGCCCAATAATGGGCCCCGTGTAAATAAACGTTTAATTGTTTGTCCTCCGCATCACCCGCTACGCCAGTGCGGTGTGTTAATCACGTGAGAGGAATTCACCACCGATAGAATCCATCAGCTCTAAGGCACGTCCACCGCCGCGCGCTACACAAGTCAACGGATCTTCTGCAATGATAACAGGTAAGCCTGTTTCTTCCATGAGTAATCGGTCGAGGTCTTTTAATAAAGCGCCACCACCGGTTAAAACCATACCACGCTCAGCGATATCAGCGGCCAACTCTGGTGGCGCTTGCTCGAGTGCAGCACGCACGGCACCGACAATGCCTGCCAATGGTTCTTGCAACGCTTCAAGGATTTCATTGCTATCTAAAGTAAAACTACGAGGTACACCTTCCGCAAGATTACGACCACGCACTTCTAATTCACTGACTCCACTGCCAGGAAAGGCAGTACCAATTTCATGTTTGATACGTTCAGCAGTCGTTTCACCAATCAAGCTGCCGTAGTTACGACGTACGTAACTGATGATCGCTTCATCAAAACGATCGCCACCGATACGCACAGAAGCAGAATAAACGATACCGCTCAATGAAATAATGGCAACTTCAGTCGTACCTCCACCGATATCAACCACCATCGAACCGCTGGCTTCTTCAACCGGCATACCAGAACCCATCGCTGCCGCCATCGGTTCTTCGATCAAATACACTTCACGAGCCCCAGCACCAATTGCCGATTCTTTAATGGCGCGACGCTCAACCTGAGTCGAACCACAGGGCACGCACACTAATACGCGCGGGCTTGGGCGTAAAAATTTATTTTCGTGAACTTTGTGGATGAAATGCTGGAGCATTTTTTCAGTCACATAAAAATCGGCAATCACCCCATCTTTGAGCGGGCGCGTGGCCGTAATGTTGCCAGGCGTGCGCCCTAACATACGCTTCGCCTCGAGACCAACAGCAGCCACTCGGCGCTGATTCGGGCCGCCGTCTTGGCGTATTGCAACCACTGAAGGCTCGTCCAAGACAATGCCCTTCTCCCGCACATAGATCAATGTGTTTGCAGTGCCTAAGTCTATCGACAAATCGTTTGAAAAAATTCCGCGTAATTTCTTGAACATAGGTTACTTCCATCCTCTAATCGGCACACCCATGACCGACTAAATATTGCACAAAACTAGAGTCTGCTGACAATGTGTTAATAATTGAGTGCAAATTCTAATTCAGAACGTCCGTGACACCAAGGAGAATTTGTCTTTACTCGCCTTGAATTGCGAATTTCTCTATAATGGCCGGCTTCCTTTTAGTAGATAACGACATTATGGGGACTCATCCATGTCAATCAGTGAATCCGACGTATTAAATATCGCGCATTTAGCGCGCCTTGAAATAGAAACAACTGACATCCCAAAATATGCGCAAGATCTATCCAGCATATTGGAGCTGGTCGAACAAATGCAAACACAAAATACTGACCAAATTGTGCCCATGGCACACCCATTAAATGCCACACAACGCCTGCGTGAAGACAATGTCACTGAACCCAATCAACGTGATCTGGCGATGGCTATTGCACCGGCTGCTGAAGCTGGCTTGTACCTAGTACCCAAAGTAATCGAAGAGCAAGACGCATAGCCTCCCAATTAGAAGTAAGACGTAGGATAGTTATTATGCATACCAAATCCGTAGCAGAATTAGCAACTGACTTAGGCAGTAAAAAAATTTCCAGTGTTGAATTAACCCAACATTTTCTCAAACGTATTCAACAACACGATAACGATCTCAATTCATTCATCACCGTCTGTGAAGAGCGGGCCTTAGCGGATGCCAAAGCCGCAGATGAGATGCGTCAACAAGGCAAGGCTGGGCCATTAACCGGCATTCCCATGGCGCAGAAAGATATTTTCTGCACTAAGGGCATCAAAACGACTTGCGCATCGAAAATTTTAAGCAATTTTGTAGCCCCATATGATGCGACCGTGGTTGAGCGTTGCCAGCAAGCTGGGCTTGTCATGTTGGGTAAAACCAATATGGATGAATTCGCGATGGGTTCAACCAATGAGAATAGTTATTACGGTGCGGTAAAAAATCCCTGGGATCAAACCTGTGTCACCGGGGGTTCATCAGGTGGTTCTGCTGCCGCAGTTGCCGCTGGCCTAACACCGCTGGCAACAGGCACCGATACCGGTGGTTCAATTCGTCAACCTTCAGCCTTGTGTAATCTTACCGGCATTAAACCTACGTATGGTCGCGTCTCACGTTATGGCATGATTGCGTATGCATCCAGCCTCGATCAAGGCGGTCCAATGGGGCGCAGTGCGCATGATATTGCATTACTCTTGCAAACAATGGCCGGCTTCGATCCCAAGGATTCGACCAGTATCGAACGCGAAGTCCCTGATTACCCAGCCACACTCGAGGCCAAACTCGATGGCTTACGCATTGGCTTACCCAAAGAATATTTCGCCACAGGTTTAGATGCAAACGTTGCCAATGTCATTGATCAATGTGCCAAAAATTTAGAAAAACTCGGCGCAAAGTTGCTTGAAATTGCGTTACCCACGACCGCGAGCCATGTGCCAACCTATTACGTTATTGCGCCAGCAGAAGCATCATCTAATTTATCACGTTATGATGGTGCGCGTTATGGCATGCGCTGCGAAGATCCAAAAAATCTCGAAGACATGTATAAACGCAGCCGCGGCGAAGGTTTTGGTGCTGAAGTCAAACGTCGTATCATGGTGGGCACATACGCGCTCTCAGCAGGTTACTACGATGCTTATTACCTTAAAGCACAAAAAATTCGACGCTTGATCTGCGACGATTTTAATAATGCATTTAAGGAAGTTGATGTTATTTTAGGCCCCACATACCCAACCACCGCTTTCAAAATTGGTGAAAAATTACAAGACCCCGTCAGTCTATACCTTGCAGATATCTATACAATAGCGGTCAACCTTGCCGGTTTACCCGCGCTTTCAATGCCGGCAGGTTTTAACAAAGGTTTACCGATTGGCGCGCAGTTAATTGGAAATTACTTTACAGAAGCACAATTACTCAATGTCGCCCATCAATATCAACAAGCCACTGACTGGCACCATAAGCTTGCGGAGGGCTATTAAAATGGAATGGGAAGTCGTTATCGGTTTAGAAGTACACGCGCAACTAGCCACACAATCAAAAATTTTTTCAGGTGCAGCCACTGCTTACGGTGCCGAACCTAATACGCAAGCGTGCATGATTGACTTAGGCTTGCCAGGTGTGTTACCCGTACTCAATAAGGACGTCGTGCGCATGGCAACAAAATTTGGGCTCAGTGTTGGTGCTAAAGTCTCACAGCGTTCCGTCTTCGCACGTAAGAATTACTTTTACCCCGACTTGCCTAAAGGTTACCAAATTAGTCAATATGAATTACCTATCGTCGAAGGCGGTCAATTAGAAATACAACTCGATGAAAATACCAGCAAAGTGATAGGTATCACCCGCGCGCACTTGGAAGAGGACGCCGGTAAATCTTTACATGAAGATTTTCATGGCATGACCGGAATCGACCTCAATCGGGCTGGCACACCTTTATTAGAGATCGTCTCAGAACCCGATATGCGTTCTGCCAAAGAAGCGGTTGCTTATCTAAAAGCTCTACATTCATTAGTGCGTTATCTCGGCATTTGCGATGGCAATATGCAAGAAGGCTCTTTCCGTTGCGACGCCAATGTTTCAATACGCCCTAAAGGTCAAAAAGAATTTGGCACACGTACCGAAACTAAAAATGTCAATTCGTTTCGCTTTGTCGAACGAGCTATCAATTACGAAGTCGATCGCCAAATCGACCTCTTAGAAAGTGGCGGCAAGGTAATGCAAGAAACTCGCTTATATGATGCCAACAAAAACCAAACACGTACTATGCGTAGTAAAGAAGAAGCAAACGACTATCGCTATTTTCCTGACCCTGATTTATTACCACTTGAAATCAGCAGTGAATATATCGAAGAAGTTCGCAAAGAATTGCCGGAACTACCGCATGAAAAGCGCCAGCGTTTCCAACAGCAATACGCATTAAATGCTTATGATGCGAGCGTGTTAGTCTCAAGCCTTGATATGGCTGACTATTTCGAAGCAGTCGTCAACACAGTCGGTAGTGGCAATAAAGCCGCTAAACTTGTCGCTAACTGGGTGATGGGAGATTTATCGGCAGCATTAAATAAAGACTTGCTCGATATTAGCGAGTCACCTGTCAAAGCTTCACAACTTGCCGGCTTAATCAAACGCATTGTTGACAACACTATCTCAGGTAAGATTGCCAAAATTATCTTCGAGACCCTGTGGCAAGAAGGCGGCGATACCGATAGCATCATCGAAAAACAAGGCTTGAAACAAATCACCGATACGGGTGCCATTGAAAAAATTATCGATGAAGTGATTGCGAGCAATCCGCAACAACTCGAACAGTATCGTTCTGGTAAGGACAAACTCTTTGGCTTTTTCGTCGGTCAAACCATGCAAGCTACTAAGGGTAAAGCCAATCCACAACAAGTCAATGAATTATTGAAGAAGAAGTTAGATGGGTAAGCAAACAACTACACCACAACAATCAAATAACCCAAAACATGTAACGCAATCAAGGCATAAACGCCTGCCAACAGATCATCGACAACGATACCAAGCCCACCTTTGACTTTTTTATCGATTAAACGAATGGGAAAAGGCTTCCAAATATCAAACACGCGAAACAAAATAAAACCCACCACGATCCAAAACCAACTGCTGGGCACAGCAATCATGGTAACGAGATAACCGACAATTTCATCCCAGACAATACCCGGATGATCATGAACACCGAGATCACGTGCCGTCACATGGCATAACCAAATTCCCACGATAATCAACACGGCTAAGGTTAACAAATAGGCGGGCAAACTCAACCATTGCATTGCCAAATAAAAGACAACACCGATTACTGTGCCCCATGTCCCTGGTGCTTTAGGTAAAGTGCCACTACCAAAGCCAAACGCAAGAAAATGAATTGGGTTAGTCCACACACTGCGTGGTGATGTATTAATTTCCATAGTTACGATCCTTATACAAAATGTTGATAACCATTTTTTTCTAATTTCACACTATCGCCTGCATTGGTTTGCACGCGTAAGCCCGGTGTTGCTTCAATTGCACCGATAACATGATAGCCACACTCAAACTGTGCCAATAAGCTATCGATTTCTCGCTTGTTCTCAGGTGCGATGGTAAAACATAATTCATAATCGTCACCCGCATTAAGCGCTAATTGCCATGCCTGTTGCTGCCAATGTTGAGGGTACAAGCTTTGTAAGCCTTGCGTCATCGTATCAGAAATCGGGAGCTGATCGACATAAATCGTCGCTCCACAATCACTCGCAGTGAGGATATGCCCAAGGTCAGCAGCTAAACCATCTGAAATGTCGATCATCGCTCGCACATGGCCACGCAACGCCATTCCTTCTGCGACACGCGGTTGCGGAAAATATAATGCCGGAACCAAACGATTTAATAAGGATTCAGCTAGTGCCGAGGGCATTGCCAAACCAGGTGGCTTTATGCCAGCGACAGCCAAATTAAGCGCTTGCAAAGCCATCCCTGCGTCACCCAAGGTACCCGTCACACACACTAAATCACCTACTTTCGCACCACTACGCAACACAGCTTGGCCATGTGGCACCAACCCATGTACTTGTGTACTGATACTCAGCGGCCCCTGTGTCGTATCACCACCGACTAAAGCAAGCTGATGTTGTTGCGCGAGCTGCAACAGTCCTGTAGAGAACCCTTGCAGCCATTGCGTGTTCGCTTGTGGTAGCGTCAAAGCCAGACTCAACCAACGTGGCTCGCCTCCCATCGCAGCAATATCACTGAGACTTACGGCTAACGCCTTATGTCCAATTGCATTCGATGGTGTTTGATTAGGAAAGTGGACACCAGATACAAGGGTGTCTATGGATAATAATAATTGCTGATCAGCTGGGATATTCAATACCGCTGCATCATCACCAACACCGACACAAACAGCATTGTCAGTTGGCGTTAATTGCGAAAAATAATGTTTAATGATGTCAAATTCTAGTAATGACATTATGACGAGCCTAGCTCCAACGGCCTTAATTTGACAACGGCTTTATCTAGCACACCATTGATATACTTATAGCCATCTTCAGCACCAAAAATTTTCGCCAATTCAATCGCTTCGTTGATCACGACTTTATAAGGAACATCGAAACGTTCTTGCAACTCATACAAGCTCATACGCAAAATTGCTCGCTCAATCGGATCAACTTCATCCAAGCTACGATCAAGATAAGCTTGCATTAATTCATCTAATTGGGGTTGATGGCGTACCACGCCACAAAACAAATCTTTAAAATAACCCGTATCAACGCTAGCCGGATTACACTCAGCAAGATGCTGGGCCGCAACAGTTTCCACGCTATCCGCTGTGTAATGTTGCTGATATAAGGCTTGCACAACCAAGCGACGTGCCTTACGGCGAGTAGAGGGTTTAATTTTGGCTGTCATAGTATTATTCAGTATTTTCTTTCTCAAGGCGGGTGATTTCTTCGCGGAAGGCATTCACATCCTGAAAACTACGATAAACTGATGCAAACCGCACAAATGCAACTTCATCCAATGCACGCAATTCTTTCATTACTTCTTCCCCTAAAGCTTGAGAATCAACTTCGCGCTCACCACTTGCACGCAAACGACGTTTGATATTATTAATCGCTGTTTCAACTTGCTCAACACTAACGGGGCGTTTTTCCAAAGAACGCAGCATACCAGCACGTAATTTTTCCTCGTTAAAAGGCTCGCGCACATTGTCACTTTTAATAATACCAGGCATCACCAACTCTGCCGTTTCATACGTTGTAAAGCGCTCACTACAATGTAAGCATTCACGCCGACGACGTACCTGACTGCCTTCTCCTACCAAGCGTGAATCAATAACCTTGGTATCTTCTGCATTACAAAATGGGCACCACATACTACTAACTCCCTTATTATATCAACGCTGATAAACGGGCAGACGCTCACAAACCGCTAACACTTCTTGCTTAACACGTTCTATCGTAGCTAAATTTTTAATATCATCCAAGATATCACAAATCCAATCAGCCAACTGTTTTGATTCTTCTTCTTTAAAACCGCGTGTCGTAATGGCAGGGGTGCCGAGACGCAGCCCGCTAGTGACAAAAGGCGAGCGCGGGTCATTTGGTACAGCATTTTTATTCACTGTGATATTCGCAGCTCCAAGAGCTGCATCGGCATCCTTACCCGTGATATCTTTATCGATCAAATCAATTAAAAATAAATGGTTATCTGTGCCATCAGACACTACTTTAAAGCCACGCTGCATAATCACACCCGCCATCGCACGCGCATTATCAAGCACCTGTTGTTGATAGGCTTTAAACTCAGGCTCTAAGGCTTCTTTGAAGGCTACCGCTTTAGCTGCAATAATATGCATTAGCGGTCCACCCTGTGTGCCAGGAAAAATACGCGAATTGAGCTTCTTTTCTAAATCTGGGTTTGCTTTCGCTAAAATAATACCTCCACGCGGACCACGCAAAGTTTTATGTGTCGTTGACGTCGTCACATCAGCGATTTGTACCGGACTAGGATATAAGCCAGCAGCAATCAAGCCAGCCACATGGGCAATATCCGCCACCATGTAAGCGCCCACAGCATCGGCAATCTCACGAAAACGCTGCCAGTCCACGCGGCGGGAATACGCAGAAAACCCGGTCATGATTAATTTTGGTTTATGCTCATGTGCCAATTTTTCAACTTGGTCATAATCGATTTCACCAGTTTCTGTATTCAACCCATACTGCACTGCATTGTATAAAATGCCAGACATATTAACCTTAGCACCATGTGTCAAGTGCCCACCATCTGCCAAACTCATCCCTAGAATCGTATCACCAGGATTGACTAGCGCCATATACACAGCACCATTGGCTTGGCTGCCCGAGTGCGGTTGCACATTCGCATAATCGGCATTAAATAATTTTTTGATGCGTGCTATCGCTAACTCTTCAGCAACATCAACATTTTCACAACCGCCGTAATAACGTTTTGCAGGATAGCCTTCCGCATATTTGTTGGTAAGCACTGAACCTTGTGCCGTCATCACACGCGGACTGGCATAATTCTCTGAAGCAATCAATTCAATATGTTCTTCTTGGCGACGTTCTTCTTTTTGTATTGCTTGCCATAATTCATCGTCGAAACCGGCGATGGTCATATCCTGCTTGAACATAGGCTTACCTCTTCTTTAATTGACGGACTGATTACTTGAGACTGATACGCAGCGCACATTCTACCTGTTGGCGGACAAACTGCAACCTATGACATTTTGGCGACATTTATGCCTTGGGCTATCCATGAAATCGTCAACAAAAAACAGGTCTGGACAAAAAATACTCTATATGGCCGCCAAAGCTTCACTCAGATAATTCACTACTGTAATTTCCATACCACTAGGCGCCACCTTGGGTGCATTGGTACGCGGGATAATTGCACGTTTGAAACCTTGCTTCGCCGCTTCTTTTAATCGTTCTTGGCCGCTTTGCACAGGTCGTATTTCGCCTGCCAAACCGACCTCACCAAACACGATGGTATTACTCGCTAGTGGCCGATTGCGTAGGCTTGACAATACTGCTATTAAGAGAGCTAAGTCTGATGCTGTTTCAGTTACACGCATGCCACCAACAACGTTGAGAAAGACATCTTGATCATAAGTCGCCACGCCTCCATGCCGATGCAAGACTGCCAGTAACATCGCCAAGCGATTTTGTTCCAAACCTACCGTCACTCGCCGTGGATTACCCAAATGGCTGGTATCAACTAAGGCTTGAACTTCCACGAGCAAAGGGCGGCTACCTTCCCAAGTTACTAGCACCACACTGCCTGCGACATCATCTTGGTAACGCGACAAGAAAATTGCTGAAGGATTACTAACGCCCTTTAAGCCCTTATCCCCCATAGCAAACACGCCCAATTCATTGACTGCACCAAAACGATTTTTTACTGCGCGGATAACGCGAAAACGTCCACCACGATCGCCTTCGAAATACAGTACTGTATCAACCATGTGTTCTAATACGCGTGGCCCAGCAAGCGTACCTTCTTTCGTGACATGTCCCACTAAAAATAATGCAGTACCACTTTGCTTAGCAAAACGCACTAGTTGTGCCGCACTCTCACGGACTTGGCTCACCGAACCCGGTGCTGACTGCAATAGGTCAGTAAATATTGTTTGTACAGAATCGATCACCATCACTTGTGGTTTTTCTTTGCCTGCTTGCAAAATAATTTGTTCGACGTTAGTTTCTGCGAGCAAACGTAATTTATCCCCCGGCAACCCTAAACGTTGCGCACGCAAACTCACTTGTTGCAAGGATTCTTCACCTGTCACATACAACGCATTTTTTACTTGGCTAATATGACACAAGCTTTGCAAGAGTAAGGTTGATTTACCTATCCCGGGATCGCCTCCAATCAACACTACCGAACCAGGGACTAAACCACCGCCAAGCACACGGTCTAATTCCGTTAACGAACTGGCAAAACGCGGCGTTTCTTCGAGGCTCACTGCGCTAAGGCTAGTAACACCAGCAGCCTTTGTACCGGCGTAACCGCCTGGATTAGCCTTGCGTGTTGTGGTGCGGCTTATAATTTCGGACAAACTATTCCACGCACCACATTCACCACATTGGCCTGACCATTTCGGAAATTGCGCGGCACACTGACCACAGCTATAAGCAAGTTTTGTTTTTGCCAAAGGTTCTATTCCTATTCTTTGCGATACAGCTCATTCCTACCTGCTTTACGTCCCACCTCTGAGGGGTGGAACGAAGCTAACACCTTGATAAACGCGCAACGCAAGGCTACAGCGCAGGCCTGACAACGCTCACGGACAAATTAATTCGAAATAATAAATGACAGGTTTGTGCGTGAGCGAGGAAGGCCGAGAACCAGCGCGCAATGTACTTATGAGTACATGAGCACTGGAAGCACAGGCCTGACAATGCTCACGTGCAAATATGGCATTTATCATGCGACAACTTTCCATTTGCCATTGGCCTGTCGACACGCCTTCCCATTTACCTCTTGGCGCTGCCCCTCGATCGTAGCAGTAGTCGTGAAATCGCGACACGGTTGATTATCAACAGAGGTATATGTCTTCGTCGGCGTCACCGTGTATTGATCACCGCTGTCTGGATTATTCCAAGTTGTCGCTTGGCCAGTGCGTGAATTCTCTAGCGCTTGGTTCATTTTCATTTTATCGACTTGGTCCATAGACTTACCAATCGCGCCACCCAACAGAGCCCCTGCGACACTACCACCAATCGTCGCCACTGTACGCCCATGGCCCTTGCCAATCGTGCTACCAACTGCGCCACCAACCGCGCTGCCGGTGACACTCCCCACAGTTTGCTTGGAAATACTCGAACAGCCACTCAGCCCCACCGCCACTATCGCAGCTAGCGTCACTCCAATAGTTAAATTCATCATTTTTTTCATGTGGTTATCCTCTTTTGGTGGAAGCGTCTGGGCAAGCATTGTAACCGCAGCCAAGCCCTAAGTAAAAAGCCCTGTGCCTCACACTCACTCGCCGAAGTTTTTGTGCAGCCAAAACTAAATTACTGTATAATAACCGCTCAGTCACCCAGTTAAGTCAATGTGAACAGTGAGCACAACATGGAACGACACCTCAAGGACTCCACTCTCATCCTTTTATTAGGATTGATGACCGCACTCACCGCACTCTCGACTGATATCTACTTGCCATCTATGCCGCAAATGGCGAACATCTTTCATACCTCAAGTACCGCTATTCAATTTACTCTCAGCATTTATTTTATCGGTTTTTCATGCGCGCAATTATTTTTTGGCTCTTTATCAGATCGTTTCGGACGCCGCCCGGTATTGATGGTGGGACTCTTAATTTATTTATTCGCGTCAATTGCCTGTGCATTAGCCCCAACGATCGCAGTCTTGATCATCGCCCGTTTTCTGCAAGCAGTCGGTGCTTGCAGCGGCAGTGTCACTGCCTTTGCAATCGTGCGTGATAAGTTTACCCGTGAAAAAAGCGTTAAAGTACTCGGTTATATTTCCACAACAGTCGCCTTATCACCTGCACTTGCCCCCATTTTAGGTGGCTATATTGATGTATGGTTTAATTGGCGGGGGTGTTTTATTGTTTTGGCAATTTTTGCATTCATTCTTATCCCAATTTGTAGCTATTGCTTACCGGAAACGAATCACAAATTAGATGCAACAGCCACCCAATTCAAACGCATGCTTAGCATCTATGGCCGCATACTGACACATCGTGAATTTTTACTAAGTACCACGATTAATACTATGGCTTTTGCAGCTCTGTTTGCCTTTATTTCGGTGTCTCCGGTATTACTGATTAAACTAGCAGGCATTGCTACGGAGAATTTTGGCTATTTCTTTGCAATCAATGCACTCACTTTCATGGCTAGCGCATTAGCTACAGCTAATTTGGCCAATAAACTACGTATTGGTACGATTATCACCTTAGGTGGCAGCTTAATCATAATCGGCGGTGTCCTCATGGCTTATCTGGCAATCTACACACATATGTCTGGCATCACGATCGTTGGCCCCATGTTGCTTGCTACCTGTGGTTTAGCGATGGCAATGCCAACTTCCACCACCTTATCGCTGGCACCATTTGCGCAAAACGCCGGCGCAGCTTCAGCCATGCTCGGCTTTGTTCGTTTCGCGATGGCCGCTGCTGTCGGTTCTTTCACAAGTATGTTGATCACACGCAATCAATTACCCTTAGCAATTATCCTCATTGCCTGTGGTATTATTTCCGTACTTGGTATGGTATTGCTACAGGGTTTGCAAGCCCGCGATCAAGCCGATGAATCCGTTGTTTAAGTAGTTACTCATTCCACCCACACGCGTGCATTACGAAACATGCGTAACCAAGGTGAATCTTCATGTGCATGATCTGTTTGCCAGGTATGTTGCACACTGCGAAACACGCGCTCGGGATGTGGCATCATGATCGTAATCCGGCCATCTGCATTACATAAACCAGTAACACCCTGCGGACTACCATTTGGATTGGCGGGATAAGTTTGAGTAACTGTACCATGGTTATCGACATAACGTAATGCAATCAAGCTCGCTTTTTCCAGCGCCACCATGTCATCTTTATTGTGCCAGTGCGCGCGCCCTTCACCATGCGCAACCGCGATCGGAAGACGTGAACCCACCATGCCAGCGAAGAAAATTGAAGGCGACTCAGCAACAGTTACCAAGCTAAACCTTGCTTCGAATTGTTCAGATTGATTGCGTAAGAAGTGCGGCCACGCCTGCGTCCCGGGAATAACTTCACGCAAATTCGCTAACATTTGACAGCCATTACACACGCCTAAAGCAAAGCTATTCTCACGCGCGAAAAATTCTGCAAATTGGTCTTTAGCTGCAGCATTAAACAAAATCGACTTTGCCCAACCTTGCCCGGCACCAAGCACATCACCGTATGAAAAGCCTCCACAAGCGACTAAACCACGGAAATCTTTTAACCTCACATCACCGTTGAGGATATCACTCATGTGCACATCGATACTCTCAAAGCCGGCGCGATGAAATGCCGCCGCCATTTCGAGTTGGCCATTGACACCTTGCTCACGCAAAACTGCAACTTTGGGTCGTGCACTTTTATTAAGATAAGGTGCGCTAACATCTTCGGCTGCAGAGAAAGTTAATTGCGTGTGTAACCCTGGGTCTTGCTCATCCAGCAAACCATCAAATTCTTGTTGTGCACATTCAGGATTATCACGTAAGGCCTGTAAACGATAACTAGTTTCTGCCCATAAGCGTTGCCAAGTAACACGCGGGCTAGTAAGAACCATATTGTCTTGCTGCTTAAACTCAATGACATCATTGCTATTAACGCAACCAATATCGTGTGTGTAATGTGCTAGACCATGTTGTTTTAAAGTCGTTTGCACATCGCTTATATCCTCTGCGCGCACTTGGATCACCGCACCAAGCTCTTCATTAAATAATGCCGTTAAAGCATCATTACCAAGACTGTCGAGATTGATGCTGATTCCACAATGCCCCGCGAAACTCATTTCACACAGCGTCGTAAACAAACCACCATCAGAGCGGTCGTGATAGGCTTGCACCAAACCGGCTTGACGCAATTCATGCATCGCTGTGAAAAAACCTTTTATGATATTGGTATCATCTAAGTCTGCTGGATGGTGGCCAATCTGCTGATAGACTTGCGCTAAGATACTCGCGCCCATACGTTGCTGGCCTTTACCCAAATCCAGCAATAACAAACGCGTTGGACCTTTATCGCAATGCAATTGTGGCGTCCAACTACGACGGATATCTTTGACTGGCGCAAAGGCAGAAACTATCAAAGACAGTGGCGCAATGACTTGACGTTTCTCACCTTGTTCTTGCCACAAGGTGCGCATCGACATTGAATCTTTGCCCACGGGAATGCAAATACCTAACTCGGGGCATAGCTCCATGCCCACTGCTTTAACTGCATCGTACAAACCCGCATCATCGCCCGGATGATTGGCCGCCGCCATCCAATTTGCTGAAAGTTTTATATCGCTCAACTTAGCCACATCCGCACACGCGATATTGGTGATCGCTTCACCTACCGCCATACGCGCGCTAGCTGCGTGGTGTAACACTGCAACTGGAGCACGCTCCCCGATTGCCATTGCTTCACCATAATAACTATCAAAGCTCACTGCTGTGACCGCCGCATCAGCAACCGGCACCTGCCACGGCCCGACCATTTGTTCACGCGCTACTAAACCTGTCACGCTACGATCACCGATTGTGATCAAGAAACTCTTACTCGCTACTGTGGGATTTTTTAAGACACGCTCGGCAGCTTCTTTAATATCGATGGCATGGCCAGCAAATTCGACCTTATGAAAAGGATGATGTGAAGTCTCACGCAACATCTTTGGCGGTTTCCCAAATAATAATGTCATGGGCAAATCAATCGGTTTATTGTCAAATTGGTTATCGCCGAGCAATAACTCACGCTCCTGGGTTGCCTCTCCGACTACCGCAAATGGACAACGTTCACGTTCAGCAATTTTGCTGAATGTCGCCATATCTTCGCTGCCCACAGCTAAAACATAACGTTCTTGTGCTTCGTTACACCAAATCTCCACTGGTGACATACCTGGCTCGGCATTCGGAATCGTGCGTAATTCAAAGCGCCCACCACGCGCACTATCTTCGATTAACTCTGGTATCGCATTCGATAACCCACCCGCTCCAACATCATGGATAGAGACAATGGGGTTTTTATTACCTAATGCCCAACACTGATCAATCACCTCTTGTACGCGACGTTGGATTTCGGGGTTACTGCGTTGCACGGAAGCAAAATCCAAATCCTCGCGACTAGTACCGGCTGCCATCGATGAAGCCGCACCACCGCCTAAGCCAATCAGCATAGCGGGCCCCCCAAGCACAATTATCTGCGCTGTTGCAGGAATATCGTTTTTTTCAACATGGTTTTCACGGATATTGCCGAGGCCACCTGCAATCATAATGGGTTTGTGATAACCACGAATTTCCGTGCCATTTGCGCATGGCACTTGCTGCTCAAAGCTGCGGAAATAACCACATAAATTTGGGCGTCCAAATTCATTATTAAAAGATGCCGCACCGATAGGGCCCTCAAGCATAATGTCTAAAGCCGATGCGATATGACTTGGCTTGCCATACTCCATTTCCCACGCTTGTTCGAAACCTGGAATTTTTAAATTCGATACCGAAAAGCCACACAAACCTGCTTTCGGTTTTGCACCACGCCCGGTCGCCCCTTCATCACGAATTTCACCACCAGAGCCGGTGGCAGCCCCCGCAAAAGGTGAAATTGCAGTAGGATGATTGTGCGTTTCGACTTTCATTAAAGTATGAATCGCTTCTTTGTGAAACGCATAGGATCTTGTCACTGGATTTGGATAAAAACGTCCAGCTTGATCTGTCTGTGTAACATTCGCCATTACTGCAGCATTGTCTTTGTAAGCCGACAACACGCCCTCGGGATGTTGTTCGTGTGTATTGCGAATCATTTGAAACAATGATTTAGCTTGCGCCTTGCCATCAATGCACCAATCGGCATTAAAGATCTTGTGGCGGCAATGCTCTGAATTAGCTTGCGCAAACATCATCAACTCAATATCGTTAGGATTACGATTTAACTCAGAAAAACTTGCGTATAAATACTCTATCTCATCGTCACTTAAGGCTAAACCCAATTCATCATTAGCTTGCAATAACGCTTGTTTACCAGCACGCAAGATATCGATGCTGCTTAATTTTCCCGGCTTTGGGTGTTGAAAAAGAATTTGCGCACCGTTGGCTTGTTCGATAACTGCTTCGGTCATGCGATCAAACAAAGTCGCTTTTACTGCTTCGATATTATCTAACTGCTTGCTTGGTGCGACGAATAATTGCCAACCTATGCCACGCTCAATGCGCGTGACTTTATGTAAACCACTATTGTGCACAATGTCGGTCGCTTTAGATGACCATGGAGAGATCGTGCCTGGACGCGGGATCACAAATAATTGATAACTCTCATTAGCACCCGCACTAATATCATATTGCTGTCCATCATTCAGTAACTGCTGCAAGATGGATTGCTCTTGTGGCTGTAAAGCTTGCTCACTATCAATAAAATAATAAAAGTGTGCCTCTAGCGCAGTAATTGCTGGATTATGTGTTTGAATTTGTTGTAAACGCTTTTGTAAACGAAAATCAGAAAAGGCCCGCGCACCTTGGATTTGTAACATAATAATCTCTCACCGTTGAAACTAATTTAGAGACACACCCCACCGCCCGCGCGCATTGTAACAAAAGCCCCCCTATAAGGCGATGGCAAGCCTGAGGACCATCAGTTACACTAAGGCATGCCAAAGACACACCCTTTACAGCAAGTATACCGGCGTCTTTTTACGACGTACGGTCCGCAGCATTGGTGGCCAGCTAAGAATCGTTTTGAAGTCATGGTCGGTGCCATCTTGACGCAAAATACCGCATGGACAAATGTCGAAAGCGCTATTGCCAACCTTAAAGCCGCGCACTGTCTGACGCCCAGGGCCATCATCAGCCTGTCCAAAGCTAAGTTGGCAAAACATTTAACACCTTCAGGTTATTTCAATGTTAAAGCACAAAGATTACACAACTACTGCCAGTGGTATCTCGAGCATGGCGAATACCGCAAACTCGCCAAATTAGATACCAATACCCTGCGCCATGCTTTATTGAGCGTCAATGGCGTGGGGCCTGAGACAGCCGACGATATCCTGTTATACGCATTCGCGCGTCCCGTGTTTGTTATCGATGCCTATGCGCGCCGCCTGTTGTCGCGCTATGGTTTGATCCAAGGCGATGAAGGCTATGAAACGTTGCGCCATTATTGTGAAACTAATTTAAAAACAGGCTCAATCGACGATGTACAATTGTTCAACGAATATCATGCACTAATTGTTATACATGCCAAACGAGCTTGTCGCAAAAAACCTCTTTGTGAAAACTGTTGTTTAAATCATAAATGTTCTTATAATACGGTCGTTTAATAATTTTAAGGACAACCCCCATGGCAAACGAAGACACTCATGCACAACAACTCTTAAAAGATATAGCCATGGCCTCACTGACTGAACAGCGCCGCAGTCGTCGCTGGGGGATCTTCTTCAAAGCGGCCTTCTTATTGTATTTGATATTTTTACTCGTTTTGCTGTTTTGGCCGGCGGGCCCTAGCAATATCGGCAAACCACACAGTGCACTGATCGACATTAAGGGTCCTATTTTCGCAGGCACACAAAATAGCGCCGATAAAATCGTTACCAGCTTGCGCACAGCCTTCAAAGACAAAGAGACCAAAGGCATTATCTTGCGTATAAACAGTCCCGGTGGGAGTCCAGTGCAGGCAGATTTTATTTACAATGAAATAAAACGCTTACGCGAAAAAAATCCTGACATCAAAGTCTATGCGGCGTGTACTGATGTATGTGCGTCAGGTGCCTACTATGTCGCAGCAGCTGCCGATGATATTTATGCGGACCCCTCCAGTCTAGTTGGTTCTATCGGCGTACTAATGAATAGCTTTGGCTTTGTCGATACTTTACAAAAAGTAGGCGCCACTCGACGCTTGATCACCGCGGGTAATCACAAAGGTTTTCTCGATCCTTTTTCGCCTTTAAAGCCCGGCGAAGAGCAATACGCACACAAAATGTTAGGCGAAGTACATAAGCAATTCATCGAAAAAGTCGAAGCAGGCCGCGGCAACCGACTCAAGCAAAATGACCCGACGATTTTCTCCGGCTTAATCTGGACAGGTAGCGATGCCAAGAAACTCGGCCTCATTGATGGCTTCGGCAGCCCTGGCTATGTCGCGCGCGATGTTATTAGAGAGAAAGACATTGTTGATTATTCACCACGCCCTGATTATTTGCAAAAATTCGCCGATTATTTCGGCGCATCGTTTAGCAAACAGGTTGAAAGCTTTTTTGGTTTGAGTGGTAGCCCGTTGCAGTAAAGAGGAGAAGCCGTTGAACCCTTTTTATAGCAAATACAAAATGAAACAAAAAATAGCAAAAAACTTCGTTTACAAGGGCCTTGGCTTCCCAATCACCCTTAGTAATGTTGTCATGGTTAAGCTAGATAACGAATGGCAACCCAAAATCGATGTTAAAAAAGTCGCGAAAAAAGCTATCAAAGCTTTGCTCATACGACAACAACGCCTCACCGGCAACCAAGTAAAACTCATCCGGGCCTATTTTGAAATGACTCTGCGTGACTTTGCCAAATTAATGGATGTATCCCATGCAACTGTCAACAAATGGGAGAAAACTGGAAGTCACTTTACCAAAATGGATGTCAACACCGAGAAAATGCTACGTCTACATATTTCTGAACTAGACTTTATGGAAACCGACGAACAACGCAAAAATTTCTACAAGCGCTATAAGGCCCTCAACAAAATCGCTGAACCTAAAAAAACTATCGATCACTTGGATCTCGAGCACTTAGCTACTGCATAAAATACACTGTTATACCCCTCCTACCTGAAGATGCGAGGAGTCTATAACTAACTCTCTGATTCTTTGATGATTTTATCAAGACAAAAAACCGGGAAATTTCTCCTATCCCAGCACGCTATTTTCTTTGTAAAAATGATTAAACTTTCTAGCAGTCATGCCGATATCTCTTAAGAGGTAGAGATGATCAAGGAAGACAATCATGAGCAGACTATCAAGTATCTTGTTAATTTTATTGGCTTTATCGCTAAGCCAAACGGCTTTGGCGATTACCTATAAATTACCATCTAATGGCGATAGCGTAGTTGGCCGCACTTACACAGTCTATGCGGGCACAGGTGATACCTTCGCGTCTATGGTCGATAAATATAACACGGGGTTTTATGAATTGGCTGAAGCCAACCGCCATCTGCGCCCCGAACTGTCGTACCGTAATCCAAAAGTCGTATTACCGACGAAATATGTATTACCAAACACCAGCAAGCGTGGAATTGTCATTAACTTGGCGGAATTACGTTTATATTACTATCCCCCTAATGGTGGCAAAGTCATTACGTATCCTATCGGAATTGGTAAAATCGGATGGCAAACACCAACGGGCAATACACGCGTCATTAAGAAAAAGGCAAACCCTTCGTGGAAAGTGCCAAAATCCATTCAGAAACATGTGAAAAAAACCCGCGGTATCGCCTTACCCGACGAAATGCCAGCAGGCGATGATAACCCACTCGGTCGGCATGCGTTATATTTAGGGATCCCTGGTTATCTGATCCACGGCACCAATTCGCCCTATGGCGTCGGTATGCGTATCAGTTCCGGTTGTATTCGCCTATTACCGCGCAACATCCAGCATTTGTATCGTATTGTTGGTGTAGGTACACCGGTACGTATTATTAACCAACCTTATAAAATCGGTTGGAAAAATAATAAAATGTACTTAGAAGCACATCAACCCTTATCTGAAAATAATACGTATCGTATCAACTATTCGAAATTGCGTAACTTGATCAATCGTCATAATAAGCAGGGCGTGAAGGTCAATTGGAATAGAGTAAAACGTGTTGCACAAGAACAAAATGGAATACCGCAGTTGATCTCGATGTAATCGTTAGCGCTCGTTAATAAACGTCCCACCCCAGAGGGGTGGGACGAGGTCCTCTGGGGCGGGACGTGAACTGGTCCCGTCCCTCTGGGGCGGGACCTTAAATCACGGGCGATTGGACTGGTCCCGTCCCTCTGGGGCGGGACTCCGGACTGGTCCCGTCCCTCGCTTGGACTGGTCCCGTCCCTCGCTTGGACTGGTCCCGTCCCTCTGGGGCGGGACCTTAAATCACGGGCGCGCTACGTCCGTTCCTCACTCTCCATCTACTATCCACGTATTCAACGCCGCAATAATTTTCTCCGCTTGATCACGACTCGAAATATTAAACTTAGATTTTTGCTGATACTGACCATCGCGTTTTTGATAACGACGAATACTGTATTTATCGGAGCCGTATTCTTCTTTGCGTCGATCCCAATCTTGATAACGATAGATAACAGTCGACCATGCCCCTTTGGTTAAGATAATTTTATCGAGTTGTTTGACGGTAACGATGCCGTCTTCGGTGTATTCTATTGATAATTCTTCAACTGTTTCAGCCATATTTTTCCCCTTGAAAGTGTCTTCGGCGGCATCATAGCAAACTCACGCAGACTATCAAAGGTCAATTGATTAAACGGTCACAACCTGGCCTTCTTTGCGGCGCTTACTCGTTATCACAAAAAAAGTGATAACAATAATCATCGTTGCTAAAGCAAGATAAGTGACGCCGAGCGTTGGCATGCTGCGCCAATTAAGTATATTTAATAGTGCACTGATCAAAGCACTGCCTGCCATTTGGAAGAAACCTGTTAATGCACCAACAGTACCTGCCATATCCGGATAGGGTTGTAGCAAGCTAGCACCCGCATTGGCAAACACAAAAGCACGCCCAAATATTGCCAAGCAAATACCAAGCACTACCGTGGTTACATTAAAAAATCCAAGATAATAACCCAACACAAGCGCACCACCGCCCGCCAACATAAACACCGTACCTAGCAACATTAAATGATCCCGACGCATGTGAGCACTCAAGCGTGAGGAAATAAAACCCGCCATAAACGTCATCACAGAGGGAATAATAATAATTGTGCCATACGCTCCAGCAGTTAAACCCAACTGGTCTTGCAAAATAAACGGCGCCACACTTTGATAGATAATAATACCCGCAAAGCTTAGAATGATACACAGCAAATAACTAAAGACGATTCGACTTTTTAACAAATCCGCATAATCATGCAACGTATTGCGTAACGAAAAAGCCACTTTCCCAATTCGCACATTCGTTTCCGGCAGATAAACATAATATGCCCCTAAAATGCTGACTGCATACAACGCCATAAAGGCAAAACATGCGCGCCAACCAAACCACATTTGCAGGTGGCCACCCAAAAACGGCGATATAGCCGCGGTAACCGATGCCGCCATCATGAGTAAAGATATTGCCGAACCAAGATGCTTACCTTGAAAGTGATCACGCAAAATCGCGCGTGAAATCACGGGGCCCGCTCCTGCACCAAGCCCCTGTAAAAAGCGCGCGAGGATCAACTGAGTGATGTCTTGACTCAACATCACCGCCAACGAGCTCATCACTAACAAAATCAGCCCCACAAATAATACCCGGCGCCGTCCATAATAATCCGACAAGGGCCCATAAATTAATTGTGATGTCCCCATACTAAATAGAAATACCGCTAAACTCATTTGCACAACCGCAGGATGTGCACTCAATCCGCGACTGATAGCCGGCGTCGCCGGCAGATATAAAGTCACCGCAAACTGATTCACCGCAATTAATGCCGCCATCAACAAAATAATGACAGAATCCTTTTTAAAATAAGGTATTATAGTTTGTTCGCTTGACAAGAGCTGAATTTCCCTGAGGCGTGATCTTTAGTTCCGCAGATTATACACTAATTTTCAACAGTGCAGATAAATCAGTTTTCACCAGCAACTCCCCATTCACCTTTACCGCAACAAGCCACAATAGCAACTATGCTGGAATTCTCACATCCACTAAGTCCAAGGTATCCTCACCCGAATCTTTGGCTATCATAATACGTGCGCGATTGCGCAAGCGCACGACTTCATCCCACGCCTGTGACTCGGGCACTAATACGGGATTAATCGTCACACCAATGCATCCAGGACGTAAAAGACGAGTACCATCACGCATGATACCGCGAGTGCCTTTAAGTGCTATCGGACATAAAGGTGTTATGGTTTTAGCGGCAAGACTAAAGGCGCCTAGCTTAAATGGGCGTATGCCTTCAGCGAAGGTGAAAGTCCCTTCAGGAAAAATAATCAATGATTCGCCTGCTTGTAACAGAGTAGCGAGCTGCTCGGTAGCTGCCATATTTTTGGAAAAATCAATACGATCCACAGTCGGATAGCCTAAATGTTTGATAAAAGCCCCCAACAATGGCGCACGCCGCAGCTCTTGTTTGCCAACTAACAAACTACCCGCGGGCAAGATTGCGACTAACACCACGGCATCAAGGTAACTGGCGTGATTAGCGATATAAATCACACTGCCCTCAGCCTGAAGGTTTGCTTTACCATTAATTTTTAAGGGACAAGCAATCAGTATTAAAAATACTCGCGACCACAATTTGGTTAGTTGCGCTGCTACTTGTTTAGGTAAAAAATGAATTGCGCCCCACACTGGCAATAATGTGATTAGCCATATCGCTACTGCGTAAACAGTATAGATAGCTTTAGCACACATCTTAATACCATTAATACAACGCCGTATTATGCTTGCCAGGTATAACTTCGCCATTTGCGCCCATGCAGGTATTTTAGCTTTACCGACTTTACCACTGATATAATCTTCTTTTAAGGCTGAGCGTTGCAACTTACCACTGGAGGTTTTGGGGATTGACTTGGCTGGCACCAGCGTTATTTGATCAGGCACTACGCCTAAATGAGTGGCACACAATTGCGTAATCTCAGCGAAAATAGCTTTATCTGCCAAGATTGATTTAGCTTGCTTTTCTGCAATTAGGATAATTTTTTCTGTACCTGTGCGCGCATCCGTAGTACCAAAGGCAATGACACTCCCCTTACGCACACCTTCGGCATAACTCGCCAATTCTTCAAATTCATCGGGATAATAGTTGCGTCCTGCTTTAATAATTAAATCTTTCTTGCGACCGGTAATATAAAGCTGATCATCAGCGATATAACCCAAATCACCAGTGCCCCACCAGCCGTCATGAAAGACGGCCGCCGTTTCTGCGGGATTACGATAGTAACCTTGCATGGATGACGGCCCAGTAAACTGCACATGCCCAACCATGCGCTCCGGTAACAGTTGATCATAGTTATCGACAATGCGCACTGCATGGCCTGGCAATGGAGTACCACAGGCAACAAACTCTTGTCTTTTTTCATGTGGTGCCGCAGGTAATGCGCGCTGGTCATGCTCGAAAGCTTCACGCTGTACCCTGTCAATGCATGGCTCCGAACCAATTGCAGGAAAACATAGAGCAACAGCACATTCTGCTAAGCCATACACGGGGTACATGGCACTTTTGCGAAAACCATAAGCTGCAAATTTTGCACTAAATCGTCTAATTGTGCTGGCATGGATGGCTTCTGCACCGTTAAACGCGAGCCGCCATGAACTAAGATCTAAACCTTCGATTTTTGCCGGGTCAATTTTTTTCAAACACAATTCATAAGCGAAGTTAGGACCGCCGCTGATGGTTGCGCGATGATAGTGGATTGCCCATAACCAACGCTCCGGACGCGTTAAAAACGTTAATGGTGAAAGTAAAGTGAGTGGTATGCCATGGTACAAGCTGCCTAACCATGCACCGATTAAGCCCATGTCATGATACAGTGGCAACCAACTGACGATCTTATCCGTGGGCTTAAGTTGCACAGCTTCGCCAAAGGCGCGCATGTTGGCGAGCAAATTAGCATGCGTCAACACAACCCCTTTGGGATTGCCGGTGCTGCCTGACGTATATTGCAACATCGCGATATCGTCAGAACCAACCGATATTTCTGGCAAATTTGTGACATCCTGTTTTAAAGCATCAACTGTCGTAATCGCTAATAAACTCGGCACAAAGGTTTGTAACAACTTGCATAAGCGCTCAGCCTTTGCAAACGTGACAAGCATGCGCACACCGGCATTACGCAACAGTAATGCTTCACGCTTAGTGTATTCTTCAATTTTGTTTAGTTGCATTGGTGGATAGATTGGCACTGGGATACAACCTGCCAATAATGCGCCGACAAAAGCGAAGAAAAATTCTTGGGAACTCGGCAGCATGATCGCAATGGTTTCACCTTGTTTTAAACCATGCGCAAGCATCCCCTGCGCCACACACTGAGCTTCATGATAAAGTGCACCATAACTGAGTGTTTTTTCATTGCCAAATTCATCTTGCACATACACATGTGGGCGCTTGGGACGTTGCTCACCATAAAGTCGGATCACTTCTAATAAGGTTTGCGTTTGTGAGGGATCAACATTCACCGCGGCAAGTTCACTCACAAATTTTTTAGTGAGTTTGGGAATGGTCGGTTCAGCCCTTGCAATCAATATCACTAAATCCTGTAAGCTTTGCACTTTTTGCATTGCTTCTGCAGACAACTGTATTTTAAACGTCTTTTCTGTGCGTTGTAATAATTCAGCACGCTCAAGACTACCAATACCGAGATCGCGCTCTAAGACCGAATCTAATGATAAATTATCAAGTGCGCGTAAAGATTCCATTTCAATCAAGAATTCGCGGACTTGCTCTAAAAGCAATTGTGCGATTTCATCGTGAGTATACGCCATACGACTTTTAACTCGTTGTCTTACCCGCAGCGCACCAAGCTTGCAACCCACCAATCATAGAACATACATTGCTGTAACCTAAACTTTGTAACGTATCCGCCGCCAGCGCAGAGCTATTACCACCCATACAATAGATCACAATCTTGGCTTGTTTGTCTTGGATCAGTCGCGGCACTTGTGCTTCAACTTGTGCACCAGGAATATTTCGCGCATCGGGAAGATGTTGTTGTTGAAACTGTTCCATTGGGCGTACATCGATTAACAAATCGATCTCCCCTTTAGTCAGCATGACATCAACATCATCATCGCTAACTTCTTTAATCCGCGTTTTTGCCTCTTGGCAGCGCGCCATATAATCATTAACGTTTTGCACTTATACTCTCCTTTTGTTTCAGCATAAATTCACTATTTGACTCAATATAATTTTAGTTCGATATGGCCAGGATATACTCACAAATTGACATTGGCAAGCGATAACTGCTATAACCTATTGATATACTGCGTGTTCTTTACTGATACGGGACAAGCTCATTTTACAGGCTTGCATTTTACTAGCAGACACACGGGCATTTTTCTTGCTAGACTTCCTCTGCTTATTCATCAAACAGGAGAGTTATCATGAAAAAGTACCTATTGCCCCTTCTCTGCGCTTTTACTATCAGTTTAGGTGCAGCTTTACCCACAGCAGCATTTGCAGATTCACACAATAAAGCTGACCAACAAACAACTAGTCAATCACAACATGTTGGTAAATGTAACAAAAAAAGCCCTTGTAATTGCAAGCACATGAAAAAAATGTGGCAGCAATTAAATCTAACGGATCAACAAAAAAATAAAATCCAAGCTGTCAAGAAGCAAGCACGTAGTGACATGCAAAAAGCTCGTGAAGCAATGCATGAGAATGATCAAGCCATCAACAAATTAATTGCCAGTGATAAACCGGATCAAGCAGCCATTAAAAAGCTAGTGCAAAAACACGCACAACTATCTGCACAATTGAAACAGCAACGTATCGATAAGCGCATGAAGATTCAAGCCATGCTTACACCCGATCAAAAGAAACAGCTACAAAGCTTAATGGCAAAAAAAATGGATAATATGAAAAACAGGAAGCAATGTCATTAAAGTAAATCTAGTCCCACCCCAGAGGGGTGGGACCTCAAACTAAAAATAGCCTTGATAGGCCCTAGCCACTCCCACTCTGCATCACTATAATACCCCTTCACAACCAACCCACACCAAGGAGCCCCAGCATGATCATCGACCACATTGGTTTTTCAGTCAGTAATTACGAAAACAGCAAAGCCTTTTACACCCAAGCATTAGCACCTCTCGGCATTAGCCTCATCATGGAAGTCATGGGTTGGGGCGGCTTTGGCAAAGAGGGTAAACCCGAGTTTTGGATCGGCCCACACGAGACCGTGCAACACCCTATGCATGTCGCTTTTCTCGCCGACAGCCGTGAACTCGTCGATCAATTTTATCAAGCTGCGATCAAAGCGGGTGGCAAAGATAATGGTGAACCCGGTATTCGTGAAATTTATCACCCGAATTATTATGGCGCATTTGTTTTAGACCCTGATGGCCATAATATCGAAGCAGTGTGTCACCAAGCAGTTTAATAACGCGCTAATCTAGTATAAAATTTCCGTATTAACTACGGTGGCAAAATCAATAGTAAGGTAACTATACTTATTAATTAGTTAAACCAAAAAATCATAAGGGAAATAACTATGGCGGCAAGCGAAAAAAGCACAAAGGAAGCATTAAACAGATCAACAGAAGCGGCTACAAAATCAGGCATGTTTGGCTCTAGAGACAGTAGCCACAGCGGCAAAACCGATACCACAGTCATCAAACGTATACGCACTACTGCACCTATGGACATTTATGAGCCATGGCTAACACAACACTTACAAGAACTGCATGACGCCGCCGATGAAAAAGGTAATAAACTGGTGACACATGTTGAGTCACACAAATATATCCCTGAATCTGGTGCTGTCGCCATGAATGCAATGATCCTTTTCGTAACTGATATCCATTTTGCTCGCGAAGCAACTATGCAAACGTTTAATGATAGCAAGCACTTACAAAAAGCTATCACTGACATAAAGGGCCTGGTTGAGCAAACTAAAAATCGCAACCAAGCACTCACTGCAGAACGTGCTGTACTCAAGCCTGATGCCAACGCTGATGAGAGACGAGCCTTCGAAAAATTAGCCGAAGACTTACCCAAAGCTCACAAAGCAGTTGCACTCGCACCTAATCCATTTCAAAACAGTGCTAATAATCCAGGCTTAAGCCCATCATAAAGCGAGGTAGCAAGTAATGTCTACTAATACTCCAACACTTAGTAAGAGTGCGCAACGAGTACAACAAGCCTTGCAGAGCAAAGGCTGGCAGCTTGAAGTCATCGAGATACCTGATGGTGCGCGCACGGCAAAAGACGCGGCACACGCACTTGGTTGCGACGTGGCACAAATTGTAAAGTCACTGATATTTCGCACCAAGGATACAAACCAGGCGATCTTAGTCTTGGCCAGCGGCATCAACCGAGTCGATGTAGCCACTCTCGCCAACGAAACCAATGAACCCATCCAGAAAGCCGACGCCACTTTTGTGCGCCAAGTCACTGGCTTTGCGATTGGCGGCATCCCACCAATAGGGCACAAAAATACACTCACCACATACATTGACAGCGATTTATTACAGTATGCTGAGTTATGGGCCGCCGCGGGCACACCCCACGCCGTTTTTTGTTTGCCATCAGAAAAACTAGCCGACCTCACTGGCGGTAAAGTGATAACAATCAAATAAATACCACAAAGTACCTGTAATATTTACGCTTGCTCTGTAAATATTGCAGGTACTTTGCTCTTCATGTCGCATCTTTTCAGCAAAATACATCGTAAAAAGAAGCAGTTGCATAAGCTTAGAGCAAACGATAAACTTATACCCAGTTTTGGTTATAGTATGGACACTCAACATAAGGCATAAGGATATGATTAGGAAAAAATCGAAAAAAGACGTGGATCTCAGCGACACTTCAACTTACGCATCACGCCACGACCTCGAAGACCTCAACCTGGAAGTCTTAAATGAAAAGGGTATGCCCGCACGGGTGGCATCGCAACTGATCGAAGACGAATTAAATCTTGAAGGGGCACCCGCCCTTAATTTGGCGAGTTTTGTCAGCACATGGATGGAACCCGAAGCCGATGAATTAATTTTAAAAACCCTTAATAAAAATTTCATCGATCACGATGAATACCCACAAATACAAAATTTTCATGAGCGTTGCATACACATGCTCGCAGAATTACTGCATGCACCTAAAGCGAATAATTATGTCGGCACCGCAACGATTGGTTCCTCAGAAGCAATCATGCTCGGCGGTCTCGCACACAAATTCAGTTGGCGCGCCAAACGCAAAGCCGCTGCTAAAGATTATTCCAAACCCAATATTGTCATGGGTGGTAACGTGCAAATCTGTTGGGATAAATTTGCGCGCTACTTCGATGTAGAACCACGTATTATTCCCATGCAACCAGATCGCTATATTATTACCGCAAAAGATGTCGAACCTTTAATTGATGAAAGCACGATTTGCGTTGGCACCATCCTAGGAACGACGTTTACGGGTGAATATGACGAAATCGAAGAAATTAATAAGCTGTTATTACGCGTCAAAAAAGACAAAGGCTGGGATATTCCCTTGCATGTCGATGGCGCCAGCGGTGGGTTTATTTCAATGTTTATAAAAGATGGGATCAAATGGGATTTCAAACTCGAACAAGTCAAATCCATCAATTTGTCAGGCCACAAATACGGCCTTGTCTATCCTGGTGTCGGCTGGTTATTATTTAAAGACGAGTCAGTTGTACCAGAAGATTTAGTCTTTAATGTGAATTACCTCGGCGGCAATATGCCAACCTATACGCTGAACTTTTCGCGTAGCAGCGCTATGGTTATCGCACAGTATTATAATTTTATTCGACTTGGCAAATCCGGTTATCGAAAAATCGTTAATAATATGATGTCGGTTGCTAACTTCATCGCCGAAAGTCTGCTCGAACATGGTGATTTCAAACTATTAGGCACTCGACGCATGGAACCTGTCGTGAGTGTCTCGCTCAAAGACAATAGCCAATTCAACGTCTTTCAAATCTCACGTAAACTGAGAGAAAAAGGTTGGATTGTTCCCGCCTATACTTTGCCCCCCAACGCCGAACGAGTGGAAACCTTGCGCATTGTGGTTAAAGAAAACTTCAGCAAAACCATGGCTGTCGATTTCCTCGCGCATCTAAGTGAAGTCATTGCCGAGTTAAAATCAGGCGGTCAAGTAGGTAGCGCCCCACACCGTGATGCCAAATCATGCATTCATTAAGCCCACAGCTATGAAAAAAACGAACAAATCGGTATCTTCGGTTTTTTCACCCTAACGGGATAGATGATCTTAACCGTCTACAGTTATCCTGTTTTGGCATCAACAGGGTTGACATTAGTTTTTTTCTTACAAGCCGCTGCACTTTGTTATTTCACACCCACCGCTTTAGTTGCCGCTATCATTGCCATGGCCCTGACTGTTTCAATTTATCTCGCTATGTATAGTTTACTGCTTCTGACTTATTTTAAATGATGCCTTGATGGGACATGAAGATTTTGAAACGGCATCACAACTGTGTAAAAATAGGTTAGGGTTGAATGACACACAAGTTGATTGGATTGCCAACTTACATGTCGGTGTTATTATTCTTGCGATGGCAGCTGTTTCATTGGGCAGCGCAGTGAGCACCGTTACCGGTATATTGGGTGTGATGGCTGGTGGCTATTTAACGAGTGGGGCAGTCAAAGCGTTACAAGCGTATTCTTCAGCGCCTGTTGAGAAGGCAGTAAGTGATGCAACCGCATCAAGTGCAGGTACTGATCGAAGCAGTGAGGCAATACAAGCGCCAGCGAAATATAATTTTGGAACCTATTCGCCGATTATTCATATCTAGCAGCATAGTTATCGTCCTATCACTAATGTAGACTACTGTCTTTGCATCAAGCCCAGATGTAGCCCGGATAAGTTGCGCAGCAACGTCATCCGGGAACAGCATTGAGCATGCCTTTTCCCGGTTGAGGTTGCTGCGCAACTTATCCGGGCTACCTGTGTGGCAATGATTGACAATAATAAGCCAACCAGCGATACCTCATCATCTCTTTAACAACCGTTGAACCGACTTATGGGGAACGCTATGCCTCTAGGGTTGGGACCTTAAACTCACGGACGCTTCAGCGTCCGTGAGTTTATTTGTCGGGCGCACAGCACTAATAAACGTCCCACCCCAGAGGGATGGGACGAGGCTAGGTTCAGCGTCCGTGAGTTTATTTGTCGGGCGCACAGCATTATAAACGTCCCACCCCAGAGGGATGGGACGAGGCTAGGTCTATTCCCCATTTTTTATGGGGAACGATATGCCCAGAGGGATGGGACGAGGCTATGCGCAACAAAGCCCAACCGAAAAAGCCGAAGCTTTACGAGGCTTTAAGCGTTGTGAAGTAACTGACTGACCTGACTCTGTGCCGCACTATCGCCCTGCCGCGCGGCTTGCTCAAACCAATGCAGCGCGGTTTTATAATTCTGCGGGATATCAATAGCATTGTCGCCGTAAGGCACATTCTTTTGGCCGGTTTCATACAAAGTGCCGAGCTTATACGCGGCATTGGCGTTGCCTTTCTCGGCGGCGAGCATTAACCATTTGTAATCGAATTTGATTTCCGATAACAAGATAATGGCATCTTCGTTACCCTGATCAGCAGCACGCACTAACCAGCGTGTACCGGCTTGCGGTTTATACGGAATTTGCTGACCTTTTTTCACATCACTATGCGTGAGCAACGCACCAAGTTGATATTGTGCTTGCGCATTGCCTTGCTGAGCTTGCTTCTCTAACCAACGCAAATAAGCGTTGGCATAACGTGCATTATAAAGTTTTTGTGGGTTGGATTTCGTTAACTGCTTGCCTGTTGAAAACTGACTATAATTCGCACAGCTCGTCAAGCTTAGCAAGCACACGCCTACCATGCTGATTTGTAATAAAAATTTCGTTAGCTGCTGGGTCATTGATACTGCTATAATTTGGCTTCGCCTGATCTACTTAATGGTTGGATAAACGCGGCTCATGATAGACGCTTCGCAGAGAGAATGGAAGAACAATAAATGCCCAAAATTAGACCTTTTTTAAAGTGGGCCGGCGGCAAATATTCCAGTCTCGCGCAAATTCTCCCTCACTTACCTGAGACAAATACCTTTATCGAACCCTGCATTGGATCAGGGGCAATTTTTCTTAACAGCCATTATAAAAAATATCTACTTAACGATATCAACCCTGACGTTATCAACCTATATCAAGTCTTACAACGGCACGGACAAAGCTTTGTTGATGATGTAAAGACACATTTTGTGAAAAAAAATAATAATAAAAAGCGCTATTATCAATTGCGCGATTACTTTAATGATTTAGAGGATACTTACGAACGGGCATGCTTGTTTATCTATTTGAATCGCCACGGCTACAATGGCTTATGCCGTTACAACAGCCAAGGCTATTATAATGTGCCCTTCGGGCGTTATAAGGCCCCTTTCGTGCCCGAAGAAAATATGCTGGCCTTTCATGAAAAAGCTCAGCGTGCGACGTTTATTTGTGGCGATTTTGCCAAAGCCTTCGCACGCGCACGTAAGGGTGCAGTTATCTACTGCGATCCGCCGTATGTGCCGCTATCCAAGACCGCCAATTTCACTAATTACAGCCAAAGTAATTTTTCTCTTGAACAGCAAGAACAGCTGGTCGCCTTAGCTAAAGCCGCGGCGGCGCGTGGCGTTACCACCTTGATTTCAAACCATAATACCCCGTATACCCGCAAGCTCTATCGTGGCAACATTATCGCAACTTACGCCGTACAACGCACGATTAGCCGCGATATCAGTAAACGCCAACCGGCGATGGAATTGCTTGTCGGCTATGGCCTGTAGTAGAATGGCCTGTTGACTAGAGTTTATTGACGTAAGGTAATGATTTTATGCTAAGAGAAACCAAACACCACATCTATCCGGTTATCGATATTATGCTGGAAAAAGCCTGCGATGAATTGGCGCAAGATAATATCGAAATAAGCTGCAAAGCAGGCTGTGCGCATTGCTGCTACCAACTCGTCGAAGTTACTTGGGATGAAGGCTTGGTCATGCTGGATTGGATCTTAGCGCAACCTGTCGACAAGCAAGCCGAAGTCGTTGCCCGCTTACGTAAAAATGCCGCCGTCGCTAAAACCCTATTCAGTAAAGATAAGCGCAGCGCACGGATGTTAAAACCGATTAAGGGCGATCAAATCGTACCTGACAGTGTCTATGATAATTACTTCCATGAGCTCCAAGAGCCCTGCCCTTTTTTGCAGTTGGACGACAATCGTTGTATGGCATATGCAGCACGACCTACTGCTTGCCGCACCCACTTAGTCAGCTCACCCAGTGAAATATGCGCACCGAATTTTGCGCTCGATGACGATGACGATATTGAAATTCCTGAAGCTATTGAAGACTTAAAAGAAGACGTCGGTGATATCCTTAATAGTCTGCAACCCGACGACCGTTGGGGACATATGTCGACGATGTTATTACGTATGCTCGTCGAAGAAGGTGCCATTAGTGAAGAAGAAGCTTCCATTGAGGGTGTTTTGCCTGAACAGGTGAAGTCTGCTGCCGACGCTGAGACTCATGTCGCTTAGTTTGATTTGGATTGGTTTCATATAGACTCTTATAGACTCGTCCCGGCGACTTAACAAAACTACACACTGGTCCCAACCGTGGACGCATCTCGTTCCCCTTAAGTATGTTTAACAGAGAGTCGATGTTAGAGGTTTTAGCGTACTGTTGTTAATAGAGCCTCCGGGCTACAAGATACCTTACAACCCGTTGACGTGAGTCTCAGACCATGATCCGTGTGGGCCATGCGCCAGCTTTTATGGGGAACGATATACGTGGACAGGTGGGACGAAGCTGTAGATATTTGTCGAGCACAATGCGCTCGACTTGAGGGCGATGTCCCATCGCCCTTGTCGGTGCGTCACCTACGGTGACGATTAATATGCCTCTGGACCCCATGACGTAGCCCGCATTAAGCACGGAACAACGTTATTTAGGGGCAGAAGAAAGGTTAAAGCGAGGATTTTGTGCAAGGGCGAGGCGCCAGTTAGTTTTGGCGAAGGAGTTTAGTCGACCTAAATGACTGAGCCAAAACTAACTGGCAACAAAGCCCTCGTGCAAAAGCCGAAGCTTTAAGATTCAACTTTGACCTTAGCATGCTCCCTCGCCCCCACCACATACAATTCATAAGCGAGCTGGCCAAGGGCTTTATTCAACGCTTGTTTAAAAACACTGCGTTTGATGTTGACTTTACCATTGAGTTTGCCTTCCTTAACCGCACTCACCATAACCACGGCGTAGTCACCACTGGCGAGTTGTACACCTTTTACGGAGATAGGTTGTGCTTGTGTTGGCTTAGGCAAACTGAATGCTGCTTGCGAGATAGCCGTATCCATATCACCAGCATTGCGTCCTTGATTCTTTTTGCTGCGCCAAGTTAAACCATAAGCTTGCGCTGCGGCAGCACCACGGTGACCGTCACCGATGGCCGTTAAGATTTTCTGTCCTGTTGCTTTAGTTTTTTGCTGAGCAGCTTGCTGCGTTAAGTGTTTAACAATTTTATCTTTGACTTGTGATAAGGGCAGAATCGCCGCGGGCTTGTATCGTTGAACACGTAACACGACCAAAGTATTAGGATTAAGCATTATCGCGCTACTATTATTTTTATCGGTTAAAACATCGCTACTAAATGCTGCTTCAATAATCTTAAGATTAGCAGCAATCCCTGTCTTAGCACCCTCTCGTCCGAATAAGTTAGTTGATTGGATAGATAAACCTAGCTTTTTAGCTGCGGGTTCTAAACTGTTCGGGCTTTCATAGGTGAGATTGGCTAATTGATCGGACTCATCGGCAAAACGCTCTTCGGCTTTTTGATTAGCGACATTCGTGCGAATTTGTTGTTGCACTTGCGCCAATGGTTTGACTTGTGGCGGTTTGGCTGCAAGCAATTTAATAATTTCATAACCGTATTTAGTGCGCACAGGCGCAGCAATTTGTCCTGGCTTGAGACTCATTGCCGCTTTTTCAAATTGCGGATCAAAAGTACCCTTATTAAACCAGGGTAATACACCACCCTTTTGTGCCGTTAGCGCATCTTGTGAATCTTGCTTGGCAAGTGTCGTGAAATTAGCGCCCGCTTTGGCTTTTTCGTAAATCGCTTGCGCCTTTGCTTTAGCTTTCACAGCCGCTTGCGGATCACTATTGTTCGGAATTTTGATTAAGATATGCGCCACATGCCAACGACCGGCCTTGGTAAACATATCTTTGTTAGCGTCGTAATAAGCGTTGACTTGGGCATCAGTCACTTTAATTTGCTTCGCTAGTTCAGCGGTTGATAAGGTTACGTATTGGATGCTAACTTGCTCGGGCGACTTGTACATTTGCTTATGTTGCTCGTAATACGCTTGAATTTCTGGTGGAGAAATTTTAATGGTCTTGGTAAAGCGGCTGGCAGGCACGACCGTATAAGCAATATCGCGTTTTTGATTGATCAAACGGATGGTTTCATTGACTTCGTCAGGCAATACAATCGATGTACCAACAAAACCCGAACGCACTTGGCCAATCAAAAATTCGCTGGTAATAATATTCATAAACTGCTGCGGTGTAAAAGACATTGCACTAAGCACTTGCTGATAACGCTGGCGCGAGAATTTACCATCAACTTGGAATTCTGGAATGCTAAATAAAATTGCATCGATTTGTTCAGGCGCTACGCGATAACCGTGCTTATGCGCCGATTGCGTTAAAACAGTATTCGTGATCAGTTGCTCCAGCGCGATTTTTTTGAGTTGCGCATCTGGCGTACGTTTATTGGTAAAATCAGCCCCTAACTGCACTTGTTCTTGACGACGCAAGCGTTCATAGTAGCTACGTAATTGGTTTTGCGAAATTTCCTTGCCATTGACCTTGGCAACGGTGGTACTGACCCCGCCATGTAGGTAACTTTGGATCCCCCACAGTCCAAACGCCAAACACAACATAATGATAATGGTCCATGCAATCCAACCTTGGGCATGATCACGTATATTTTGTAGCATAGGTTCGCTCTTGAATAACTAGTTAAAAATTTACCTAACCTTCCTGGCAGGCCCATATATGTAAATGGCGGTAATGATATGCTGTAAGTGATTGATTAGCAACCATGGGGTAATCAAGGGGTTATTGGATGGATCTGGGCCTATAAACCTTGATGCGCTGCTACGCAGCTTATCAAGGCTACATCTGGGCTTGGCATGAAGACAGTAGTCTACAAAAAAGCGCGCCGTAAGGCGCGCTTATCTATAATGGCGGAGTGGACGGGACTCGAACCCGCGACCCCCGGCGTGACAGGCCGGTATTCTAACCAGCTGAACTACCACTCCGCGTTAATGGTGGGTGCTGAGGGGATCGAACCCCCGACATTCGCCTTGTAAGGGCGACGCTCTCCCAGCTGAGCTAAGCACCCGAGTATTAATTTATTGTTTTTGTAAAAATTATACCGACTTAGCCCCCATTGACCGCGTCTTTGAGCGCTTTACCTGCTTTAAAACCAGGGACTTTGGCGGCTGCGATGTTAATCGTTTCACCCGTTCGTGGATTACGTCCAGAGCGCGCAGCGCGTTCCTTCACTGCGAAAGTTCCAAAACCAACTAAAGAAACTTGGTCATCTTGCATCAGTGCTTCGGTAATCGTATCAATAACAGAATCTAAAGCCTTAGATGCTGCTGCTTTTGACAAGTCAGCTGCATCTGCAACTTTTTCGATTAATTCGGCTTTGTTCATGCTAACCCCTTTTTGTGTTGTGCAATAATATGTCACTTAGCATCCCGCTACTGCTAGCGACTAATTCAGACTTTACGCTAACTTTGGGGCATCCCAGCAACTCCAGGGGGGCCATTTATACAAGCGCGGCTTAGGTATGTCAAGCTAGTTTGGGGGGAAAAGTATCATCTTGATTCTTTAACTGGGGGGCGCTTGCGCGCCAGTGATTAACGTTCCACCCTGCCCTCCGGGCCATAGCGTTCCCCATAAGTCAGTTCAACGGTTGAATGATGAGGTATCGCTGGTTGGCTTATTATTGTCAATCATTGCCACACTGGCAGCCCGGATCAGCGCGGCACGCGCGTCATCCGGGGCGAGTGTTTGCCATTGCCGTTCCCGGATGACGTTGCTGCGCAATTTATCCGGGCTACGTCTGGGCTTGGCGCAAAGACACGGACACTCCTGCGTCCGCCCTTAATCTACATGGCAGGTAAAAGGCACTAGTGCGTAGCGTGCTTACCCGACTTTCCCGGCTTATCACGCTTAGATGCGATAACCCCGCTACCCTTTGGGATATCAAGGGGCTCCGGCTGTTGAATCAGTGCAACAGTCAAGACTTCATCGATCCATTGCACAGGGTGAATTTCAAGATCGTCGGTGATAATGGCGGGAATTTCCTTCAAATCACGGCGATTTTCTTCAGGGATGATCACATGCTTGATACCCCCTCGCAGTGCCGCCAAGAGCTTTTCTTTGAGACCGCCGATTGGTAGCACTTCGCCGCGTAAGGTAATTTCACCCGTCATGGCAACGTCATTGCGCACGGGAATTTCGGTCAAAACTGACACAATGGCAGTACACATACTAATACCTGCACTTGGCCCATCTTTAGGCGTTGCTCCCTCAGGCACATGAATATGGATATCAAATTTTTCGTAAAAATCTTCGGGAATACCAAGCACACTAGCGCGACTCCGCACGACCGTCATCGCCGCTTGAATCGACTCTTGCATGACTTCGCCCAATTGACCGGTGTAAGTTGCTTTCCCCTTACCTGCCATGCGCACAGCTTCAATACTTAACAACTCACCCCCGACTTCCGTCCACGCCAACCCTTTGACTTGACCAACTTGATTTTTCTGATCGGCTGAACCAAAACGAAAACGTTTCACGCCAAGGTATTTTTCCAAATTGCGTTGATTGACGCTGCGACGTTTAGCCTTAGGCTTAAGCAATAAATCTTTGACGACCTTACGACAGACTTTGGAAATCTCGCGCTCTAAATTACGCACCCCTGCTTCACGCGTATAATAATGAATAATATCTTTTACCGCCGCTTCAGAGAGGGTGAGTTCCTTCTCACCTAAGCCGTGCTCTTTTAATTGCTTAGGAATCAAATGCCCTGTCGCGATATGGATTTTTTCGACATCGGTGTAACCAGGCAAACGGATCACTTCCATACGATCGAGTAAGGGCGCAGGAATATTCAGTGTATTCGCCGTGGCGATAAACATCACATCTGATAAGTCATAGTCAACTTCCAAATAGTGATCGTTAAAGGCATGGTTTTGCTCGGGATCAAGTACTTCGAGCAAAGCCGCTGCTGGGTCACCGCGAAAATCCATGGCCATTTTATCGACTTCGTCGAGCAAAAATAAAGGATTGCGAACCTTAGTTTTCGTTAGCTTTTGTAATATCTTTCCCGGTAAAGAGCCGATATATGTACGGCGGTGACCGCGGATTTCTGCTTCATCACGCACACCACCTAATGACATACGCGCGAACTCACGCCCAGTAGCACGTGCTATCGATTGGCCAAGTGATGTCTTTCCTACCCCTGGCGGGCCAACCAAACACAAGACCGGGCCTTTCACTTTACTCACACGTTGCTGTACCGCTAGATATTCCACAATACGCTCTTTAACGCGTTCCAAACCATAATGATCTTCATCCAACACTTCTTGCGCAAAGTTCAAGTCTTCCTTAATCGGTGTCTTTTCTTTCCACGGTAGATTAACGATGATATCAAGATAGTTACGTGAAACCGTCGCTTCGGCCGACATCGGTGACATCATCTTGAGTTTATTTAATTCTTCCATCGCTTTATCTTCGGCTTCTTTCGGCATACCGGCATTTGCGATTTTCTTTTCTAACTTTTCGACCTCATTGGGGCTATCTTCCATATCCCCCAATTCTTTTTGGATCGCCTTCATTTGTTCATTGAGGTAGTATTCTCGCTGACTCTTTTCCATCTGGCGTTTAACACGCGTCCGAATACTTTTTTCAACTTGTAAGAGATCGATTTCCCCATCCATTAACGCTAACACTTGCTCCAAACGCTCACGCACATCGCTTTTAGCCAACACGCTTTGTTTATCTTCGATCTTTATCGACATGTGAGCTGCAATTGTGTCCGCAAGGCGTCCCGCCTCTTCGATGCCGGACAAGGCTGTTAAAATTTCAGGAGGGACTTTTTTATTCAGTTTGACGTACTGCTCGAATTGCGAAACCACAGAACGCACCAAGGCATCGGACTCACGGCCGCCATAATTACTTTCGGCCATCACTTCGACGTCTGCACACACATAGTCAGGTTCAGGCACAAATTCGCTAATCTTTGCGCGCTGCACGCCTTCAACTAAGACTTTAACAGTGCCGTCGGGTAACTTAAGTAGTTGCAGAATGGTTGAAATACAGCCAGTTTGATAAATATCATCTTCACTAGGCTCATCCTTTGTGGCATCTTTTTGTGCAACCAGGAAAATTTGTTTGTCTTTGACCATCGCCACATCTAAGGCGTTGATCGATTTCTGGCGACCAACAAACAATGGAATCACCATATGCGGATAAACCACTACATCTCGCAATGGCAACACGGGGTAGTTATTTTCCGAACGGATGGTCTGGGCTAATATTTCATTATCTTCCATACATAAACCCCTTTCTGCTGTCTATTTGTTAACCTTAACATAGTATCGGCATCAAACCTAATAAGTGGAGATTAGTTGAGCACATACGCGGCGTAATAATACCATAAAACAATGACTTGTGGATTTAAAATCCCGTTATCCTGTGCTGAGGGTATACCGACGAAGGTAGTTATAAATGTAGCAAAGCCGAGAGAAACTGACCTTGGTGTAGCCTACTGTCTTTGCGTCAAGCTCAGAGGTAGCCCGGATAAGTTGCGCAGCAACGTCATCCGGGAACCGCAATCGCAAACACCCGCCCCGGATGACGCGCGTGCCGCGCTTATCCGGGCTACGCGGTGGCATTGTTGTAGCCTTGGTAAGCGCGTAGCGCGTTAATTCTCAGAAGCAGCGCGTGACTTATTATCTGACGATTTTTCATAGATGAGGATTGGTGCTGACTCACCTTTGATGACTGCTTCATCAATCACAACTTTGCTCACATCAGTTAATGATGGCAATTCATACATAGTGTCAAGCAAGACTTGTTCGATAATAGAACGCAAACCACGCGCACCTGTTTTGCGCTCCATCGCCTTTTCAGCCACACGACGCAAGGCATCTTCGCGGAATTCGAGCTCTACGCCTTCCATTTCGAATAAACGCCCATACTGTTTAGTTAACGCATTTTTAGGCTCGGTGAGAATAGTAACAAGCGATTCAATATCCAGTTCTGACAAAGTAGCAATCACTGGCAAACGTCCGGTAAATTCAGGTATCAAACCATACTTGATCAAATCTTCAGGTTCGACCTCTTTTAGTATACGACCAACAGCTTTCTTATCATCTTTGCCCAAGACTTCCGCCGAAAAACCAATGCCACTACGCTCGGTACGATCACGAATGATCTTATCTAAACCAGCGAACGCTCCTCCACAGATGAAGAGGATACTCGCTGTATCAACTTGCAAAAATTCTTGTTGCGGATGTTTGCGGCCTCCCTGTGGCGGGATCGAAGCCACCGTGCCTTCAATTAATTTGAGCAGGGCTTGCTGCACGCCCTCACCTGAGACATCACGTGTGATCGAAGGGTTATCTGATTTGCGGGAGATTTTATCGATTTCATCAATATAGACAATCCCAGTTTGGGCTTTATCCACATCATAATCACATTTTTGTAGCAACTTTTGAATGATGTTTTCCACATCTTCACCAACATAGCCCGCTTCGGTCAGAGTTGTCGCGTCGGCAATAGTAAAGGGTACATCGAGCATACGGGCCAGCGTTTCAGCAAGTAAGGTCTTGCCACTACCGGTCGGTCCAATCAGTAAGATGTTGCTTTTGCTCAACTCGATATCGTCACTTTTAGTGTCCGAATTGAGGCGTTTGTAGTGATTGTACACGGCGACTGATAAGACCTTTTTGGCCTGTTCTTGCCCAATCACATATTCATCGAGAAATTGGTGAATCTCACGGGGTGCAGGCAAGCGCGTTGATTGCTCAGTGCCGGTGGTTTCCTGAACTTCTTCGCGAATAATATCGTTACACAGCTCGACACATTCGTCACAAACATAAACGGAAGGACCTGCAATTAATTTACGAACTTCATGCTGGCTTTTACCGCAAAATGAACAATGTAAGATTTTTTCGTTATCGTCGTTGCCGCCGAATTCATCATCGCTCATGCAAAACCTCAAAAATTTATCATTAAATCAAAAAATTAAACTACTTACTTAAAGTTAAACTTAGAATCTACTTCAAGTTTGTTTAATCACTAGAACCTGTCCCACGTCGCTCATGTACTGCATCAATCAAGCCATATTCCAATGCCTCTTGTGGGCCCATGAAATAATCACGGTCTGAATCTTTGAGAACTTCTTCTTTTGAACGCTTAGTATGCTTCGCTAATATGGTGTTCAAACGGTCACGGATCAGTAGGGTTTCGCGTGCGTGAATTTCCAAATCCGTCGCTTGGCCTTGAAATCCACCTAAAGGTTGGTGAATCATCATGCGTGAATGCGGTAAGCAAAATCGCTTCCCTGCAGCACCACCAGCCAATAAAAAAGCTGCCGCACTTGCCGCTTGGCCAATACATAAAGTGCTAACATCTGGCTTAATAAACTGCATGGTATCGTAGATTGCCAATCCTGCAGTCACTACCCCTCCCGGCGAATTAATATACATATGAATATCTTTGTCGGGATTTTCAGCTTCGAGAAACAACAATTGCGCAACAATTAAATTGGCCATGTAATCTTCGACTTGGCCAACTAAAAATATCACTCGCTCTTTTAATAGACGTGAGTAAATATCATAAGAACGTTCACCACGTGCTGTTTGCTCAATGACAACGGGAACCAAACCTGTGTTGGTTATTGGCTGTGCCTTATTTTCCCAGTATGTCGCCTTTGCCATAATTATGCTCCCTCATCGCCTGCTTTAACTGCTTCCTCATAAGTCACTGTCTTATCGGTGACCTTGGCTTTGCCTAAAATAAGTTCAAGGACTTGTTCTTCCATAACGGCTGATTCGACATCGGCTAAGCGATTCTTATCTCCGTATATCCAACGTACAACTTCTTCTGGTTTTTCATAGAGTTGAGCTTGTTTGTCAACGAGTTCTTTCACCTTTACGGGATCGGCAGTCAATTTATTTTCCTCGACTATCTTAGAGAATAATAGCCCAAGTCGCACACGCTTGCGGGCCTTTTCAGCAAAAATTTCATCAGGAAAGTCACCCGCATTATCCATGCCAGTGTAACGCTTGAATTCTTCAGTCGCTTGCTGACGGAGATTGTTAATTTCATTGTCAATCAAAGCCTTAGGTACTTCAAACTCAACAACGTCTAATAATTTATCAAACACCGCCTGCTTGAGTTGCGCTTGCAGGGCACGTTCTAATTCACGCTCCATATTTTCGCGCACATCTTCCTTCATCGCTGCAACACCACTATCGATGTTAAACTTCTTAGCAAATTCATCGTTCAATTCCGGCAATACTGGTTGCTCGACTTTCTTCACCTTAATCACAAATTTTGCCGCTTTACCCGCGAGGCTTTTTTCTGGGTATTCTTCAGGGAAAGTCACATCGACAGTTAGTTCACTACCAGGTTTAGCGCCAACAATACCCTCTTCAAAACCTGGAATCATGCTCTTGGAACCCAAGACCAAAGGTACATCTTGTGCTTTATTGCCTTCAAATTCTTCACCATCAATCGTACCGTGAAAATCAATTGTCACTTGATCCTCAAGTTTAGCGGCACGCTCAACCTCTTCCCAATCGGTATGTTGAGCACGTAATTTTTCCAACATCGCATCGAGATCGGCATCTTCGATAGTTGCAGCCACACGTTCAACATCAATATTGCTGAAATCGACTAATTCTATCTGCGGAAATACTTCAAATACCGCATCGAACTCTAAAGCATCCCCTTCTTTCATAGTCTTGGGCTCAATTTGTGGCATGCCCGCTGGTGTTAAATCTTCTTGTTCTAAGGCTTCAAACAAACTCGTACGCATCACATCGGCCACGACCTCAGCGCGCGCCGCTTCACCGTAACGACTCTTAATTACTTTGAACGGTACTTTGCCGGGGCGAAAACCCTTAATGCTCGCCGTTTTAGTCAACTCTTGTAGACGTTTGTCGACCGCAGAGTCAACTTTATTGTTAGGCACAGACACCGTCATACGGCGTTTGAGCGTCGTGGTCTTTTCAACAGAAACTTGCATGGTTATTACCCCGTTATATAGTATTGTCGTCATTAATTAGCGGATTTTTTTGATAAAAAGCAGATTATGGTGCGAAAGGAGAGACTCGAACTCTCACGGGTTTCCCCACTGGAACCTAAATCCAGCGCGTCTACCAATTCCGCCACTTTCGCAAAAGGGGCCAATTATAACTGCATTATGCGCATCAGGATAGCACTCTCTCCCCTATCCATCTAATTCTTTGATTTTGTTACAATAATCTAAGAAATGAGTATTAACAAGGCGCTTAAGGCCACAAAGCTCAAGATGAAACTGAGTAGTGGCCGATTCAGTTTGACCGCGATGACAAACACCAATAAGAAATAAACAACCATAACCAAATATTCAAGCGGCGCCGACAAATGTGCTGCGCGCAGCACATCGTGCGGACGACTCATCAAATAGATGATTCCGCCGATGATAGCACTGACGACATAATCCAAAAAATTAGCAAATTCGCCATCGTCCTTGGGTTGTATCCTAGTAAAGACTAAAAAAGGCAAAGCGCGCAGCAAAAAACTCAAAATGCCCGCCACCAAAATGTAGCTCCAAATCAGCACGCTTACCTCCGCCTACGAAAAAAGGCAATCACATACACGGTACCGCCGATAATGAACGGAACAATCAACAATGCCATCTTGTGAAATAGCATTTCGCCAAATGGCATCAGTAAGAATCCAGCAATAGTCGCAAACACGGGCGCGCGCTGCGGCCAACGCTTTGCCGTTAAGACGAGCAAGTAAAGCGGCATAATCATAATAATAATGTCGGTAAACGTCGATGAATGGTAGAAATCACTAATGTAATAACCCAAGACACAAGCCAAAATCGAGACAGCGTAACTGGGTATTGCCACTCCCAAGTAATACGTAAACAAATCCATGTTATGTGTGGTCTTACATTTAATATAAGTCACGGTAAATGACGAAGAAGCCAACATTGGCAAAGCCAATAAAATAGACCTCACCGATTTATGCTTAAAATATGGCGCTAACGACATCGACATGAGAATAAAACGAAAATTGATCACCAAGGTAGCAACCACAATATTCAGCATCATGTCATTCTTGTGAGCCAAATCGATGATCAAAATTTGCAAAGGGCCAGCATAAATCAAGGCATTTTGCGCAGCCGCTTGTAAGGCACCAAACCCCGATTCGTGGCATAACGCCCCGAGAGAAATACCAACAAATAGAAATACAACACACAATGGGCGTGAATCTTTTAAACCAGCGATCCATGATGCCTTTGCCAGCGTATTATCTTTAGTATCCATCATTCCATTATGATCCAAATCGGGCACTACTTAACTTTACTTTTCCAAAAGGGAATTGTACCCTTTTCTGGCCTTATTGTATGGATAAACTTGCAGGAGATACCTATGGAAATGGACACTTCACTCTTTCTTGCCAAAGTCTTTGGCATTTACTTTATTGTACTCGGACTCGCTATGCTTATTAATCGCAAAGGATGTCAACAGGTCGGTGAGACGATATTGCAAACACCAGCCGTTGCCTTTCTCGCCGCCTTCATGACACTGATTATCGGTATTTTATTGATCGTGGCGCATAATATTTGGCAAGCCAATTGGACTCTCATTATTACGCTACTGGCGTGGCTAATTTTTATCAAGGGCACTGTGCGTACCATTTGGCCAAAAATCGATACGCAGCTTAAGGGAATACTCGAGAAGAACAGTCTGTTCATTCTGTTTGGCATTCTCTACCTGTTGCTCGGCAGTTTCTTAGCTTATAAAGGTTATACGTGGAGCTAAGAACTGCAGCTTACTGCCCCAGGTGCTGCAACCAGGTCACCAAACTGTGGCTTAGTATAGAATAAGTACCCAGCACTAACAACGACACGAGATAGAGTCCCACAAACCAGGCCAAACGCGTAAGCGTTTGGCCTGGTTTATTCTTTTGGGGTAGCTCATGTTGCATTTTAAACGGCTAATAATGGATTACGGTTTTGACTTTGCCGCGGAAGATATAATACGAATACCCGGTATAAATCACTAATACTGGCAACATCACACACGCTCCAACCAGCATGAATAACAATGACCCACTCGGTGAAGCCGCTTGCCACAATGTAATTTGGTACGGCACGATAAAGGGAAATAAGCTAATAATAAAACCGGCATACGGGCACAGAAACAAAATCACACTACACCAGTAGGGCACACGTTCTTTACGATTGAGTAAAGTCACCAACAAAATCACGAATGCCAATAAGGTTAAATACGGCAATACCGCAAGATACAACCAATGTTGCTTATCGAACCAACGTTTAAAGATCATATCGTTAATATAAGGCGTCCAAATACTCACTATCACGATCGCCGCCATTAACCCTACTGCGAACCATAAGGCAAATTTATACATCTTCGCCTGTAACCCACCCTCGGTTTTGATAATCAAGCGTGTAGCGCCTAATAAGCAATATCCCACCACCAAGCTCAAGGCGGTGAATAAAGTAAACCACGTGACTAAGTGCCCTTCTGACATTAGATACGGTTGTTGTTTGATCATAAAACCTTTAACAAAGTTACCGACAATCAAACCTTGTATCAAGGCTGCGGCTAAAGAGGCAAACGCAAATAAGCCATCCCAGAGATGTTGCTTTTCTTTAGCCTTTAAGCGAAATTCAAAGGCAACCCCACGCAATAACAGTGACAACACCATCAAGATCAAAGGTAAATACAATACAGGCAACAAAGCACTAAAAGCTAATGGAAACGCACCATATAATGATGCCATGCCTAAGACCAACCAGGTTTGATTACCATCCCATGTCGGCAAAATCACGCTGATCGCCAAACCACGCTCTTCACGACTCATAAATGGGAGCAACATCCCTGTGCCGAGAGTAAAACCATCTAGTACCACATACATGACCACACAAAAGGCAATGATCATAATCCAAAATAGGGGGAGTAAACTCATCATTACCGACCCTCCTTGGCTTTGTCATCCGGCCGCATGTACGCGAACGGCATTTTCTCGGACTCGAGCTCTTCGTGTGGACCTGTGGTTAAGATTTTATTCAGATACATAAAATAAAAGACCCCAAATATAATTCCATACACAATGACGATTAACAGCAACGAAATTATCACGTGTGAAATCGGCACAGGCGACGCCGCATCTAAGGTCCGCACGAAGTTATACACTACCCAAGGCTGACGTCCAGTTTCAGCAGTGAACCAACCACTGATCAAAGCAATAAAGCCCGCGGGTGCCGACCATTGTGCAATTTTCAAAAACCAACGTTGATCAAACAAGCTTTTACGTATCAATAAGTACAAGCCAGTGAAAGCAAACAGCAGCATTAGCACGCCGATGCCGACCATGACACGAAAAGCATAAAACACAATCGCAACAACTGGTTGATCTTTTGCTGACACAGTCTTTAAACCAGTCAACTCACCATTCCATTGGTGAGTATTTACCACACTCGCCAAATGCGGAATGCCAATCGCAAACAAGTTCTTTTGTAGTTTCTTATCGGGATAAGCGAATAGCAATAAGGGAGCCCCTTTTTGTGTTTCCCACACACCTTCCATCGCAGCCGTCTTGAGCGGTTGATATTGGTGCACTTCTAATCCAACCGTATCGCCCACGAACATTTGCACTGGCATCAAAATCATCAATGTGATGATCGCAAACCCAAAGCATTTCTTGGCAAAATCTATATGGCGTTTATGCACGAGGTAATACGCCGACACGCTGACGATCACAAAAGACGTCGTAATGTACGCCGCCAACATCATATGAATAAAACGCGGAATAACCGAATAGTTTAAAATGACATCACGCCAACTGTTGACGACAAACACCCCATTTTTGAGTGTTGCCCCTTCAGGGGTTTGCATCCATGAGTTTGCTGATAAGATCCAAAAGGCAGATAAAGTCACACCGATCACGACCAACAAAGTCGACAAATAATGCAACTTAGGCCCGACACGCTCCCAGCCAAAAATCATCACACCTAAAAAGCCAGCTTCGATGAAGAAGGCAGTCATCACTTCATAGGTAAATAAGGTACCTAATACTGGACCGGCAGGATGGGTGAATCCCGCCCAATTAGTACCCAGTTGGAATTCCATCACAACCCCTGAAACAACCCCCATCCCAAAGGTCAAGGCAAACACTTTCATCCAAAATTTACAAATACGCAAGTACATTGGGTTTTTGGTTTTTAACCAAGCACCTTCCATGATCGCAAGGAATGTCGCCAGACCAATACTAAAGGATGGAAACAAAATGTGAAAAGTAATGGTAAAAGCGAATTGAATACGTGAGAGTATCTCGGTATCGACGTGCATGCACCCTCCTTGTTGGTCCGCGAGCTATTTTGTAAGCGGCGTCATTGTAACAAGAGTGTGCGCTGAAGGAAATAAAAATGACAGAATAAGGGCGCTATACGAAAACGCCTATTGCAACAAGATGACAAGCTGCGATAGGCGTTTATACTATGCAAATCGATGATTATGCGTGATAGCTATTAATCATCATGATGTGACTGATGTCTATCATGGCGTCCACCACCATCACGGCCACCGCCATCACGGCCACCACCATCACGTTGTTTTTCACGTGCCACATTAATCTTCAACGGACGTCCTGACAGCATAGTGCCATTTTTCTCCATTGCGGGTTCAACGGAAGATTCATTAGCGAATTCCACAAACCCAAACCCTTTCGAACGCCCAGTATAACGGTCGGTAACAATATTGATATGATCAATCGGCCCAAACTCACCAAAAAATGCTTCTAATTCACTTTCTGTTGTACCATAGGGCAAGTTACCTACATAAATTTTATTCATCAAAAAAACCTCTCAAAGATAGAAATAAATAAGCCTACATTCCACACAAGTTCGACCAACTTTAAAGTACCATAAACTACAGACTCAAGACGCTGCGAATAGGAGAATGCCGGCGTATTATAAACATCTTTGCCTAAATATGGAATGCTAAAAGCAATTTCATTGTACGTGGTTCATAAATGAGTCATAACAACACAGATGCAAAATCTCCACGGAAGCATTATGATAGCGCGCGAACTGAGAAAAACGTACATAGGATGAGCAACTTGAAACACAAACCTATCTTCCACCGTATCGGCTTGCTAGGACTCACCATGGCGGGCGCCGGCTCAATGATTGGCTCAGGTTGGCTATTCGGGGCTTGGAAAGCGGCCCGACTCGCTGGCCCTGCCGCGATTTTAACTTGGCCCCTGGGTGCCCTCGTCATTCTATTACTTGCCCTCGCCTATGCCGAACTCGGTGCGCGCTTTCCTACTAGCGGCGGTATGGTGCGTTACACGCAATTATCACACGGCTCGTTTGCAGGGTTTATTGCCGGTTGGGCAAATTGGATTGCCATTATCACCGGCGTCTCAATTGAAGCGGCTTCATCGATACAATATCTCAGTTCTTGGCCCTATGACTGGACCAACAATCTATACCACATGAACACGCACGAGCTGACACCACTCGGCTTACTTGCGGCAGCCGCTTTGATCGTCGTCTATTTTCTTTTGAATTATTGGTCGTTAAAACTCTTTGTGCGTTCAATGGTTGCCGTCACTGTGGTGAAGCTGTGTGTACCATTTATCACCTGTATCGCCTTATTTGCGTCTGCTTTTGGACACCATACTTACGACATTACCCATGGTGATTTTATGCCGTATGGCTTTAGCAGCGTTTTAACGGCTATCGCTACTGCCGGTATCGTCTTTTCATTTCAAGGCTTTCAAAGTGCAATTAACTTATCCGGTGAGGCGAAAAACCCTGGGCGCAACGTGCCCATAGCGGTAATATTGTCGATCTTAATTGCTCTAGTAATCTATACTGCCCTGCAAATTGCCTTCATTGGCAGTATCGATCCCAAATCCATTGCCAACGGCTGGTCCACGTTGCGTATGCGCTCACCTTATGTCGACCTAGCAATGGCTTTTCAGTTGAATTGGTTAGTTGTCATCTTATATTTTGACGCCTTTGTCTCACCGTCTGGCACGGGGATCACATACACAGGCACGACATCGCGTATGCTTTTTAGCATGCAAAAAAACGGTTATATGCCCAGTTTCATCGGCCAATTGCACCCACGCTTCCATATTCCGCGTAATGCGATGTGGGTGAACTTAGTCGTCAGTTTTATTTTCTTGTACCTTTTCAAAGGCTGGAATAATTTGGTTTCGGTGATTTCTGTTTCGGCTATCATTGCCTATGTCAATGGCCCAATCTCTGCGGTGGTTTTGCGTCAACATAAAAGCAAGATCAAATCACCACTCAAAATACCCGGCTTACGCTTCATATCGCCGATTGCTTTTGTTGGTATTACGCTGGTGCTGTATTGGGCACGCTGGCCACTGACCGGTGAAGTGATTTTCATCATGCTAATCGGCATGCCGATATTCTTGTACTACCAATATAAAGAAAACTGGCAACATACTGGTAAGCACTTACGCAGTGGCGCCTGGCTGGTGTGTTATCTATTAGTGATAGCACTCCTCTCTTATATCGGCTCTACTACCTTTGGGGGCTTAGGCTTACTGAATACCAGTCAAAGCACTATTATTGTGCTATGCGTAGCAATAGGGTTTTATATCTGGGGCTTACGCAGCGGCTTAACCAATGGGCATTTTAACTTTAATTTGCGGACTGAGTTCACGAAAACTAAAAACTGAGACTTGGACAGCAGAATTTCGCTTGCTCAGAGCACAATTTGTATGAAAACTCCGCAAGCCGGAACCAGAAAACACTAATCTATTGATTAATAAGTCAATTTTGACATCAATTGCCCTCTATTTTTTGCGTAAAAACACAATTCACATTTTTTGCCCAACATGTTATTATTTGGCCAGTTAGTTAATGATAAGTGTGGCAGCTCTGTGAGTTAAATTTACCCTCAAGGACGTGTTGAGCCCTATCGGTCCCAAAACATAATAGGCAAGTATGTATGAATTCCTTAGTTGAATTACTCGAAGAATATACATTTAAAGAACACAATCTGATCAATAAAATTTGCGAACCTTTGTCTCGTTATTTTGGTATGGACTATTTTAGTTATCAGAAAGTCTATGCCGATGGTCGCTTTTGGGCATTTAGCAACAATTTAGACTGGGGCGAACATTTTGTAAAACATGACTTAGCAAAAAGCGCCCCATTTATCACGCACCCCAAAAATATTGCTTCTGCAACCCTACAATCTGAAGACCTCGCTTATATTCAACACTTTGCGGACTTTAACCGCGATTTGAAGCGCATTGTAGGCGCAGGAAACTGTTTTCTTAAACTCATCAAGGATGAGGGTTGCTCTGAGGTCTATATGTTTGCCACAAAAGACCCTGCAAACTATCATACTTGTCAGCTATTTTTAGCCGATAAGCAATTAATTGGTAAATTCGTTAAATATTTCAATGAAAAAATCGAACGCTTACAACAGCGCTCAAAGGTGGTCTACGGTAATGCCTATGAGTTCAAGGGCGATCGATTTAACACGCTGAATATACCCCTGTCCTTAAAAATTTCTCAAGCACACAAACAAAATTTTCTCGCGAAAATTCAACAAATTGATCCTTCACAATGTGACGTCTATTTAACCCCGCGTGAAATTGACTGTATTCTCGCATTAAAACGCGGTTTAACCGCACAAGAAACGGCAGAAAAATTGGCTTTATCAAGTCGAACCGTTGAAGGTTACCTGGCTAACGTCAAAAAGAAACTCGGCATTCGCCATAAATTCTTGATCGTACCTAAAGCTGAAGAGCTAGAGTTAATTTAAATTATATTATCATTAATTGAGCATTTACCATGAATTCACTATTAGACGTTATCGATGAATACAGCTACAAAGCGCACAAACAAATCAAACAGTTAAGCCAACCACTGACAGAGAATTTCGGTGTAGATAAATTTGATTATGTGAATGTTCATGACGATGGTCGTTTCTGGGGATTTAGCGATGATTTAGCCTGGGCAGAATATTTCGCTAATGTTGGGCAGAAACACAAGCACAACTTAATGGCTAATTCACCACTGATTACGCACCCTGATAATCTAACTTCCGGCATATTCACCACAAAAATTTTAAGTTATATCCCTCATTATGCTGAATTCAATCAAGAACTCTCCAAAATGGTTTGAATGCTCGCGAGACTGCCGACACACTGGCACTGTCAAGCCGCACCGTCGAAGCATACCTTGCTACCATCAAAAAGAAACTGGGCATCCGCCACAAATTTTTGATTGTGCCTAGACTCAAAGAATTAGAGTTTGAGTTAGACCTAATTTAATTAATTTGATTTTTAGCAGTAAACAACCATTGTTCACACAAGCGAACAATGGTTGCTAATGCCTATAACCCTCGCATCTGAAAATGCAACGTTCTAGGCATCATCTAAGCGTGCCTTAAAGTTCGCGCTTTGAGGTACCAGAGCTCTAGTGTTCAACTGGGCCCGTACCAGTTTCATCAGGATACCAGCCCGGTCGGTCTCTCATATAGATGTCGATGAGAATAGTCGCTTTACCCGCTTCATTAGAAGCTTCTGCGATAAAGCGCACCGGCTTAATAGGCATACCTGAAATCACGCCATCGTCCAGAGACATCCAGCTATGCATACCATCTGCTTTGAACTTCAAGTTCTCCCCTTTGAAATATTGCTTCAAATCGATAGGCTCAATGTACTCACCGAGCAAATACGTCAATTCACGTGTGATCTTTGGCGTTAAAGCTTCTGGTGGCGCTTCTTGTAAGACAGTAATTTTAAAAGTATCTTCTACTTTCTCTGAATTATTCTTACTCGCGTACACAGTCACCGAATATTCTGAGATATTTTTATCAGCCGGTTTGCCACTGATGACCTTATTATTCAAGCTAACACCTGCAGGTAAACCATCCGCTTTATATGTCAAGCCATCACCAGAGAAGTGAGCATCAAGAACAACAGGCTTGATACTATCACCGAATTTAATGGTTTGATCCGGGATCGGATTATCTAAAGTTGGTGCGATATCCAACACATTAATCGTAAAAACTTGCTCGCGTCCTTGCTCTTCACCCGTGCTATTAACCGCATACACGGCAGACACATGTCGGCCAACACGCTCAGGGATACCACTGATGATAGAACCATTCAGGCTCACGCCCGCCGGCAAAACAAACTGTTTAAAAACAAGATTTGTACCTGAAAAATACTCGTTCAAATCAATTTGTTGGATGCTTTCACCAATCACAATCGTTTGATCAGGAACTTGTTTAGTGGCCACCGGTGGCAATTCTTTAACAGTAATCTTGAAGGTATCACTGACTGTTTGATTACTGGCATTCGTCGCCGTGACAGTCACTGAGTATTCGCCAATTTGTGCCGGGATACCGGAGATTTTATCACTATCAAGGCTTACGCCATTCGGTAGGCCCTTTTGTGTGAACCCTAAGTTGTCACCACCGAAATGCTCCGTTAAAACAACGTCTTTGATACTATCACCAAGATTCACCGTTTGATCGGCAATCGGGGTATTCAAGACCGGTGGCGTACTAATATCTTTGATCGTTAACTTAAAGCTTGAGCTCGCGCTATTGCCATCCACATTGGTCGCCGTTACTGTCACGTCAACGGTTTCATCCTGATTAACGTCGACAGCCGTACCACTGATCACGCCATCATTACTGATCGTCATACCCGTACCGGTCAAACCGCTTGCGGTATACGTCAATTGACCATCCTTAGAATCCGAGAAGTAAGTCGTCACGTCGAGATTCAAGCCCTTTCCTTCATCGACTGTTTGATCGGGAATTTGGCCTGCATTCACTAATGCTGGGATATTTTTAATCGTTAAGGTATAGCTAGCCGAGGCACTGCTACCTTCGGCATTGGTCGCAGTCACCGTAATATTAAACGGCGTATCTTGCGCCACTTCTGTCGCCGTGCCGCTGATTTGACCGTCGCTATTCAGCGTCAAACCGGTACCACTTAAGCCCGTCGCACTATACGTCAAAGCACCGTCTTTGCTATCACTGAAATATTGCGTCGTATCTAAATTATAAGCCGCACCTTCGGCAACGCTGTCATCCGGAATATTAGCCGCGGTTGTCACCACTGCGGGGACATTCTTAACAGTAATTTTCAAGGTTTGTGCCGACTCACTACCTGTGGTATTTAGCGCGGTAATGACCGCGCTAAAGGGTGTGTCTTGGGTTACCGCAATTGTTGTACCATTGATTTGACCATCACTACTCATAGTCAGACCTGCAGCATCTAAGCCAGTCGCCGTATAAGTTAAGGTATCGCCTTTGGTATCGCTGAAATATCGCGTCACATCTAAGTTATAAGGCGTCTCTTCATTCACAACTACAGCTGGAATTGGCGTTGAATTCACTGCGCCCATAACATTTTCAATCGTAAGTTTAAAACTTTCTGATGCGCTCTTACCATCAGCATTGCTTGCTGTTACGGTAATAGTGTAAATGCTATCACTATTAACACTTGCTGTAGTACCACTGATGATACCATCGCTGCTCATCGATAAACCACTACCTTCTAAGCCAATCGCGGTATAAGTCAAGGCATTGTCTTTAGAGTCGCTAAAATTATTGCGCACATCGAGGCTATAAGCCGTTTCTTCAGTAATGGTGACGTCGCTTAATGCTGTTGATGTCACTACGCCCGCAATAGGTTTAATGGTTAAAGTAAAGGTTTCTTCGGCTTTATTGCCATCCGCATTTTCAGCCGTTATTGTTACCGTGAAATCGCGGTCTTGATCGACATCAGTGCTGGTGCCATTGATCACACCCGTCTCACTATTAATGGTGAGGCCAGTACCTTCTAAGCCGGTCGCGGTGTAAGTCAACTCACCGTCTTTCGTATCGCTAAAGTTGCCACTCACGTCTAACGTATAAGGCGTTTCTTCATTCACGCTCACCGACGGAATACCCGTCGAAGTGACCGTGGATGCCACATTTTTAATCGTTAAGGTAAAGGTTTCTGTCGCCTTATTGCCATCTTTATTGGTCGCAGTCACGCTAATGGTAAAGCCACGGTCTTGGTCTACCGCAATTGTCGTACCACTGATAACACCCGTAGCGCTATCTATCGTCAGACCAGTACCACTTAAACCGGTGGCACTGTAGGTCAGGTTGCCACCTTTTTCATCACTAAAATTATTCGACACATCGAGGCTAACTGGACTTTCTTCATCCACGCTGGCTGCACTAATTGACGTTGACGTTACATTCGACATTAAGTGCTTGACTGTCAACATAAACGATTCAGATGCCGTGCCGACACCATTGTCCGCCGTAACTGTCACCGGGTATCTCGTGTCAGCATCCACTTTCGGTGTCTTACCTGTGGCAACGCCTGTTTTATTATCAAAATGAATTCCCGCCGGCAAACCCACTGCCTTAAATGTCATTGTGGTTTGCCCGCCAACCTTTTTGCTAGCACGCTTTGAGGCCGCGGCAATACCCTTACTCATTTTATTTTGTTGCGCATTCGGATCTTCAAAATAACTTTCTACCGATGCAGTCACCGGTGTATCTTCATTTTCTTCAACATCGGGAATGGGCGATGAATTTGGTGGCAATAAAGCTTGTGTCGCAGGTTTCACCGTTAACGTAAAACTTTCAGAGACTTGCAACCCATAACGGTTGGTACCCGTCACTGTAATTTTATGCGGCGTATCTTTGTCTACCGTGGGCGCAGTACCACTGAATGTACCCGCTTCACCATCAAAGCTAACGCCATTAGGATGACCACTAGCACTATATACAAAGCGTGAACCATTCGGATCAATAAAGTTTTCACTCACGTCTAACTCAACCGGGTCGCCACTAAAGACTTCCACATCACCAATTGGTAATGCCTTAGGTGAGACTTTACGGTCTCTATCGCGTTGATCGGCAATCGCGCGTACTTCCGCCATGCGTACTGCAGGCGTTTTCGTCCACTCGACCAATGATTCAACTGCGGCAAAGTTTGGTTTATTGTATTTCGCACGCCCACCATCGGCTGGACCACCCCATTTGTAATTGACCGTCATCGCCATTTGACGATTCTTGCGCTTGGTGGTTTTACTATTCATGTACGAACCATTAACACCCAACTCTAATTGTGTGCCGGGTTGCACGGGTGCTAACCATGATACGCCCGCACCATATTCATTTTGCGGGGTACGAATACTAGTTAATAGGTTTGCTTTTAAGGTTTCTGTGAGTAATTGATCGACTTCGACGGTACCACCAAAACCTGAGGTATCGTAATTTTTCGTCGCTAATTTAGTATCGTATTTGACGCTATCGTAATCGAGGCTAAGTTTAATTTTATTCGTCGGCCATAAGCTGCCAGTTACACCGGCACTAAAACCGGTACTCGTGGCACCAGCAATACGGCGTTCATTTAAATACGTATCACCACCTTGGGTGTAGAGTTTATCTTTCAAATCGTGGCTTTTAGCCTTGGCCCAATAACCATTCAAGTCAACCGTTTTTACCGGACTTTTTTCGTGCGGAACAATGTATTGATAACCTAAACCCGCGGCATTTTGGCCGCTCCACTTGCTAACGTCACCAGAGCGAAAATTGTAATCGAGTTTTTGTGCGAGGCGTTCAATCGTGGCTTTGATACGGTGTTGCTGCGTTAATTCTAGGCCCCAAGTGGCATTCAAACGCATTAAATTTTCGCCACCTTCGACTTCGAGAGAAGCCGCGTTACGGTCACCAATGCCAGTGGTAAAACGTCCGCCGACGATCGTGCCACGATCTTTACTGTATGTGGTATTTAATTCAAGCGGGCCATTCATGCCCAAATCGGAACTGCGCAACTCAAGGGTTTCATTTTCGCGCTCAGCGCTGCGTCGCCCCTGGGATTCTGCAGTCGCATCGCTCACTGCCGGCAATGTTAGTATCGCTGCCATTAATGTAACAGGACGTGTCCAATCTCGAAAAACCATGGGCAATCACCTTACAGTGAGTCACATATTTGCTGAAGCGGCCGATTGCTTTTTCTTACTTATAGCGGCCTAAGCTATTCACACACATGTGCTCAGGTTGTTGCATCCTTTCAATGAGTTGAACGACTATCCTTGGTCGCTTCGCTGCGACATTCCTTATCACTAATGCTCCGCAATCCATCACGGTCACTCTATAAACTAAAATCGTTGCTCCGTATTTTATGCAAAAAGTATTAAGATAATATTAACGATTTAGAATTTATTCGTTTATACCAAATAGCGGAGACAAGCGATGTAACTATCAGAAAATAAACAGAAAAATTAAAGAACAATGAGGGTGAATTGTGCCAAACGCTGGCCCCGGCTTTGTAGACTACCGTATTCTTGCCAACGCCTTTATTGATAGAGCCAGACCAGAAAGGAATTGCTCCATCCTACTATTTAGCAGTTAACACAAAATCCAAACAGATTTCATTGCCATCGAAGTCTTCAACAAAGAGGTATTCACAATCATAGTCGGGTAAAGGTAAACGTGTGCGGACTTTAAAATTTTGTGTTTCAAGCTTTGCTACCATGTTTTCAATAGTATCATCGCACTTAAACGTCAATATTTGCGGGCCCTTATGATCCGCCAAATGGTGACTGTCTGCTGTGTTATCTTCACGCAATACCACATAAAGTTGCTCACCACGGCCCAGGCCTAGCGTATCTCCATTATCAAATACGATGTCTAAGTCCAGCAAATTTTGATAAAAACTCAATTGGCCTTTAAGTTGCCTCGTCATAATCACGACTAAAAAGTCAGTAATCATCATCATCTCCTATCGATAAAATTGCCCAAATTATACTCTATGGACCTTTAACAATAATACCGTACTTACTACTGAGCAAACAAAATCCCAACTCTCTTCCTCAACCCCACTTGGCAACTGCCTAAATGTGAGTTACACTCAAATGAGAATGAATCTCATTAGCGGAAAAAAGGGAATAACCATGCAGGCAACCTCTTCAATAAATTTTGATTGTTTCGATTATGGGCATATCATCTTGCAAGATAACCCACCCTTTCGCGATAAATCCTATGACTGTTACCCCACACTACAACACATTTGTCACTACTATCAGATTAATCTCGCGCACTTATGTGAATACATCCGCCTCGCCCAACTCAGTTTGATTAAGCCCGTCGAAAAACTGTATATGCTTCTCGAAGCGCGCGTGGACACACTCTTGGTTCACAGTGGGATGGCGCACGCTTTTGTGCAAGCACGTGACTTGATTAAGCTCGGACACGTATTAATCAATAACAATCTTGCCACTAGCGAATTGAGCATGCTCTACCCCGGCGATGTTCTCAGTATCAAACAACGCTTTAGCCGCAATGCCTATTACCGACTCAATAACCGCATCGTTAGCGACTTATTACCAAGTCATTTACATGTCGATCGCAGTCTTTATCAATTACATATGTTGTCATTACCGACGCTTAAACACTGCAGCAGTGGCATTCATTGGCAAAATTTACAGTCAGCTATGGCATTGAAAAAAGGATAGCAAATCGCCTCACGATTTCTCCGGTATAAGTAACGTCTTAATCCGACCACAGCGTGGGCTTTAGGCACTATAACTAAGACGTGGAAATGAAACACCGTCAGCCACTGGCACATCACCATCATCACAACGAGCCACAGGAGCAGATTTAGTCTCAAACTCATTTTCATCCAGGAAAACAAGTGCTGGAAAATCCATTTTTACGCAAGTCTCAATAAAATCTTCTTGCTCAAAGTCTTTAGCACATGAATAAGGCTCAAAAACTTTTTGGTAGAAGGCCTGCGTAATCGCCCAAAGTAGGCGTTGTTTAGCACTTTTTAACTGCGGTCTATATTTACTTTGTCGATACATTTCTTTTATGATTTTATGAATCCGTGGATGACAAATGAAATCACGTAAAAAATTCCAAATTTTGCACTCCACATCAGCTGCCCTTTCACGAGCAGCATATTCTGCCTCTGTGAGCGGCCGATTGAATGCCCTTTTCTCATAATAGACATGCAAAGCGCGCAACTTGGCTTCTGTACCATCATCATTTGCTGGCCAACTTGCAAATAAGTTTGCTTGCTCTTCTGCATTAGCCGCATGCCGCAAACGCCAAGCAAATATACGTGCCAATGGCAGCATTAATAAATTGCGATGACCTTCAGCCAAACCCGCCACTGCGATTAAACCTGCCGTCTTGTTAAATGTATCTGCATTACAATAATCGTACGACGATGTTCGAGTTTTGGTGTTTTTTTTATGAGGTTTGTACACGGCTTTGCGGGCTACCTTAAAAAAATTACTATACCCTTTACTAATATGTTCCAGCGGATTAGCTATTCGAGAGCGTTTACGTGCCGCCAATTTATGAATGACTTTCGCATGATCATCTAACAAACGGGAGTATTTCCCAGCTCCTACTACTAAAAAACCCTGATTTTGCGGAGAAAATGTGACGTCTTTTTTCCAACTAGCCGTCTTACTGCCTGGCTTGGGCTTAGAAAATAGTACGCTGTGTTTGGCATAGGGTGCACTTTGCCCCCGCCTACGTGCCGTCAACAGATCATCAAAATCACCAACCGTTGTTGTCGTCAAGGTGTTAGCAACTGGGAAATCAACCAAATGCTGTGAGCTATGTTGTTGCATGTAAGGCAGTTCAGCCGGCACATCTGAAGTCGCCACCTCGTAGTGAATTGACGTAATGCGCATCAATAAGCGAATTAATGGTACTGGATAAATTTTATGTGAAGCCCCCCCACCTTGCGTGGATTTAGTTTTATAAAGCAGATATTCGTCTGCAGACATGCCTTGCACTTGCAATGCATCTGATTTAACTCTTTGAGCCATGTTCAATTCCTTCACCAAATCCTCTATACCCCCTCGTACCTGAAGACACGAAGTTCTAGGCTTCAGATGAGGGATATGTATACAAGCTAATCGCCCGTCTATCAAGGCGCGAAAATACGTATTTACAAATCCCGTGTAATTATGTAGTCGCCATTGCCACGTGAAGTGAGTACCCCATCAGCCCCTACGCGACTATTGACTCCGAGCACGATTGTCTTATCATTCTGCGCCAGGTAGACAAGCAGACTACTCATGCTAATCAATAGGTTACAGCAAACACCGAACAAAAATCGTGCAAAAGGAACGACCATGGCAACATTACGCATCAGCGTACAAATCGCGGCACTCTTAATCTTAGGGAATTTACTCAGTGGTTGTATCGCTGCTGCCGCCCAAACCCAAACTGGCTAACTATCACTAAGTTTCTCATTGTTAGGTGAAAAAAGCGGCATATTCTTTGCTTACGGATACATAAGGTTACAGGCTAGCAAGGAAGACGGCGTGGAGCTACTAAAAAAACTATCAATCCGCAACAAGATTCAAGTTTTTTTTGATTTATATATTAAAAAAAATCAGATCGAACCTTTAGCAAAGCATAATCAATTACTCTTAGATTCTGTTTGTGAAGGTATTGTTGGATTGGATGCAAGCGGCTCAATATCTTTCATCAACCCATCCGTCACAGAATTAATTGGATGGCAACAAAACGAACTGATTGGTAAACCCGCCACAATATTATTTCACCCGGATAAAATACGCCAAGATTATATTGACTGGCAACGCGTGGATATTCATGAAGGTTGCGAAATTCCTGAACCTTACAAAGATAACGATGCCTGCTTTATAACAAAAAACCAAAAACTATTGCCAGTAAGATTTTCATGTAACCCCATACTTGCTAACGACAATAAATTACAGGGCTATGTCCTCACATTTAATGATATTGCCGAGCAAAAACAGGCACAGGAAGAATTAACCAAGCTTGCTGAATATGATTTATTGACAGGACTTGCAAACCGCGCATTATTATATAGGTTATTACCTGCCGCTATTGAAAAAGCCAGACTTAAACATGCGGAGTTGGTGTTGCTATTTTTAGATTTGGATCGATTCAAAGGTCTTAATGGCGCTCTCGGCCGTAATGCAGGCGATATATTGTTAAAGCAGGTCGCTGATCGCCTTGTTTCAGCCGTACGCAAAAGCGACACCGTCGTGAGATTAGATGGCGATGAATTTACTGTCATGTTAGAAGGAAGCCTGACAAGCCGTCAAATGATTATGATCGCCGATAAAATAATTCATAGCATTTCACAGCCTTTTAATTTAGATAACTATGAAGTCTATACATCGACAAGCATTGGCATAGCGACATACCCTCATTGTGCTAACAACGCCCAATCACTGATAAAATGTGCTAGTGCAGCCATGTATGCGGCAAAATCTAAGGGGCGTAATAATTATCAATTTTACACTCAAGAATTCAACGAACAAATCGAAGAACGAATTAAGATCGAAAACTGCCTATGTAACGCGTTAGAAAACAATGAGTTTGAAATCCATTATCAGCCGCGTTTGGATATGAAAAATAATACCATTAATGGATTCGAAGCCTTATTACGTTGGCACTCGCCATCACTTGGGAAAATCCCCCCTTCCGTATTTATCCCAATTGCCGAAGAGACACGCATCATCAACGATATTGGCCTGTGGGTTCTGCAAGAAAGCTGTAAACAGAAAAAAGATTGGCTCGACCAAGGCCTATCTCATCCATCTATAAAGTTAGCCATCAACCTATCAACAAAGCAACTAAACAACAAAGAACTGATCAGTTCAATTAAACATGTGCTCAACGAAACAGGGTTACAATCCGATGCAATTGAATTAGAGCTCACCGAAAGTGCCATCATGGACAACCCGGGCGAAAATATATCGATACTGAAGATGATCAATGACTTGGGTATAACGATCGCCATTGATGACTTTGGTACCGGTTATTCCTCATTGAATTATTTAAAATTGCTCCCCATTAAGCTCCTTAAAATTGACAAATCTTTCGTGCACGATATTTTTCTTGATCCCAATGATGCTGTTATTGCCAAATCGATCATACGGTTAAGCCACAGCTTGGGTCTATCAGTCATTGCTGAAGGGGTAGAAACCAAAGCACAATATGATTTCCTCAGGCAAAACAGCTGTGATCAGATGCAGGGTTATTATTATTCTAAGCCACTAACAAAACACGAAATGGCAAACTATCTAAGTGATAGCAAAATACATTAGCTGGCTTATTGGGATTTAAGGTTTACCCTTCTTCCAACTATTTTACTTATTGATTATAACGCGATTCTCGCAGTGGGCCGTTAGCTCAGTTGCTAAAACAGCTAACGTTTAAATACTTGCCGCAAAACAGTTAACCCATTGCTTTATTGGGAAGCATGATTCCAATAAAAATCACACAGCTCTACTCGACTATTTAGCCCTAACTTCTTTTTCACATTATCCGCGTAATAATAAATTGTTTTGGTTTTTAGTTTAAGTTGGTTTGCTATTTCTTTGCAGGTATAACCGTGAGCGAGAAAATAAACGACTTCAGCTTCGCGCATTGATAAAGCTGTTGCACTAGCAAGCAAGTGTGCCAACTGAGTGCTTTTCGCCATAAAGCAGCGATCCTTGGCCTCACCACCATTTAGTAACAACGCGAAATCATCGCTTCCAGCGTGAGCTGTGCGAAGCCCGACGAATGGGCTTTCGTTTTTATCACTGGTGATGCAGCTAGGCAGACATTCTCTATCATTCTGGGCTTTAACGATTAGATCGTCAGCCTGCTCCAGAAAGTAATCTGCAAACCCATTAAGCTTGCTTAAATGATTCATAAAGAAACTCGCATTGACCCCGTCAACACTTGAGGCGAGATTGAAAAATTCACAGTAATCATCTGACTTTCGAATGATTGTCATACCATTCTTCATACCGCTATGATCTTTTAAGGCATTACGGCAAGTTTGATCCTTGGCGTCATCCCAAAGTCCATAGCCCGAAGAATACGTATCAAAACCTTTACGGCACATGCCATGTTTAAATAGCTTTGTATATAGCAACTCCATCCAGGCCGCGTCATTACATAAGCTCAAATGCGTATTGTCTGTATAAATTCGACCATAGCCAAAACACTCAATAGATAGGTATTTCTTAAGTGGTTGAATAATGCTATCAACATCGTACGATGAAAGCATTAACGTGGTATTTTTTAAGTTAGGTAATTCAATCATAGTAATTGGTTAAAGCGGTCCTAAGGCCGCTTGGTCAGATTAATGAATATAGTGCCCTATGGAGGCAACCACCATGAGAATCGTTGAAATACTGCCAGGACTGACTATTAAGCGATTAGCAGTCTTAGTAATAGTTTTATCATTTAATTCTTTCATTTCAAAGCGCATTTTAAGCTAAGGCATCTGAAAATACATCCGCATTCTTAATGCCTTTAATTGGTCAATATTCTAGCATACTCCAATGTATCATACACGGGCTTATTCGTCATTTTCTGCTCCTTTGCTATCAAGCGCTTGGAATGGTTGTCATTGAATGCCGGTGAGGCAGCTTTAATTCCCATGCGTTTTCTCCTGTGAATGTTTATTGGGGTGCGCTGACAATCAGGTTGTAGCGGCGGCGCAAGCCATCATCAACGTCCACAAAAAGATTAATAATCAGCTGCCAAGCGGAGAGTCCTTCGACGACGATGACATCTGCCGTATTGTCTTTCAAGGTGGAGCAGGATTTTCGTTAGAAAGCGGATTTGGCCTGTTTGGCAGCAGCACAAAAACATTTTTTAATGAGAACAATGTATCACGACAAGACGTGCTTGATGCGTTAAACACGCCGGCGGCTGGAACAGGAACAAGTCTCAGCTTAACAACAGACTCTAGCTAGCATCAACTGACATTCATACAAACAAACGCCCTATAACCGTGCACAAGCCTAATTAGCGTGCCACAGGTAGGTCAGCCCTGGGTGATGAACTGCATTCAGGGCCGGCATTGCAACCACACATAATCAGCTAGTGATGCAATTTGTACTTACTGCTTAACCTTCCTCTGAGTTAACGCTCGGAAACCAGCTCAATTATTACCCTGCTTTCCTATCCGTTGCTGATTGATTATAATCAGACTCTCGCTGTGGGCCGTTAGCTCAGTTGGTAGAGCAGCTGACTCTTAATCAGCGGGTCGTAGGTTCGAGACCTACACGGCCCACATTTTTCATCCCATCTTGCAGGCATCTTTGCACGTTCTTCCTTCGAAAGATTTCGTCATGTATGTCTATATACAATCCTTATCTTCCTGCAGTCAGAACGCGCAAATCTACCCACAATCTGGGCGAAAATTCATTATGTTCCATCTTGCAGGCATCTTTGCACGTTCTTCCTCCGAAAGATTTCGTCATGTATGTCTATATACAATCCTTATCTTCCTACAGTCAGAACGCGCAAATCTACCCACAATCTGGGCGAAAATTCATTATGTTCCATCTTGCAGGCAGCTTTGCACGTTCTTCCTTCGAAAGATTTCGTCATGTATGTCTATATACAATCCTTATCTTCCTGCAGTCAGAACGCGCAAATCGCTGCATCCCCCCTTCTGCGCCACCGCGTCCATCCGTAACTCGATACGTACCCGCACTGTGTGTGCCACGACATGCGGATGAAAGGCGGACCATAGTGGCCAAAATCAGCGGGCCACCAATATTCATTGATACGTTTTAGGGACTGGGTAATTGAAGCAACCGCCTCGCTCTGTATGGAAAATTGCTATGAATTTGCAGACAAGAAATGGGGTGAACGATGGGACTTGAACCCACGACAACCGGAATCACAATCCGGGGCTCTACCAACTGAGCTACGCCCACCACAGCAGATTTAGGGCGAATACGATAACGGAAATAACTGAATTTGGCCAGTCTTTTTTCTCTATTTATAGCCTTGATCTGGTAAATCGGCGTGGGCTGGCACCGCCGCTCAACTCAACCTTGGTACCACCCCAGAGGCATAGCATTCCCCATAAGTCAGCTCAACGGTTGTTAAAGAGATGATGAGCTATCGATGGTTATCCTATTATTGTCAATCATTGCCACACTGGTAGCCTGGATAAGTTGCGCAGCAACGTCATCCGGGAACAGCAATGAGCAACCCTTTTCCCGGATGACGCGCGTACCGCGCTTATCCGGGCTACGCCTGGGCTTGACGCAGAGACAGTAGAGCCGTACCCCGGATGACGCACCTACCCCTAGCCTATCCCTGGATTGACGTTAGCACGCCGGATGCGTATCATGTCGACCTCAGATTGTTTAAAATTATATCAATCCTAAACGTCATGTCGGGGTATAGCGCAGCCTGGTAGCGCGCCAGCTTTGGGAGCTGGATGTCGGGGGTTCGAATCCCTCTACCCCGACCAATATTTAATGAGCATTTTGAGCGACGCTTGCAACAATGCTACTAGCTCCGCCTAACTCGGCAAAAGCCTGCTAGGTCGATGATAGCGCGGCGCAAGCGAGTGAAAAAGCGCAGTTTACTCGGCGTAAATGAGCATTTTGAGCGACGCTTGCAACAATGCTAGCGCGGCCTAACAGGCTTTTGATGTGCGCCCGTAGCTCATCTGGATAGAGCATCGGCCTTCTAAGCCGAGGGTAGCAGGTTCGAATCCTGCCGGGCGTGCCACTTCTTCCCCCCACCTGTTCCCTACAACTACGCCATGCTCACGATGGTTCCTACGCCCACGCGGAGGATGACGTTGTAAGAGAATATGTTAAAATCCCGCACCATCACACACATAGCAATGGAATCCACATGACTGCACAAATACTCGACGGCAAAGCGTGCGCCCAACACGTCAAAGCGGGCATCGCGCAACAAGTTGCGTCACGCATAGACCAAGGCTTACGCGCACCTGGTTTAGCCGTCGTCTTAGTCGGCGACGATCCCGCTTCTGAAATCTATGTCCGCAATAAGCGCCGGGCTTGCGAAGCTGTTGGTTTTTTTTCGATCGCACACAATTTACCTAGCACTGTGAGCCAAGACGATTTACTCACGCTCATCGATGAATTCAATGCAGACGCACGCATCGATGGCATCTTAGTCCAGCTCCCCTTACCTGAACACATCGACGATAACCTCGTCGTTGAACGCATCAATCCCGCTAAAGATGTCGATGGTTTCCATCCCTACACGATCGGGCGCTTAACCCAACGCCGTCCGCTACTGCGGCCATGCACACCACATGGAATTATCACTTTACTTAGACACAATAAGCTCGACGTCAAAGGCAAGCACGCGGTAATGGTTGGCGCATCGAATATTGTTGGGCGGCCAATGACCTTAGAATTATTACTCGAGGGTGCGACTACAACCACTTGTCATCGCTTTACGCAAGATTTGGCAAAGCATGTTAGTGATGCAGAACTCTTAATTGTTGCGATCGGTAAAACTGGTATTATTCAAAGTGAGTGGATCTCTGAGGGTACTATCGTTGTTGATGTCGGTATGAACCGTCTCGCTGATGGTAGTTTACGTGGTGATGTTGAATTTGATACCGCCAAAGAACGTGCCAGTTGGATCACGCCAGTGCCCGGCGGCGTTGGCCCAATGACCGTCGCTATGTTGATGCATAATACGTTGTTAGCAGCGCAAGGTCGGGACAACTAAACTCTACGCCAAATCGTGCCATCAGGACCATCTTCTAATTCGATGCCTTTGGCGTGTAAATCATCACGAATACGATCAGCTTGCGCCCAATCTTTATCTTTGCGCGCTTGCTTGCGTGCTGCGATCAATTGTTCAATTTCAGCTTTATCAATCTCTGCGACCTCGACACCAGCACCTGTTTGTAAAAACGCTTCTGGATCTTGTTCAAGCAAACCGAGGATGCCAGCTTGTTCGCACAACACCGCCGCAAGTTGCAGCGCTTTAGCATCTTCGCCCTCTGTACGCAAACGATTAATCGTGCTCACCATATCAAACAACACTGCCAACGCTTCAGGTGTATTAAAGTCATCATTCATGACATCAAAAAAACGTGTCACAAACTCTTGCGCAAACTGGTGTGCGGCATCATCGACCGCTGGCACAGTCAAGCCGCGCAAACAAGTATAAAAACGCTGCAGAGCCGCACGCGCATTATCGAGCGCTTGATCCGAAAAATCTAAAGGGCTGCGATAATGGCTGGACAATAAGAAATAACGCACGATTTCGGCGGGATATTTGTCCAAGACATCGCGAATCGTAAAAAAATTGCCTAACGACTTCGACATTTTTTGTGAATTAATCCGCAAAAACCCCACATGCATCCACGTATTCACAAACTGCTCGCCGCTTGCCCCTTGTGACTGCGCAATTTCATTTTCATGATGCGGAAATTGCAAATCCGCACCACCACCATGAATATCAAAGTGATTACCTAATTGCGTTGTTGACATGGCTGAACACTCGATGTGCCAACCAGGCCTACCCTGTCCCCACGGTGAATCCCAATACGGTTCATCTGGTTTAGCGGCTTTCCACAGCACAAAATCCAGTGGTTCTTGTTTCACATCGGTAATATCAACGCGCGCACCAATTAACAGTTCGTCAATATTTTTATGCGCGAGCTTGCCATAATCCGCAAACTTTTTCACACGGAAATAGACATCACCATTTTCAGCTGGATAGGCATAGTCATTTTCGATCAAGGCTTGAATCATCTTAATGATTTCAGCCATCGATTGTGTCGCACGTGGCTCATGATCTGGCGGCAAAATGCCTAAGCGCACTTCATCTTCATGCATGGCAGCAATGAAGCGCTCAGTTAAGTTATCAATGGGTTCAGCATTCGCATTGGCTCGCGCAATGATTTTATCGTCCACGTCAGTTATATTCCGCACATAAGTGACGTCATAGCCTTGCGCACGCAAATAACGCGTGACAACGTCAAAGGCAACTAGGCTACGCGCATGCCCCAAATGGCAGTAGTCATACACGGTCATACCACAGACATAGATATTGACCTTGCCTTCATTGATCGGTTTAAACAATTCTTTCTGGTGAGTTAACGTATTATAAATTTGTAACATCGTGGCAATACCATCATTTATTTAGCGTTGTAAACGTTGTTTAATCTTATCGACACCTAACAAAGCAAAGACTTTTGCCATTTCCGGACCATGTTGTTCCCCGGTTAAGGCAATACGTAAGGGTTGAAACAAAGCTTTACCTTTGACGCCGCTCTGTTCCTTAACGTGATTACTCACGGCTTTGAAATCAGCACCATGCATATCGATAGCGGCCAACGCAGCTGCAAAAAACTCACTACCCGCGTTATCCAACACCGCCTTGGATTCATCATCAAAATGAATTTTGTCATTAAAAAATACCTGTGCCCATGTCAATGCTTCAGCAGGAAAAGTGACATTGGCACGCACAGTATCGACAAATAATTCTTGTTGTTCAGCAGGGACTAACTTCTTAGTCTTATCATCTAACCAATCCCAAAAACGTTCACTACTGATTTGTGCAACGGACTCTTTTTGCCAATATAAGAGTTGGTTTTCATCATAACGTGCCGGCGCTGAACTCAATGATTCAAGCTTAAAATTCGCAGCCAATTCAGCATATGACATATACGCGGGATTTTCGTAATAATGGCCTAAACGCGCAAGATAATTTAATAAGGCTTCGGGCAAGAAACCTGTTTGCCGCAACTCTTGTAAGCTGCGTGAACCATGACGTTTCGATAACGGTGCACCATCCGGCCCCATGATTAAGGAAATATGGCCATAGGCTGGCACGGGCAACTCTAAAGCTGCTAATAGCATTAGCTGGCGCGGAGTATTAGTAAGGTGGTCATCGCCACGCATCGCATGTGTCACACCCATTAAGGCATCATCGATAGCATTGGCATACATAAATGGCGCTGTACCATCGGTACGGCGAATAATGAAATCACCAATATCATCGCTGACAAAACGCTGACGACCTTTGACAAAATCGGTAAATTGAATCGTTTCGCCACGCGGCACACGAAAACGCAAGGTTGGCTTTAAGCCTTCAGCTAGTTTTGCGGCAACTTCTGTTTGGGTCAGGTTGCGACAAGTACCTGCATAACGCGGAGGTTTGCCCGCAGTGCGTTGCACTTTACGGGACATTGCCAATTGTTCTTCACTACAAAAACACGGATACGCTTGCCCCGCATCTTCTAACGTTTGATAATAACGAGCATAAATTGCTTGGCGTTGCGCTTGCCAGTATGGGCCCGCATCACCAACAGCTTTGCCGACTTCGCCGACACAAGCACCCTCTTGCCAACGCAAGCCTAGCCAATGCAAATCGTCGAGCATGGCTTGGGTATATTCTTCGTATGAGCGTGTACGATCAGTATCTTCAATACGAAATAAAAATACCCCTTGTTTACCGTGGGCATTAGCGCCATGCGCCAGCAACGCACTAAATAACGCCGTACGTGTGTTGCCTAAGTGGATCAAACCAGTCGGGCTGGGACAAAAACGAGTTTTGAGTAGTTCGGTCATAAGCGCTTATTTAAATATTTGTTTGGGACGGCGATGATACCGAAGTGGCCATTATTCGGCAACTTCAAGCGCCAAATCAGGCTGTTAGCGATTGATAAAGCTCAACTTTCAGCCTATCATGTGCCCTCTTTAAAATCTTAACGCGAGGAAACAATAAAATGGTTATTTTTCACACAAATCATGGTGACATTCATATCGAACTGGACAGCGAGAAAGCCCCTAAAACTTGCGAAAATTTCCTCACTTACGTCAAAGAGGGGCATTATGACAATACCCTGTTTCATCGCGTCATCAATAACTTCATGATCCAAGGCGGCGGCTTTGCACCTGGAATGGAACAAAAAGACACCCACGACCCCATCGACAATGAAGCCAATAATGGCCTCAAAAATGACAAAGGCACGCTTGCCATGGCACGCACGTCTGATCCACATTCAGCTAGCGCGCAATTTTTCATTAACGTTAAAGACAATAGCTTTCTTAACTTTCGTAGCGAAAGTATGGATGGCTGGGGTTATTGTGTCTTCGGTAAAGTTGTCGAAGGTATGGACGTCGTCGATAAAATTAAAAACGTTGAAACCGGCAACCGTGCTAGCCATCAAGATGTACCCGTGGAAGACGTCATTGTTGAGCGCGCCGAAGTTACTGAATAAACCATGAAACAAACCTTATTTATCTCTGATCTACACCTCGATGTCAGTCGCCGCGACATGGTAACGAAGTTTATTGAGTTTTTACAAGGCCCTGCACGCCAGGCACGGGCCTTGTATATTCTTGGTGATTTATTTGAGGTGTGGATCGGCGATGATGGGCAACGTGAATTTGCCACTCCGATTTTTCAAGCGTTGCACGCATTACGCGAGTCAGGTGTAGCGACGTTTTTTATGCATGGTAATCGGGATTTTTTGATCGGCAAACGTTTTGCTAAAGTCACCGGCTGCGAATTATTAGCTGATCCCTCGCCTATCGATCTCTACGGCACACCGACCTTGCTGACGCACGGCGATCTGTTGTGTGTTGATGATCAAAATTATCAACGCTTTCGTCGTCGCACACGCAATCCTTGCTATCAATTCATTTACTTGCATACACCATTACGCTTTCGTCAATGGTTTGCCGGCCAATTACGCGCACGCAGCCAACGAGCTAATCGCGAAAAACCACGTGAGATCATGGATGTCAATGCAGACGAAGTAAAGCGTTGGTTCGAGCGCTATGACGTAACAACCATCATCCACGGCCACACCCACCGCCCGACCATCGAGACATTAGCGATAAATGGCAAAACGGTTAAACGCATTGTCCTTTGCGATTGGCATGAACGCGGCAATGTCCTAGTGTGTGATGAGTCTGGGCAGCGTTTGGAATATTTTTAGGGGTTAGTTTAAGTCTACACGAAAGCGACTTTTAAGCAGCCATGATTTTTACGCCGAGTAGGCTTATTTTTTACAACGATTTCAACATCGTGATCGAGTTTGTTCAAAAATCTACGGTACTGCACGTGTTGCGCCAGTGTCGATCTTATCGAGTTTTTCGCCCTTGAATTCTAGGGTTACGGTTGTGCCGTAAGGATCTTGGTATGTCCAAATGCTGGTAGGTACTTGCGTGGCGGTATTTGTCAACGAACCCGGTACGACATTAGTATAAGTCGGACGTCCACAACTTTGTTGCACCGCTTTGGCTGTCGAACCAATTTGAATAGTGCGTCCGCGACATGTCGATAAGCGCGAGCGCGAACGACCATTTGCAGTGATTTCAGTCACTTTATTATTGCTAATCCTAATACTGACTTGATTACCGTGATTGCCTGGTAGATTGGTAAATGGGCTGCTAGAAAAAGAATGACGAGGACTGCCACGATTGGCTAAGCCATACGTCCAAATCACACTAGGGCCCGCTGCCGCTTGTTTAGTGACGTTCGTCGGCTTGCCACAGGCGGTTTCGACCTGTTGCATAGTATCGCCGAGGTTTATATAACGGTTGCCTGCGGCGCAATAGTGGTTAGTCGCAGCGAGGGTGTTATGGGCGATGAGTAAAAGGCTTGCAGTGAGTAAGGTAGCTTTTAGCTTTGTTTGGTACATCATAACGTCCTTATTGATGGCAATTTGTAGTTGTAGCCTTGATAAACCGCGTAGCGGCTTATCAAGGCTACTGTATGAGCTTGACGCAAAGACAATAGGCTACACAAACTACGCGGATTACCCGAGCTACATCTATTAACCTACTGCTTCCACTGGCATTCCACTGTGAAAACGAAACGCTGGATCCGGCGTATTGATCAATTCAGCCTCTAGCTCAGCAAAATACGCAACACGATCATCGATGGGTTCATCACTAATATTTTTAGCCAAATTCAAATAATCCACGTAATGGCGCGATTCAGCCTTCACCAACGCTTCATAAAATTCACGTAACTCAGCATCCAAGTGCGGCGCCAATGCCGCAAAGCGTTCACACGAGCGCGCTTCAATAAAGGCACCGATGATTAACAAATCCACTAAACGTGCCGGTTCATGTGTACGCACTGCTTTACGTAAACCATCGGCATAACGCGCCGGTGATAAATGTCCATATTGCACTCCGCGCCGCTTACATAACGCCAAAACCTTTTCGAAGTGGCGCAATTCTTCGCGTGCCAAACGCGACATTTTATTCAACAACACGGGATAATCGACGTAACGATAAATCAAACTCAAGGCGGTTGACGCCGCTTTTTTTTCGCAGTGCGCATGATCGACCAGCAAAACGTCTTGCTCGACGAGCGCACGTTCGATCCAAGCTTGGGGTGTTGGGGTTGCCAAAAAGGCTTGAATTGCTTGTAACATAGTGACGCTAAGATACTATAGATTGTGAGGTGGTGCAATCCTGGCACCACCGCTCTGCGATGGGACGAGACTATACAGCTACGAACGCTGTAAAAGATATGTGTCCTCATCCTCACTTGAACTATTATCACTTGAACTCGCTGCACTGTCATCAACAACAAGTGGCAGTTCAACTGCAGCCGGACGATGCCTAAAGCTCAAAATACCGACTTGTGCGGCGCCATAGATAGTCGCTATCACTGCCGCAAAACCCACCGCCACGACAAAACTTGGCGTCAACGTTGTCGCCAATAAAGCACTCAACAAGCTCGCAAACGTCGACACCACACTCGGTATAGATCCAAACGTGCCAATACCTTTATCTATCGAACCCACGATCGCAATCGCATTATTGCGAATAAAGCTCAGCATAAACCTGCCAAAAAGTTCAGCACAACGACCCGCACGTTCAGTCGTAGAAAGACTATTATCCGACGCTAAACGAATCATTTGTTCGTAGTAAACTCGAAAATCCTGGAATAGATCGGCGAGCGTTCCATAGCCAATTAAAACGCCCAAACCAATTCTCAAACCCGGGACTTCATCAAGCAAAGCATTCACATCACCAAATGCCGATAACGTACTCGGTGCCTTAATATAATTGACCGCATAAATACTGACACTGGCAAAACTCGAGACTGACGCGGTGATAAATGCCCCTAAATTAGTCCACCATGACACGGGGTCATCGCCGACGTGCTGACGAGAACGATGACGACATGCAAACAAGCCACGTAAGTTGTGCCACCAAGAAAAACGCGGATCTAAGCTACGACTACTAAACTTAGCTGCCTCCCCCCAATAATTACTGGGGAAAAACAGTGTACCCAAGAATAGACCTAAATAACTCGTAAACTTATAGTAGCCATCGAAATAATGAAACGCTTTCACCGCACTAAACAGCTTGGATCCACCTTTGTATATACCCGCGGATGCCGCGGTAAACTCCGACACTGCATTTTGCTGTGTGAGCTTCAAACCTTGCAAATAGCCTCGACAAGCCTGTGTAATTTCACGTTGGAAGTCGGGTTGTTCCACATCAGTGCGAAAGCCACCAATCGTCATTAACATACCCCGCAGTGCCACTATTAACTGCTCCTTTGTGACAAGTCGTTGCAAATCATTATCGTTATCTCTAGCATCATCTTCGCCGCTACTCAAGCTAACAGCCACTAGGCCATCCTCGCTACTTGATGCATTTTGCGGAAACAGATTTCGGTAAGATTGTCGGCTGGTTCGCGCCACCCCATCCCATGCAAGCACCGCTCGGCATAACTTCTTACGCGCATCCACGGCATTTTGCTGGCGCATAAAACCTTGTTCCGACTTAAGCGAAGACCAACCTGCGAAACTTGCGGCAAACCAAGCTAAGGCAAATAATAATATGTCTGTCATACTCCAATTCTGTGCATCATCATACTCAGCGGTATCATCACCATGCGCCATTAGCATGAAACCACCAAAAACAGCCACAGCGATCAATATCCACGCCGAAATTCCATACACAGCACTATGCAGTGTTGGGTCTCGGCGTATGGACGGAAGTGTGGCTAGCCACGAATGGCATGCAGAGCGACGGCACAAAAAGCTAGGTGTTGGTGGCGGTAAAATTGTTTGAATCTCGGCGGTAGTCAATTCACGCAGCCATGCGATGATGAGACGTTGAGTTACGGTTTCTGGCACTTCTAACATTGAGTTTATTCTCGTTCTATTATTCAAAATTTGATCAAAAACGGAGCGGCAATAATCCTAGAATCCGCAGTTGGACGCGAGTTAAGAGTGTAAGGGATTGATTCAGATAGCGTATTAAAAATTTTCGTGGTCGCCTTGCTGGTGATAAGACAAATTTTTAAATAGCTAGATGAATTAAGACCTTACACTATTAATCTCTGGCCAACTGTGGATTCTAGGATAATATCGATTGCCCTATAAACAAGCAAGCGTCGCCGCAAAAATTTTGACATATCGAAAAAAATGAATAATCATGGCCTCACGCAACGCTAGAACGGTAGGAGGCCAACCAATGGATATCATTGCCCTATTCAAAGCCCTTTCGAATGAATCGCGTCTGCAAGTCATGCATTGGCTCAATGATCCCGAAGAACACTTCCCAGAACAAAGCCGCGATGTCAACGAAGTCGGTGTGTGCGTGGGTTTAATTCAAGAAAAGATCGGTTTATCACAATCGACTACGTCACATTATTTATCGTTATTGCAAAAAGCCAACTTAGTCATCGCCACACGCATTGGGCAATGGACGTATTACAAGCGCAATGATGAAACCCTACATAAACTTGCTAAATATATCCAAGAACAATTGTGACGTAGGCCAACATGCTGCAAAATTTTCTTTACCTCAAATGGACAGTTGCCTTAATTATCTTCGCATTAACTCTCGCTGCTGGTGCCTACCCTTTTCTGAAACGTGAGCACTATGGCAACCTTAAAAATTTTCCGCTTGCCGATGGTTTTGTCACAGGCATCTTTCTTGGTGTGGGTTTGGTTCACATGCTGCCCGACGCGGATCGGCTTTTGCACCAGGGAGGATATATCTATCCTTTCGCCATGTTGATCACTGGCGGTGTATTTATATTCTTAGTCTTGTGCGAAGCACTTAGTTATCAGCTTAACAAAGATGGATCCTCTGCCTACGTGGAGAATGACGCAGAAGGAGGCATGGCGAATAACGTAAGAGAAAAAGTAGATAGCTTAACAATGCCCGTGATCGTTACCCTACTCTTGTCAGCACATAGTTTCCTAGCCGGCGCAGCACTGGGTTTAAGTCCATCCTTGCCGGTGCTAGGCTTTTTATTCCTGGCCATCGCCGTACACAAATGGTCGGTCAGCTTTGCCTTGGCGATTGAAATCAATCAATCAGCGTTAAGTCTATTCACGCGTATGACCTTGTTTATCTTTTTCGCCCTGATGTTACCACTCGGCTTGCTCGCCAGCAGCCTCATCAGCGCCCGCTACCAGCATCACTTCATCAGCGAAGCCATCTTGTTAGCAATCGCCGCTGGTGTCTTTATTTATCTCGGCACACTACGCAGTCTGAAAGCACCTCTCGTCGCTACACAAAGCTATCGCATCCAACAATTTGTCGCGATGTTACTGGGCTTTGCGATCATGGCCGCAATGGCTATTTGGACTTAGGATCTGATAATAAACTCTAAACTGCAGACATAGTTAATTGATTCTAATGTATATTTATCCCACTCTAAAATTTGGATAATGACTATTGAATAAATTTAGTCAGTACGAATGTCTATAACATGCAGCCATAACTAGTTTGGTTGTTAGGTTATAGGCTTTAGACGAGGGCTGTAGATAAAAAAAGACCCCAGGCTACGCTTTGTAACCTGGGGCCTCAACGCGGCATTCCGTCGCCCCGCCTCGTTTCCTGAACCAATCAGCCTATCCGTGCTGCGACTTCATCCTTTGAAGACTTCCCTAACTTTCAAGTTGTCATTACTAAATTTAGCAGAGCCTGATGAGCTTGCCAGTTTTGTGTAATTCTTGCACTTGAACGGTTATTTTATGTTCAACTTACAAGAAAACTCAAACAAAAACGCTGTCATCCTAATGTAGCCCGGATAAGTTGCGCAGCAACGTCATCCGGGAACAGCAATCGCAAACACCCGCCCCGGATGACGCGCGTACCGCGCTTATCAAGGCTACGGCTTACGTATGAACAAGCCTTGATAAGCGCCACCGGCGCGCATCAAGGTTACAGCACTATGTACGGAAGGTACGCCCAACAGCTAAAGGAATGGATGCAATAAAACCCTGCGGTAAAAGCCGAAGCTTTGCCTAGGAGAAGGCGCTGAACCCAGTGATATATTTACCCAACACCAAGGTATGAATATTATCCGTACCTTCGTAGGTAAACACCGATTCCAGATTATTCATGTGTCGAATCACATGGTATTCCAAACTGATGCCATTGGCGCCTAACAGATTACGTGCTTTGCGCGTAATGGCTAACGCTTCACGACAAGCATTGCGCTTAGCCATCGATACCATAATCGGACTCGCTTTACCTTGCTCTTTCAGCCGCCCCAAACGTAAATTAACAAATTGTGCTTTGGTGATTTCAGTCAACATATCCGCCAAATCACTTTGCACCAACTGAAAAGAAGCAACAGGTTTGTTAAATTGCACACGTTCTTTAGTGTATTCAACCGCGATATCATAACATGCCATTGCCGCTCCGATGGCCCCCCAGGCAATCCCATAACGCGCTTGGGTTAAACACCCCAATGGCGCACGCAAACCAACCTCACTGCCCGGCAAATAATTTGCATCTGGCACAAAACAATCTTCAAATACTAACTCACCTGTCGATGAAGCGCGCAATGACATTTTGTTGTGAATTTCATTGCGTTCAAACCCTGCAAACTCTTTTTCAACAATAAAACCGCGAATACCCTCCTCCGTGCGCGCCCATACGATGGCTAAATCAGCAAAGGGGGCATTGGTAATCCACATCTTCGCCCCATTTAAGCACCAACCACCATCGACTTTTTTCGCTGTGGTGCGCATGTTAGAAGGATCAGAACCAACATCCGGCTCAGTCAAACCAAAACTGCCGATGAGCTTACCCCCAGCCATTGCAGGCAAAAAACGCTGTTTTTGTTCTTCGCTGCCATAGGCGTAAATCGGATACATACATAAAGAGCTTTGCACTGAGACAAAACTACGCAAACCACTATCGCCACGTTCAAGTTCCTGGCACGCCAAACCATAACTCACCGCACTGGCTTCACTACCACCATATTGCTGCGGTAATGTCATGCCCAGTAAGCCCAAATCAGCGGCTTTGCTGATAAACTCCAGGGGAAAGTACCCTTTCTCATAGGCATCGGTAATGACAGGCAATACTTCATTTGAGACAAAAGCGGTAACACTATCGCGTGCGATCTTTTCTTCGTTTTCTAATAATTCATCGATTTGCAATAAATCGTGCAGCATGTTCATTCTCCCCTATTGGTAACTGCTCATACGTTACGCGCGGTACACGCCCGCGCTTACGCTCGAGGGGCGAGTAGTTACCCTATTGTTTAATAAGCGCCTTTGCTGCATGGATAATAGCATTTAAACTCGGCACAACATACCGCCATGCATCGCCAAGCGGAATAAAGCTATCTTTTGCACATATACGCTTTATCCGTGGTAAGGGTTGTATTTCTTCGAGCATCCAGGTCACTAATTCTTCACTCAGCGACCCCGTCTGCCGACACTCATCAACAATCAATACGCGTTTACAGCCTTTAACTGCTTTCGACAAACTCGCCTTGGGCAAAGGCGCCAGCCAACGCAAATCAATGACTTTCACTGTCACACCCTGCTCTGCCAGCTTGTGTGCCGCTTGGCGTGAAAGGTAATAACCATTGCCATAAGTGACTAGCGCCAATTCATCGCTGTCACCCCACACGCCTACTTCAGCAAACTCCAATATTTCATTGATCGCCGGATAGTAGTCTAACCAGCCATTATCACCCACTTGATGTAAATCTTTCGTCATATATAAGGCAATCGGTTCTAGAAAAACTACCACACGCTGCTCTTGTTGCGCTAACACCATACAGCGACGCAATAGTTTCGCAGCATCTGCACCATGCGACGGGCAAGCGATAATTAAACCGGGGATCTCGCGTAAAAAAGCAATGGCATTATCATTATGAAAGTGACCACCAAAACCTTTTTGATAAGCTAAACTTGCTACGCGTACCACCATGGGATTGGTATATTGGCCATTAGAAAAAAAAGACAAAGTCGCTGCTTCACCACGTAATTGATCCGCGGCATTGTGTACATACGCCAAGAATTGAATTTCGGGAATTGGTAAAAAACCATTATGCGCTAAGCCGATCGCCATACCTAAAATGCTTTGCTCATCAAGAATCGAATCAAATACACGGCGTTGTCCGAAATGCTGCATCAAATCCGCCGTCACCCGATAGACACCCCCCTTGCGCGCGACATCCTCACCAAAAACTAGCGCATTCGGATACTGTAATAAAATATCACGCAAAGTGTAATTGATGTGTTGAGCCATATTACGTGGCTGTTTTAATAAGTTGAAATGCTCGGCAAATACCCGACGACGCTTAGTTACAGATATGCCTTGAACCTTCTGCTTGGGGCGCATTGGCGGGATGATAGTGTGCATAACCTCATCGGCACTGTTTAATTTAGGCCGCGTGATCGCTTGCTGTGCCGCTTTGGCAACCTCTTCGCGTGCAGACTCATAACGTGCAATAATTTCTTCAACACTCAACCAACCTTGCTCTATGACCACCCGCGCACTATGTAGCAACGGATCATCAAACTCAACGTCTTCAATTTGCGCCTCAGACTTATAATGTAATTCAATGTCAGAGCCGGCATGACCCAGCAAGCGCACCATTTTAAGATGCAAGAACACAGGCTTATGTTTTCTACGTGCAATTTCTGCTGCTTGCTGCGCGGCGTGATAGGCGTCTGCAAGACTCAAACCATCCGCAGAAATATAGTGTAACCCTGCACGCGACCGGATATTGCAAGCCACCCAATCTTCCGGTGTCGGTACGGAAATACCATAACCATTATCTTCACAAATAAAGACTAACGGTAATGGATAGTTGGCATGTACTAACCAATGCGCTGAATTTAATGCACCTTGCGCTGTCGAATGATTTAATGATGCGTCACCAAAGCTGCAAAGAATAACACTGTCGGTGCTGAGCTTGCCCACGTGCTTAAGTTCTTTGGCGCAAGTTATCGAAAATGCCGTTCCCACGGCTTTGGGCAAGTGTGACGCAATCGTACTTGTCTGAGGTGGGATATTAAGCGGCACACTACCGAAGACTTTATGACGTCCTGCAGCAACCGGATCATCACGCGATGCAACTAACGATAATGCTTGCGCATACACACCGTCATGTTGCGGACATTGCTTACCACGTTGGAGCACAAACGCGCCACTACGATAATGTAAAAAGGCCATATCCTTGAGCAAAAACGCCTTTCCGAGCGCCGCATTGCCTTCATGCCCACTACTAGCAATAGTGTAATAGCCTTGCTGCTTTTCCTTTAGCAAACGCGCTTGCAGATCTAAATGACGGCTTAATAATTGTGACTCGAATAGGTCGAGATAATCATCTCGACTAAGACCAGCCGCTTGCGGCGTAGTATGCGATCGCTGCGGGGGTAGATTACCCTCGCGTAGGTATGTATTAAAGTTTGCATCAACAATCGAGGCACGATCTAGATTAGCCATATGTTCCCTGCGAACAACTCGCTGAAGGCAGCTATACCCTCAGCCATCCCAGGTTGTCATGCGTGCCTTAAGCCTAATCATGGCCTGACTATGAATTTGACACACACGCGATTCACTCACACCTAAAACCTCACCAATTTTTTTTAGATTAAGTTCTCCGTCGTAATATAAGGCTAAAACTAATTTTTCACGTTCAGGGAGCGTTAAAATCATTTCAGACAGGTACCCATTAAACTTACATATATGCACTGCTTCGTACGGGCCCAGCATGCTGCCATTAAGTCCCTCATGAAAGTTTTGTTCATCATTAGCGACATCGTTATAACCATGCAAACGACTATTATTGAAATCGACTAAGCGACGATGGTACTCTTGTAAGCTAATACCAAGACCTTCGGCGACCTCGTGATCTTTAGCATCCCGCCCTTCCTTATTCTCAATCTTTCTGACCAACTCAGAAATTTCCCGCGCACTGCGATAAACAGAACGTGGCGCCCAATCATTTCTCCTAACTTCGTCCAGCATCATCCCACGAATTCGAATACCTGCATACGTCTCAAAACTCGCGCCTTTGTTCGCATCATACTTTAAAGCAGCATCTAATAACCCAATCATGCCGCTTTGCATCAGATCATCGAGCTGAATATTAGCTGGTAATCGCCCAAGCAGATGGTTAGCAATACGCTTGACTAGCGGCGCATATTCTTCCACTATCTTATCGCTGAATTGCTCTTCTTGCATCGCTTTATGCTTGGCAAGCTCACTCACAACTCGCAGCCCTCACTAAACGTTCAACAAAAAATTCAATACCACCACCGGCTTCTTTAGCTTGCGGCCAATGCTGAATTTTTTGTGCAATTTGTTTAAATGAAAAACTCGCTGGACAATTAGGATAAGCTTCAATAACCGCTCGTTGATTCCGAATAGCTCTGACTACTAGGTTGTCATAGGGAATTGCACCAATGTAATCTAAAGACACATCAAGGAAACGGTCAGTCGTACGTTTGAGTTTGTTAAACAGTTGCTTGCCGGCTAATGTACCACGTGACATATTAGCAAGCACACTGATTTTTCGTATTTGGTGCTGTTGGCTTAATAGTTTAATCATTGCGTAAGTATCCGTGATCGATGCAGGTTCATCACACACAACTAAGATAACTTCTTGCGTGGCATTGATAAGGCTGATGACATTGCTCGAAATACCTGTTGCCGTGTCGACAAGCAAGATATCAGGAGGCATTTTTAATTGACTAAACGCATGGATAAGCCCCATTTGCTCTCGCACACCGAGTTCCGCCATCTCAGGAACACCCGATGCAGCAGGTATAATCTCAACGCCCAGGGGCCCCTGGACAATAATATCGTGCAATTCACATTCACCGGATAAGACATGAGAAATATTTTTACGTGACGTCAGACCAAGCATAATATCGGTATTCGCCAGTCCCAAATCAGCATCCAGCAGCATCACGCGTTTGCCCAACTCTGATAGCGCAGCAGCTACATTTATTGCTACATTAGTCTTACCGACGCCACCTTTACCGCTGCTAACAGCGATAGTTTTTACCGGTGTTGTTATACGCTCCTGACTATTTAACGATTTTTCTAAAGATTGGCTAAATTGCATTTACCTTTCCTCATTAACCAACTGTTTTGTTTGGAAGGATTGCAGCAATATCTATTCCAATTCTTGGGCAAATACGCTGATCCGTGCTACTTCTCTCATCTCATTGATATTTTGAGAAAATTAAGATCGTTGCCCAAAAGATATTTAATACAGCAAGATACTCATTGAGGAAAGCTATTCAGTGAAACAGTAACTTGTGCCGACTGCTCTAGCGAATTCACCTTAATAGCAAACTCGCTTTTCTCAAATGTATTCGCTTTTGCCACGGCTGCCGCCATAATAAAAAGCAAAAGCACTTCCACAGTAATAATAAGTGGGTTGATAATGAATCTCATCTTTCTATCCTTATTGCAGTTTTTTAACTCGCCCAATTACGCTAGTATCGTCGCTAAGTCGAATACCCAATTTTTCATTAACGACAACTAACTCTCCCTGTGCGATCAAATCACCACCCACTAAAACACTTAAAATTTCTCCCAACAAACAGTCTAATTCGATGACTGCAACTGCTGCTTGTGCATCAGCAGCCATTTTCACCTCATCAGCATCAACACCATTTAATAGTGTATCGATTTCTTCTTGTGATAATAATTCTACTTTATTAGACATCTAACCTTCTTTTTCAAAAATACTTATTTACCTTGGACAAACTCAAACTGCAAATCTTCTTTTTTGATGACATCACCACTTTGCAAAATCAGCGCACGTTGAATGACATTATCCATCTCACGCGCATTGCCAGGCCATGCATGCGCGAGCAATGCTTTTTGTGCTGCATTAGAAAAGCTAGGCTTGGCACGTTGTTCAGCCTGGGCATGTATATTCAATAAGTACTCAGCTAACGGTATAATATCTTTTGTGCGCTCACGCAGAGGTCGCCAGCGCAAAGGAAAGACATTTAAACGGTAATATAAATCTTCGCGGAAATTGCCCTTGCGCGCCTCCTCCACCAAGTCCCGATTTGATGTCGCGATCACACGCACATCCAACTGAATCGTTTTTTTGCCACCAATACGCTCCACTTCTTTTTCTTGCAAGACACGCAACAATTTTGCTTGTAAGCTTAAATCCATCTCAGATATTTCATCCAGCAATAACGTACCATTCTGTGCTTGTTCAAACTTACCCGGGGAAGCTTGATACGCACCGGTAAATGCGCCTTTTTCGTAGCCAAACAAAGTCGCTTCCAACATATTTTCTGGAATCGCCGCACAATTTATCGCCACAAAAGGGTGTTCACGACGATTTGAATAATCATGAATATAATGAGCCAAAACTTCTTTGCCGGTACCACTCTCACCCGTAATCAATACAGTCGCATTGCTGTCGGCTATTTTACTTGCCAGCGACAATAACTCTTTGCTATTTGGGTCTTCAGCGACTGGGTTCTTGTCAGGGACACAATCCAAATGGATATGTTTTTTAACTTTGTCTGTTAATAGCTTTGGCTCAAACGGCTTAGTCAGATAATCAACTGCACCATCTTGCATGGCAGTCACTGCGCTAGCAACATTCCCATAAGCAGTGATCAATAACACGGGCACTTTGGGCGTACGCTTTTTGACAGCTTTTAATAAAGCGTGACCATCCAGATCACCCATATTAATATCACTGATTATCAAGCCAGGTTTGCTTTTATCAAGCAGCGCCAGCGCCGACTCACCATCATTGACAGCCTGACAAGCATAGCCTGCCAACTCTAGCGAATCTGTGAGTGCTTCACGTAGCGTTTTGTCGTCTTCAACTATCAGTACACTTGCTTGTTGCATTATCAACACCCCTATTTTGTTGTTTGTGCTTACCCTGTTTTACTACCGGCAGCCGAATACCCACTTTAGTACCAACCCCCAATTGTGAGTGGATCCACAATTCACCTTGATGCGCTTCAGCGACAGCAACAGCCACGGGCAAACCCAATCCTGTGCCTTGTTGATGAGTGGTATAAAACGGTTCTATGACGCGCTGCTGTGTCTCTGACGACATGCCTGGGCCATTGTCGGCGAGTATAATATTTAGCATGTTTGAGTTTGCAGCACACACTAGCAAACTCAATTTAGCGCTCTCGCCACACGCTTGTAAGGCATTATGTATGAGGTTTTGTAATGCGCTGAGCAAGGCATCTTTGTTACCCATGATTTCACTATCACTTAAGTCATTCTGTACCGTGAGAGTAGCCCCAGCTTTTTCAATATGGGCTTCAGTTAATGCCGATAAATCATGCACTAATTCTTGCGTGGTTAATGGTGAAACGACAACATTGCCGCCCTTAGAAAATACCAGCATATTTTTTATTTCAGCTTCGAGTCGGTGTAAACGCTCTTTGACTTTTTTGGCAAATTCAACCCGGCGTGCTTCGGGAAGACTGCTGTCTGTTAGGTGCGCCGCATATAATAAGGCCGCAGACAAAGGTGTACGAATTTGGTGAGCTAATGCGGCACTCATCTTACCCATTTCTGATAGACGTTGATAATGATTGAGACGCTCTTGTAAGGCCCGTGTCTCAGTGTGGTCGGTTAGCAAAAGAATTTGTCCGGGCTCACTATCTAATGATTGCGTGGCAATACTGATGCGGCGTCCATCACGTAGTGAAATTTCAAACCCATCCTCTCGCAATGGCGCAAAAGCGCGATGAATCACATCTAGCCAATTTTCACCAAGCAGTGGCTCACCGACTAGCTCAACTGCGGTAGGATTACACTCTTGTACGCACCCAGTCGCATCGAGAACGACAACACCACCCGGTAAGATACTGAGTAAACGTTGCAAGCGATTGGCGACTCGTTCTTTTTCCATTAGCGCTTGCGCTAAGCTCTTACTCACGCTGCTGTGATCCATTTGCGGGCTGACTGCGCCCATAATTCCTCCGGCGTTTTATGTGACTTTCGTTATGGCACAAAGCCTTTCTGCAAAACCCACGCCATAGATTTTATTCTTTAAAATCATATAATTAAAAAATATACTAGGATCAGGAAGTCAATTTATTGGCAGAAAGGTTAGGGCAACAAACAAGGGGTGAACATAACCCCTAAGCACGTTTGCGCAACTTGACAACCCTGCCATTTACCTTGATAATTGTAAATAACATTTACAATTATCAAGGTAAATAATGCAACGAGATTTATTTAATCAGTTAATTATAAAAGGTTTTAAGGTAAACCCGGCGGTTGCACTGCTGGGACCGAGACAATGCGGTAAAACCACCCTGGCGAATATGTACATTGCTGAACATAGTAATGACATGCCAGTACACTATTTTGATTTAGAAAAGCCCAGTGATTTGGCACGTTTACAGAATCCAGAGTTAGTTTTACAGCAGTTAGAAGGCTTAATCGTCATTGATGAAATTCAACGCTTACCCGAGTTATTTCCTTTGTTGCGTGTCCTAATAGACAACCAAACACTAAATCAATACTACCTTATTTTGGGCTCGGCTTCGCGAGAATTAGTCCAACAATCATCAGAAACATTAGCTGGTCGTATACAATACCTAGAATTGACTCCTTTTCAATTTAATGAGACTCAGCAGCTTGAAAAATTATGGTTACGCGGTGGCTTTCCCAGAGCTTATTTAGCCAAAACTAATGACATTAGCTACGATTGGCGACAAAATTATATTCGCACCTATCTAGAGCAAGATATTCCAAACCTAGGGATTACTATTCCTGCAGCTAACTTAAGACGATTTTGGAATATGCTCGCACACTATCATGGCAACATTTTAAATACTTCTGAGCTTGGTCGTTCGTTAAATCTGTCTCACAATACCATTCGTAACTATATTGATATTTTGATTCATACATTTATGATTCGGCAATTATCCCCCTGGTTTGAAAATTTAAAAAAACGCCAGGTTAAATCACCTAAGATTTATTTTCGTGATAGTGGCATCTACCATACGTTACATAATATACATAACAAAAAAGACTTATGGATAAACCCTAAGCTCGGTGCTTCTTGGGAAGGGTTTGCATTAGAAGAAGTTATTCGTAAACACCGAGCGGATCCTGAGGACTGTTTCTTTTGGGCGACGCATGCTCATGCCGAATTGGATTTATTAATCACAAAAGATGGTATCAAGCGCGGCTTTGAGTTTAAATTTACCGAACAACCTAAGTTAACAAAATCAATGAAAATAGCCATGGCGGATTTAAACCTCGATGAGCTCACAGTTATTTACCCTGGTGAACACACTTTTCCTTTGGCTGAGAATGTGCGGGCCTGTGGCCTAGAGGATTACTTAACGTTGTTAGCATAAGCCTATGCGCCACAAGGTGATAAATAAAAACGCCTCTGCACTTGCACACAGAGGCGTTTACCTCACGAGAGTCACCACCAACTAAAACTTACTCAACAAACGCTCACATATAAGTACCATCACGCTGCATGCCGTGCTTACGCATTTTTTCGACTAAAGTCGTACGCCGCATATTGAGGAAGTCGGCTGCTTTGGCCACTACGCCATTGGATTCTTCCAAAGCATGTTGAATTAACGTCATTTCGGTTTTGCGCAAATGTTCTTTTAAATCGACGCCGCCGCCGGGAATGGCCCCACCAACGGGGTTTACCACCGCATCGTTACTTTGCTCGTTAGCAGTCAGACTGTCTGTAGCATTTGGCCCTATGCTTAAGCCCTTACCACGATAACGTTGCGGTAAGTCTTTGACATCGATAACACCGCCGGGATACATAATCGCTAAACGCTCAACTAGGTTCGCTAATTCACGCACATTGCCCTGCCACGGACATTCACACAAGGCTTCCACAGCGCGTGGTAACAAACGGATCGTGCCTCGGTCTTCACCTTCGATGCGTGCGATCAATTCATTTAACAGCAATGGAATATCACTTTTGCGTTCACGTAAAGCGGGCATTTCAATCGGAAATACATTCAAGCGATAATACAAATCTTCGCGGAAGTTGCCTTTTTTAATCTCTTCTTCCAAATCACGGTGTGTCGCGGCAATGATGCGCACATCGGTGTTAATACTCTTGTTACTACCAACACGTTCGAAACAACGCTCTTGCAAGACCCGCAGCAACTTCACTTGCATGGCCAAAGGCATATCACCGATTTCATCGAGAAATAGTGTCCCACCCTGTGCCATTTCAAAACGCCCTTGACGCGCGGTAATCGCCCCTGTGAATGCACCTTTTTCGTGTCCAAACAATTCACTTTCCAATAATTCCGCTGGGATCGCACCACAGTTGACGGGCACGAAGGGTTTATTGCGACGCTTAGATTGATAATGTAGATTGCGCGCTACCACTTCTTTACCGGTGCCTGACTCTCCGAGAATTAAGACGCTGACATCGCCATCATAGACTTGTTCCATCAAGCGACGCACTTGCGCCACCCCTGCCGAACTACCCACCAAGTTACGAAACAGTGGCACCGAGCGGTTCTTGCCGGCATTGTTAATGGCTTGATTATTTTCTTGAAAAACTTGGCTTTGATGTAATGCTCCCATTACTTGCGCATAACTTAATGGTAAAGCCAAATGCCCGACGATTTTATTACTGATAGCATGATCCAAGGTAGCTGGCACACTGTGCTCGCCCAATAATAGAAACGGCGCTTGTGGCGCCCAAGCATGAATATCATCCAACAACGTCGAAAAATCTTGCCCACCGCTGCAGTCACCGAGAATGACGGTTAATACTTCATCACTGCTGATGTCTGCATCACGCCATTGTGTGATATTACTGATAACGGCTGGTTCACCTAAGAATTCAAGAATAACTTTTACGTCTCGACACTTTTCACAATCATTGTCGATCAATAAGATCTTATAGTCTCTACGCATGTGTGCTGATATCCCCTTGCTAACAATTAGCAATCAACGGCTGTGTCAATCTACTCGCGACCCAAAAAATGCAAAATAGAATAAGTCCGTCCTTAATCATTGACTACTGTGGCAATATGTCAAATTAAACGCTAGGCAAATAGTTTCCAGCACTGGTATCTTGTTGAATATATTAAATAAACATTTAACAAGCGGTTGGCGGCGATGTTTAATTTTTTTTCACTTTGATGCGTTTCGTCAACGCATTGTGCTTGTCACTATCATCATTTTGGCAGGAATCCAAGATAGAATTGATAATTTCTTGAACTTCAGATAATTCTTGCTCAAAGTTATCTGGTAATTCTTGAGCAATATTGGGCCGGTTGAAAAAAAGCTGTAACTGCTGCGCTTGTTGTTGTGCCAGCGCCTGCAGCGCTTGCCATTCTCGAACCTTGGCTAACTCTGCCATTTCTTGCGTGATAAACACGATCTTTTCCCACTGTCTATGACAATCACCCATGGCACAAACACCTGTTTGTCAAAACCAGCCGTTTTTTGATCGAGGCTCGACTGCAAACTTTATTTGTCATTCATCTCTTCCCTTTCAGCTCAAACTGACTCAGCTCATTGCTTTAGTACAGTTATGCTCCGCAAGCTTCATGCCAGTTACGTCTCTCATACTTGAGCGAGCAATACTGGAAAGCAACGGTCAACCCAGATACAATATGTCCCTATTGCAAGGATATGCTTAATTAATGAACAGGCGAATAATTTCTTTTGGTATATTAATCAGTTGCGTAGTACTACTCAGTGCTTGTAGTGGCTTGGTTTTGTCACCCAGCTTACCCCCCATCAATACCATGGGTTCTAAAGATGGTGTTGCGATTCAAGGTTACGATGTCGTCTCTTACTTCAACCAAACCAACTTCAGTGGTGAAACAGCCATTAAAGGTTCGCCGCGCTATCAATACCAATGGGGGGGCGCCACTTGGTATTTTGCCAACCCCTATAACCGCGCGCAATTTGTCGCAAACCCAGAAGCATTTATACCTCAATATGGCGGTTACTCAGCATTACAAGTGTCCATGGGTGGGATCGAGAATGTCAATCCCGCTACGTTCTACATGTATAATCGCAAACTGTATTTGAATAATGGCGGTGTATCCAATTATATTTTCATGCACAATACCGACACCTATATTGATCTCGCTGATAAACAATGGTGCGAACGTGGCCCGAAATTACAAATTCCCAAAAAGAGCGACCGATGGGGATGAGGCAATAAAACACAAATAAACCAAGGAGAGAACCATGACAAGGAAAATCTATAGCGTACTCGTACTCGCCACAATGGCGCTGATACTCTCTGCTTGTAGCAACATGCAGAGTTCATCGAACATGTCTTCGAGTGGCAGCCTAAATGCTCCTCACACGGTCGCCATCAATGGTTATGATCCCGTCGCCTATTTTAATTATCGCCAAGCCCTACGCGGCAACTCCGATATGAGTTATACCTATGCTGGCACTACTTGGTATTTTGCGACAAACAAAGATAAAGACCTCTTCAGCAAAAATCCGACACGCTACATGCCCCAGTACGGTGGTTATTCTGCCTATGATATGGCGCAAGGACGTATCACCGCAGGCGATCCCAATTATTGGAACTTGATCAATGGCAAACTGTATTTGAATGGTAGTAGTTTCTCTAACTGGCGCTGGAAGTCTGATATCTCAGGTAACATCGCCAAAGCAAATTCATTCTGGCGTGGCAGAGGTGTTGGTAACAGCAGCAGTGGTGGCGGACGCGCATCATCCAGCAGTAGTGCTAACTCAGCCCCTATTCCGCATGATCCAAAACGCAAATATCTGCGTAAGTGATTATGCTGTCTGCCTGTGTCCGAATAAGCACAACCCCACAAAGATGGGCGCTACGCGCTTATCAAGGCTACATTAGCATTTGTTCATACGCAAGCCGTAGCCTTGATAAGCACCGTAGGGGCGCATCAAGGAGCAGCGTTTGCTAATGCCATTCCCTTGATGCGCGCCGCTGGCGCTTATCAAGGCTACATCTGGGCTTGACGCAGAGACAGTAGTCTACTTACTACCTACATACCCACTATTGCGTTTTATTAGTTAGATTCCCTAAGTCTTTAGCAACCTTGTCGATGACGTCGTCCCATACATCTAAATGTTTTTGGCGGTACAACTTAACCTTTGGAAACCAAACACTCTTGGCTTTTTTGCCACCCCGTTCTTTACCCCAGATAAAATGTGGCGCTTTAGTCAGCAAACCCCATGCAGGCACGCCTAGGGCAGCAGCTAATACCAAAGCCGCATTGTCGATAGCGATCACCAAATCCAACGCAGCGACTTGTGCAGCGTAGGCATCGAGATTGCCGAGTGGATCAACAGTCTTATCATTAATCCACTTTATCTTGTGCTTTTTAACAAAGGCTTTCAGCGCCTCATTGTCTTGACCAGGTTGCAAATTTATAAAACACACACCATGGCTTTTTAATACCGGCAATAATTGCTCCAGAGTGAGACCAAAATGCTTAAAATCATCCTGATTTATTTGCCAGCTAATCCCCACTTTGAGTTTACCTAAACGGCGTTTGTAACGTCGTGCGCATTTGTTCTGTTGTTTTTCATCACAACATAAATAGGATTTAAATCGGGGAAAATCACTAGTTTCTCGCCGTATAAATGTGCCAGCACTACCTAACGGTAAATAATAATCAAATGCGTACTCATGTGTATTCTCACTTAAGGCTTGTGACGTCACGAAATTTAATTCAGGAAATGAGCGCTGTAATAAATCTTGCAGACGTCCTTCACACTCCAAAACAATTTTGCCCGATTTTTTCAACAAATCCTTAAGAAGACCGACAAACAATAATTGTTGACCGACATCCTGTTCTGCTAATAATAACAGTGTTCTATCTTGCAGCGAGCCACCTTGCCAAATAGGTAAATCAACCAGACTTAAGGTCGTTGGTTGTGCCTTAAAGAATCGCCAATTATACGCTTCCCAGCCTGCAATCCAGCGCTCATATGACAATAGAATCAAACCACGATAAAAATGCACATCCGCGTGCTCAGGATTATGAATTAAGATTTGATCAAACGTTGATAAGGCATGCTCATACTCGCCTAACTGATACAATGCAACTGCTTTGTTATAGAGAAAATACTCATTATAATCACTCTTACTTAGCACCTCATTTAACAATTGATAAGCACGCTTGAAGTTGCGATGTTGTATCTCGATAGCCGCAAGATTATTATAGGCATTGTCATAATCCGGATTTAATGCCAAAGCCTTTTCCAACATGCGCCGAGCGCTGTTATGTTTATGCAAGCTTAGTAATGAGTTCGCCATATTATTATAATAAACTGGCATATCGGCCTGTTTACGCAAGGCTGAAATAAACGACTTAATTGCTTTACGGTGCTCCCCCATCTGGGCATAAACTGCTGCGATATTGCCATGATAGTTGGCCACAGTCGGTTGTAAGTCGATCGCACGTTGCAAACATACAACAGCTTCTTCGTACATGGGTATACGCAGTGCTGCCATACCCAACAAATGAAAAGCCTGATGATTTTTGTCATCTAGTTTGATGACTTGCTTGCAGATCTTATTAACTTCCTGATAATTGCCTTCTTGATAGTTTTGTTGCGCACTGACAAACAAAGCATCGATATCTCTACGGCTTTTCATAGGCCATCTCCACCCATTAATTCGTCGACAAGGTATGCCAGCATATCTTGCCAATGGTCTGATGCGCCTCGACGCAATAGCCTAACGCTGGGATACCACACTGAGATTTCACCTTGTGCTTGCCAAATAAAGTGAGCTTTATCATTAAGTAACAAATACGTTTCTTTACCTAGCGCAGCCGCCAAAGTTGCTACTGAACTATCAATACAAATAACTTTATCTAAGGCACTGATCAATGCAGCAAGGCCATCTATATCTCGCGTCAAATCAATTCCTGAAAGCGTGTGTATAGCACCACCATTTCTATGCGCCAATTCTAAGTCATGATTAACATCACCATACTGCAAATTAACTACATCAAAAGCATCATGCGCTAAAACACTCTGCCAAGCATCAATTGGTATACTTACCTTAGTCCTTTTCTCAGGATGATGGCTCGACCACGCGATACCAACTTTGGATTTATCTGAAATTTCCGCCAATTGTTTTTTTATCGTTTTAACTCTGCGTTTATTAACCTGTAAATAGGGCGTCAGGAAGGTTGAATCACCATTCCCTAAATAGCGCGGCAGTGACGCGAGTGGTACTTGCACGTCAGCGACGGGAAATTCTTGTTTTTGTTTTGCGTTGATAAAGTGTACTTGTGGAAAAGAGCGTGATAACAAATCGACAAGGCGGGCATCACACTGTATTGTGCATGACTGCGCTTTAGCAAGCATTTTAGTTATAAACCCCATATAGAAAAACACATCACCAATGCTTTGTTCGCTAACGACTATGATAGAACGGTTACTAATATCCTGCCCCTGCCATAAGGGCAAATCGCGTAAGGCACATTGAATGGGCTGCGACTTGCGAAAACGCCACTCATATTCCTGCCAACCTTGATTGAACTCACCATGTGCGAGTAACTCTAAGGCTTTGTTGTAGTGCGCATCACCATGTTCAGGGTCGATCTTAATCACGCAGTCATAACAACGTATCGCACCATGCCAGCGGCCTAGTTGGCTTAAAGCATTACCGAGATTAAAGTGTGCATCGACATAGTTAGGTGCAAGTTCGATCGCTTGCTGGTAACACATCAAGGCACGATCAAACTGTCCTTGTTGTTGATAGCTGTTACCGAGATTATTGTGTATGTATGGATCCTGAGGATTCATCGCTAATGCTTGCTGGTAGAGAGTACCTGCCAGCGCATAATTACCTTCACGGTGGTTGCTTATTGCTGCCGTGAGCAATTTTGCAGTCTCCGTCTGGACTTCTGGCCGTTGTTCAGACCACAGGCCTGGTTCGCGTCTATTTATCATCGATTTTCTTTTCTTGCTCAGTTTCAATAGGTTAAATACACGCATTGTGTTTCATGCTGCGTGTGATACCCACATTTAATAAACTTCATCCAATATGCGTGCCAGCGCGTCATCACTATTGGGATTGGTGGGCAATATCGTGGATTTTATCGTGCCAGACACTCGGCAAGGGTTTTGCATGTGTCAAGCCAGAGTAAAAACAGATGGCGCAATTTCGCACAGTCGGTTGTGAGTAGTTGCATCGTGTGCGAGGTATTTCATGAAAGCCAACAAGCAATCCGTTGCTGTCACTTCACGTTCGTTCTCACGTAATGCCATTCTGCGTCGAGAATTATTACAACGGTACAAAGACGTCAAATTTAATGATGAAGGGCGACGTTTGGTCGGCGAAGAATTGATTGAATTTCTGCGTGGCCATGATAAAGCTATCACTGCATTAGAACAAATTAATGACGAGGTCTTTAACAAAGTCCCCGAATTAAAAACCGTATCGAAATACGGCATCGGCTTAGACACAATCGATCTAGATGCGATGGCAAAACACAAAATCAAACTAGCTTGGTGTGCGGATAGCAACCGCCGCTCCGTATCAGAGCTAGCGCTAGCATTTATGCTCAGTCTATTACGTCATGTGCCTGCAGCCAACAGCCATATTCAACAGGGCGAATGGCATCCCCTACCCGGACGCCAATTATCACGCAAGACCGTCGGCATTATCGGTTGTGGCAATATTGGCAAAGATTTGGCAATGCTATTACGCACTTTTGAATGTAAAATTCTCGCCTATGATATTGAAAATTATTTTGCTTTCTATACAAGCCATGGCATTTACCCCGTCGGCTTGTCCGACTTGCTTAAGTGTTCTGACATCGTTACTTTACATCTACCTCTCAACGATTCAACGCGACAAATTCTCGCTCGCAAACGCCTCAATATGATGAAAGATAACGCTATCCTTATCAATACCGCGCGTGGCGATTTGGTTGATGAAACGCACTTGAAACACTTACTCAAAGAAGGCAAGCTTGCTGGCGCAGCATTTGATGTCTTTGCCTGTGAACCCCCTGAAGATGAAGAGTTACTCAAATTACCTAATTTTATCGCAACACCACATATCGGCGGCAATTCAGAAGAAGCCATCCTAGCTATGGGCCGTGCGGCTATCAAAGGCTTAGATAATGCTAAAGTACCACGTCCATGAACGCGGTAAGCCCTATAAATTTTACCCTAAAATTCATCAACCTAATGAGTAAGCAGCAGCTGAACTTCTCAGCATTTCAGTAGTCTAATTTATAGCTAAATAATATTTTTATTGTGGCGAGCGTCCGCTGGCCACCAAACAAAGGGCCGATATTATGAAAGAAGCCTATATACTCATTGCTGATAGCAGCCGCGCACGCATTTTTGCCGTTAACTCACCACTTGGCGATCTCGAAGAAATCCACGAATTAAACCACAAAGCAGCCCATTTACATGAAAAAGAATTTATCACTGACCGCGGCGGGCGTAATAATGATGGTATCGGTGATCGCAGCCATGGTTTGGATGCGAAAATCAGTGCAAAATCACAATCTGCAATTCAATTTGCCAAACAAGTCGATGAATTTTTAGTACAAGCCCATCAACAAGGTAAATTTAACAAGGTCATTTTAGTTGCGCCACCAACCTTTCTCGGTGTGTTGCGTGACAATATGCGTAATAGTTTAAATAGCCATGTTGCGCTTGAAGTCAATAAAGATTTAGTCAATCTAACGCCAACAGAAATTCGCGCACATTTGCCTGAACGTCTGTACAGCAGGATTGACGCTGCCTAATACCCAAGGAGACTGCCATGCCCATGAAAAAGCTCAAAGAATATTTGGACAGCAATAAAGTTAAATATACTTGTATTACGCATTCGCCTGCCTATACCGCACAAGAGATTGCGCAATCCGCCCATGTGTCAGGCGATACATTAGCCAAAACCGTGATCATCAAACTCAACGGCAAAATGGCTATGGTCGTGTTACCCGCCACCATGAAAGTCAATTTTGCGATGTTGCAAAAAGAGTTAGGTAACGACAGCGTTGTATTAGCGGATGAATTCGAATTTAAAGACAAATTTCCCGGCTGTGAACCTGGCGCTATGCCACCATTCGGCAATCTCTATGATATGGAAGTGTATGTCGCCAAGCGCCTCAGCCACGATGAAACAATTGCCTTTAATGCCGGCAGTCATACGGAATTGATTCAACTTTCTTATAAGGACTTTGCGGATTTGGCTAAACCAACCGTGATTGCAATGCCGTAGATACTATTGGCCATACTACACGTTACTACAACCTTCTCGTCCCGCCCTACCCTCCGGGCACAGACAGAGGGCATAGCGCTACCATAAAAAATGGCGCAAAGCTTACAGATATCAGGGACAGGCAGGTGCGCCACCCGGGAACAGCAATGGCAAACACCCGCCCCGGATGACGCGCGTTCCGCGCTTATCCGGGCTACACAAGAATTAAACCTACTCTGTGGCTTTATTCGTGACGGCACGTCAGCTCAAGATGACGAAAACAGTGGTTTGTCTTACTTTGATAAAAACAACCAAGTTTCAAGCACCGTATCCGGATTCAGCGACAAACTATCAATCCCCTGATCCATCAACCAATGCGCCAAATCAGGATGATCTGATGGGCCTTGGCCACAGATGCCAATATATTTATCGACTTTTTTACAAGCTTTGATGGCGAGTTCTAACAACACTTTCACAGCGGCATTCCGTTCATCAAATTGTGACGCGACCAAGCCTGAATCGCGATCCAAGCCTAGCGTCAACTGCGTTAGGTCATTTGAGCCAATCGAAAAACCATCGAAGTATTGTAAAAATTCATCGGCTAATAAAGCGTTGGATGGCACTTCACACATCATGATCAGGCGCAAGCCATTCTTCCCGCGTTTGAGGCCATTTTCGGCAAGGATTATTTCCACCGCTTGGGCTTCTTGTACAGTGCGCACAAAGGGGATCATGATTTCGATATTCGTCAAACCCATATCATCACGCACACGCTTAACCGCTTCACATTCCAATTTAAAGCATTCTTGGAAATGCGCAGCAATATAACGCGCAGCACCGCGAAAGCCGATCATCGGGTTTTCTTCCTTGGGCTCATACTCACTGCCACCTAAAAGATTGGCATACTCATTGGATTTGAAATCGGAGAGACGTACGATTACGCGCTTAGGTGCAAACGCCGCGCCCAATGTCGCAATACCTTCTGCCAACTTGGCGACATAATATTCCACCGGGCTGGCATAGGCTGCTGTGCGTCGACGAATTTCTGCTTGCAACTTAGGTTCTAAAGTATCGACATTTAAGATCGCTTGTGGATGAATGCCAATGGTTTGGCTAATAATAAATTCGACACGTGCTAAACCGACACCAGCATTGGGTAAGGCTTGAAACGCAAAAGCACGTTCGGGATTACCAACATTCATCATCACCTTGACGGGGATATCTGGCATGCGTTCGACATCGATATGCGTGTGTTCAAACACCAACAATCCTTGATACACATAACCTTCATCACCCTCGGCGCAACTGACAGTAACCTCATCACCATCCGCAATCATCTTCGTCGCATCACCACAACCCACCACCGCAGGAATCCCCAACTCACGCGCGATAATTGCCGCGTGGCAAGTACGCCCACCACGATTAGTCACAATCGCTGATGCTCGCTTCATAATGGGTTCCCAATCGGGATCCGTCATATCAGTCACTAATACTTGCCCGGCTTGCACGCGCTCCATTTCACTGATATTGGCAACCACACACGCTTTACCTTGGCCAATCCGCTGACCAATGCTACGTCCCGTGCTGAGTACCTTACCTCGTTGTTTGATTTGATAACGCTCTAAGCTTTGTTTATTCTCACGACTCTTAACCGTTTCTGGGCGTGCTTGCACGATGTAAATTAAACCATCATCACCATCTTTGGCCCATTCAATATCCATAGGGCGCCCGTAGTGTTTTTCAATCAATAACGCTTGTTGGCCGAGGCTCGTTAAGTCATCATCGTTTAAACAAAACTGACGTTGCGCAACAACTTCAACGTCCACGGTCGCCACTTGTGCCGTTAAATCATCACCGCTGGCATAAATCATTTTATGCGCCTTGGTACCGAGATGACGCCGCAAAATAGCTGGTTTATCGACACGCAGATTGGGTTTATACAAATAATATTCATCAGGATTAATGGCACCCTGCACTACCAACTCACCCAGACCATAGCCCGCCGTGATAAAAATCGCGTCATTAAAGCCAGACTCAGTATCTAAGGTGAACATCACCCCACTGGCCGCCGTCTCACTGCGGACCATGCGTTGAATGCCAGCAGAAATCGCCACTACATCATGGGCAAAACCGTGGTGAACTCGGTATGAAATCGCGCGATCATTATACAAAGAGGCATAAACGTGTTTGACGGCGTGCAAAACGCTGTCCAAACCGCGCACATTAAGATAGGTTTCTTGCTGACCAGCAAACGACGCATCGGGCAAATCTTCGGCCGTTGCCGACGAACGCACTGCCACAGCGTACTCACCCTGTGGGCAGTCGCTTTGCAGAGTACGCCAAGCATTGCTGATGGCATCAATTTGTTGAGGCAATAGTGGCGTTTCGATGATCCATTGACGGATTTGTTGTCCCGCTTCAGCCAAGGCGCGCACATCATCGACATTCAGGGTATCGAGGCAAGCTTGGATTTTATCACCTAAGCCTTTTTGTTGAATAAATTGGCGATAACTATCCGCTGTCGTCGCAAAACCATTGGGTACACGCACGCCAACTTGGTGCAAATGATTGATCATTTCGCCTAATGAGGCATTTTTGCCCCCTACTTGAGCAACCTCATTAATCGATAAATCGGCAAACCAGGCAATGTGTTCTTGAGTCATGGGTAGGTCTCTCTATATACTTTGCAGGAATTTGGTGAGCGCAATAGTAACCAGGACTGACACAAAAGGCCAATCTCTTCGTTAAAAAACACACTTAAATCGGTCATTTATGCCCCATAAACGCCCCCTTTAAGTGTGTTTTTTGCCTCGACCTTGGCCTTTTGTGTCAGCCCTTATTTAAGTCAAATGAGTGAACTTCAATGCAACAAAAAGTCTATTTTATTTCCGATGGTACCGGGATTACTGTGGAAACCTTGGGTCATAGTCTACTCACCCAATTCGAGGACCGTGAATTCGAACAAGTCACCGTACCGTTCATCAATGATCTCGAAAAAGCCGAACAATTCGTCGCACGTGTATCACAGGAAAAAACACAATACGAGCAACCCATTTTGGTCTTTGCTACTATCGCCGATCCGACGCTACAGGCTACCATCGCAACTTGCAGTGCCACTGTTATCGATTTTTTCAAAACTCACATCCCAACTGTAGAACAAACACTAAAAGCAAAATCATCACCCCAAGTTGGCCGTTCACACGGTATGCAAAATGTAGAAAGTTATGCAACGCGTATCGAAGCAATCAACTTTTCCTTGGGTAGTGATGATGGCGCCGGTATCAATCACTACGAACAAAGCGATATCATTATTATTGGCGTGTCACGTTGCGGCAAAACCCCCACCTGCTTATATCTCGCGTTACAATTTGGTATCTACGCGTCGAATTATCCCTTCACCGAGGATGATATGCAGGGTTTAAAAATACCGAAATTTCTCGCACCCTACAAAAAGAAATTATTCGGTTTGAGCATTGATCCACAGCGCTTACACAAGATCCGCCAAGAACGACGCCCCAATAGTCGCTACGCTGATTTATTGCAATGCCAAAAAGAGGTACGTGAGGTTGAGGCACTCTATTTGCGTGAAGGCATTCCCTTTCTCAATACCACCACCTGTTCGATTGAAGAAATCTCTACACAAATTCTCTCCCAATGTGGTATCAGCCGTCGCTTATATTAGGGACGGTTGACAAAAAGGTTCATAAGTTCAACAATATCAATGAGTTTCATCGTTAACAAGGAGAAGGAAGCAAATATGGAAAACACGAAAATGAAGTTAGGCGTCGCGAGTTTTGGTATGGCGTTGGGCGTGACTTGGGGTTTGGGTATGCTTTTAATGGGTATTGTCGCTTGGCAAACCGGCTGGGGTCTCGATTTTTTGAATATTATGTCTTCGGTCTATATTGGCTATGCCGCTACGCTAGGCGGCAGTATTGTTGGTGCAATCTGGGGCTTCTTTGACGCCTTGATTGCCGGCATCGTTATCGCCTTTTTATATAATCTGTTTAACCGTGGCTGTCCTAAAAAAGCGGCAGAGTAATTAGCCCTGTAGCCAAACAGGCCATGTAGCGGCGTCACCCGGAAGCAGACTCTGCCATTGCTGTCCCCGGATGACGTTGCTACGCAATTTATCCGGGCTACATCTGGGCTTGATACAGAAACCGTAGAGCCGTAGCCCGGATAAGCGCGGCACGCGCGTCATCCGGGAAAAGGGTTTCTCATTGCTGTCCCCGGATGACGTTGCTACGCAACTTATCCGGGCTACATCTGGACTTGGCGCAGAGACAATAGGCTACTATTGTCGCTCTGATTGACATAAATATGACAATTATCGATCTTATGAAGAACAAGGCTAACTCACCACTTGCTCACCAACACCACTACGGAATACCATCTGTTGGCGCAACATCCACAGTAATAACAAACCTGGTAAAGCCAGCACAAACGTCCAAAAGTAAAATTGCACCCAGCCAAGGTGCTCGACTAACACGCCGGATAAAGGCCCAACAAACACCCGCCCTACTGCTGACAATGCCGACAATAGTGCAAATTGCGTTGCGGTATAACGCTGATTACATAAACTCATGAGAAATGCTAAAAATGCCGCTGTGCCCATGCCGCCCGCTAAGTATTCAGCACTGCTGGCCGCAATCATCATGGGATAACTCTTACCCACCATCGCCAATAACATAAACGTTAAGTTCGACACCGCTTGTAAAATACCGAAGAGCATAAGTGAACGGAATAATCCTAAACGCGCCATCAAAGTACCACCAATTAAAGCACCAATGATTGTCGCCAGCAATCCCACCACTTTGGTAATGGCGCCGACATCGATCAAGGAAAAACCTAAACCACGGATCATAAACGTCGTCGTCAGACTTAAACTAAAGGCGTCACCAAATTTGTATAACACAACCAACAAAAGTAATGCCCACGCCCCTTCGCGACTCATAAATTCTTTAAAAGGTTCAACCACTGCTTCAACCAAAGAGACAGGCGGCGCCACTTTTTGTTCCGGCTCAGGGCCAAACCAAGCAGCCACCATGCCTATCAACATCATCACTGCCATCAACAAATAGGTAAAACGCCATCCCATTTCGGCGGCAATAATTAATGCCATGCTGCCAGACACCAACACTGCCATGCGATAAGTCGTAACAAACAATGCCGAACCAAGACCACGTTCTTCGGCGGGTAACAAATCGGTACGGTAAGCATCAATGGCAATGTCTTGTGATGCCGATAAAAAGGCAACGGCCAACGCCAATGCACCCAGCAGTAATGGTTTGGTTGTGGGATCGAACAATGCCATGCTGGCTATGGTAATCAATAACGCCACTTGCATGAGAAATACCCAGCCACGCCGCCGCCCCAATAACGGTGGCACAAAGCGATCCATCAAGGGTGCCCATACAAATTTATACACATAAGGTTGGCCGACTAAGGCAAGAAAACCAATGGCAACCAGGTTCACCCCCGACACGGTAAACCACGCTTGTAGCGTGCTACCGACGAGCGATAATGGTAAACCCGAAGCAAAGCCCAGTAATAAGACGCTCAACATGCGTCGGTTGAGAAATAATTCGCGGTAAGATTTGTGCATGAGGTGTTGGTTCAAAAAAATAGTCTCATAATTTCTTAAATTAACTGTAGCCCGTAACGTCCCACCCCAGAGGGGTGGGACGAAGCCCAGAGGGGTGGGACGAAGCCCAGACAGTAGTCTACAAACTGTGTCGTAACATAGGTATATATGCATCACAAAAAAGGCCAGGCATGAATGTCATAACCTGGCCTTTTATAAGACATCAAACTAAACGATAGTTATGATTTCTTTTGTGCCGCTGAGTTAGCGCTTTTATCGCCTTTCTTAACAGACACCAAATGGATCTTAAAGATCAATGTCTTGTTAGGACCAATCGGACCCACCATACCACGATCACCATACGCTAACTTCGGTGGTACGTAAATCATCCACGTCGCACCCGGCTTCATCATTTGCAACGCCTGCGTCCAACCAGGAATCACTTCAGTGACACGAAAGTTCACCGGCTTGCCGGTTTTATAAGAACTATCAAACACTTTACCGTTAATGAATTTGCCTTCGTATTCAACTGTTACTGCATCATTTGCGGTTGGGCTGATACCCTTACCTGTGTCAATCACTTTATACTGCAAACCACTGGATAAGCTTTTCACACCAGGCTTCTTCTTATTCGCTGCTAAAAACGCTGCGCCAGCTTTTTTATTTTTCTCACTCAGCGATTTCAATTGTTTGACACGTTTTTTCAACAATGCTTGCTGAAAGGTGACTAAGGTTTGTTGCATTTGTTTTTTGGTTAATGCTGCTTTCGCACCAGTTTGCGCATCCTTAATACCTTGCGCTAACGCCTGCGCGTTGATATCGATTTGTTGTGTTTTGAAGTTACTTCCCATGTCATAACCAATGGTGTAACTCACTTTATCATTTTGATTTTGCAGTTTAGCGGCTTGACCAGCTTGAGAAAAACACAGCGCCAACCCACAACCCAATACTGCTAATGCTTTGACTTTCATGATCACTCTATTCCCCATTATGTGTTGTTTACGATTCGTCTTTTGTCCGCGAACCAAGGCTTGGCTCGTGTATTCACCTTCCATTGCACTGAACAAAATCAATACAACATAGCCTCGTATTGTGCCTTAACTGTGTCGTCTTGCAAAGGATAAATTGGCCGTTTGGGCACAACCTGGTCTATAATTGTCTACATCATTCTTAATCTAAAAGCGAATCAACATGCACATCAGTATCTTTGATTTATTTTCTATCGGTATCGGCCCATCGAGTTCACATACCGTTGGCCCCATGAAGGCAGCCTTAGCATTTGTCACCCAACTAAAAGATGATAAAATTCTGAGCAAAGTTGCTCGCCTACAAGTGGACCTGTACGGCTCACTCGCTCTCACCGGCAAAGGCCATGGTACCGACACAGCCATTGTCAATGGCTTAAGCGGGCAAGCACCCGATACCGTCGATCCAGATAGTCTGTTCCCGCGCTTTGACACCGTGCGCCAACAGCAAAAACTGGCCGTCATGGGCACACACAGTATCGATTTCGATTATGCGCACGATTTATTGTTTCATCAGCAAGAGGTCCTCGATAAACATACCAATGGCATGCGCTTTACGGCGTATGACAGACAAGGCGCACAACTTGCCTCGCAGACTTATTATTCGATCGGTGGAGGCTTTATTGTTACCGCAGAAACCTTTGGCGAAGCACCTGAACAAGATCAAGCACCACCCTACCCGTTTTCAAGCGCGCACGAATTATTACGCCGCTGTACCGAAAATCAATTGGCAATACACGAAGTCATGTTAGCCAACGAAAAAATGTGGCGCTCGCGCGATGCAATTCACACCGGCTTAAATGACATTATTAAGGTTATGATGCAATGCATCGATAATGGTTGTGCCGCCAGTGGCATTCTGCCCGGCGGTTTACACGTGCAACGGCGCGCACCGGAATTGCATGCCAAATTACAGAAAAAAGGCGTGCCTTCATCGCTGGAACACCACGACATCATGAACTTTCTCAATATGTATGCGATTGCCGTCAACGAAGAAAATGCGGCGGGCGGGCGCATTGTTACTGCGCCAACGAATGGCGCCGCGGGTATTATCCCAGCCGTATTAAAATACTTTCTCAATTTCCATGAGCATGCCGATAAAGATGCAGCGCACAAATTTCTACTCACAGCAGGGGCGATCGCGATCCTCTATAAAAAAGGGGCGTCAATTTCTGGTGCTGAAGTTGGTTGCCAAGGTGAAGTTGGCGTTGCTAGCTCCATGGCTGCCGGCGCGTTAGCAGCCGTTTTAGGTGGCTCGATCTATCATGTGGAAAATGCCGCCGAAATCGCGATGGAACATCATTTAGGTATGACGTGCGATCCGGTGAATGGCTTAGTGCAAATCCCCTGCATCGAACGCAATGCCATGGGTGCCGTCAAAGCGGTGAATGCTGCGCGCTTAGCCTTGATTGGCGATGGTCAACACAAAGTCTCTCTCGATAAAGTCATTGCGACGATGAATCAAACTGGCCGCGATATGATGACGATTTACAAAGAAACATCGCAAGGTGGTTTGGCGGTAAATGTGCCGGAGTGTTAGAAAAACACTGAATATTTGAAGTGTACTTATAAATATTCAATAAAATAGTCGCAAGACATAGCCAGCAACATATTTAAAGGTCAGCTACTCCGGAAAATCGCGACATTTCCGGAGTATATATCCATGATTCCACGTTTGCTCGAGCTACCGCAAGACAGTAGCTTTTTTCTCTTTGGTGCTAGGAATACCGGCAAAAGCACGTTAATCGAGCATAGTTTTCCGTCTGAACAGTCTGCTTGGTTTGACTTGCTCGATCCTGAGCTTGAGTACAGGCTCGCCAGTAAACCCAGTGATTTTTATAATATCGTGACTAACCTAGCCGAGGAAAAACAATACATCATTATTGACGAGGTGCAGAAAATACCCGCCTTGCTTGATGTAGTACAAAGGCTCATGAAAGATAAGAGTCGGCATTTCATCATGACGGGATCAAGTGCGAGAAAGCTGAAGCGTGGCGGCGCTAATTTACTTGCAGGCAGAGCACTCGTCTATTATTTATTTCCATTTTCGAGTATTGAATTGGGCGATGAGTTTAAGCTAGAGCAAGCTTTAGCATTAGGAGGTTTGCCAGATATTATTAATACTCAGTCTCCCGACAAACAGATAGCCTTTTTACAAGCCTACACTCAAACTTATTTACAAGAAGAAATTGCCGCAGAGCAACTCGTACGCAAATTCACACCTTTTCGGCGCTTTCTAGAAGTTGCAGCACAAGCCAATGGCAAAATCGTAAATTTTGCCAATATTGCGCGTGATGTTGGCATAGATGAAAAAACTGTTGGTGCTTACTTTACAATATTAGAAGAGACGTTAATTGGCTTTTTTCTCGAAGCTTATCAAGCTTCATTCCGTAAGCGACTGAGTAAGAAACCAAAGTTCTATTTCTTAGATACCGGCGTCGTACGCGCATTAACGAGACAATTGACATTACCCTTAATAGAATCAACTAGTGCTTATGGTGAAGTATTTGAGCATTTTATTATTCTTGAATGCCTGAAGTTATCTCGCTACAAACATAGAGAATTTCGCCTATCTTATTTAAAAACCCAAAGTGATGCTGAAATTGATTTAGTCGTTGAGCGGCCAGGAAAACCATTATTATTAATTGAAATAAAAAGTTCAAGTAATGTTCAACAACACGACATTGCAAAATTTATCACGCTAAGTAAAGAGCTTGATAATGCCGAAGCAGTTTGTTTTTCACGCGATCAATATGCAAAAAAACATCAACATGTGAGAGTATTACCCTGGCAGATGGGGTTGCAAGAATATTTTATGAGTTAATACTTGTTAGTACTTCATAACCAGGCTTAACGAAGCAAAACCACCACGAAACAACGGATTGTAATGTGTGATTTTGCTGCCAAGTTTGAGATGCATATCATCATCTAAAGCAAGACGATTATTTAATACTTGGTCGAGTGGATCTTCCTCTTCACTCCTCCCCATTTGATGTTGCGGATGGTTATTGTAATCTAAATCTTGCTGCAAGTTTTCGGCAGGCAAACTATAGCCTGCCACGGTTTTTGCTTTTGCACTTGCAGGGGCTCCCGCAAAACGCGAATCCTGCAAGTTAGATGGCAACATGCTCACACCATTGAGCTTATCACTTTGAGCTTTATGCGAGTAACCAAATAACGATTGCGGCGGCAACTGTAATGACATTAACACTCGCTCATGCAAACTGGGCGGACGCTGCGACTGTGGCAAACGCGCTGGCGGTGCTTGCCTATTTTGTTGCACTTCCGCTACGCGCTGTGTCGCAACACCGGATAGACTCGCCGCGCCAATCTGCGCGTGATAACCCGCATTCATAACATGCACGGGGTGGGCACGAAAGTGATGATAAACACTGTGTTGTTGTGATAACAAACGCGCGTCTGCTTGTGTATAGGGCCCATTAAAGCCTGCCGGCAATGGCGTGCCAGAATTAGCAGTTATAGAGTTAGCGTAAGAACTAGTTACATTAAAATAACAAATCAGAGCGATGAGCATACCCTGAGCGATCGTAAGGCTTTTCATTTTCAACATTCCTTTGCTTGTGCAACATTATGATTATTATTGAGCACTACTCGATCACATACGCTTAGAAGCATAGTAAAGATCACTGGAAAGGCAAATAAGAAGGATTTATTGTTTGTCGGAAGGTCTTTTTATGAACAGAGCCGTAACCTAGGTAAACGTCTGGGCACCCCATTCGGCATATATTTCAGTTTTGAGCGCTGCTACAACTACCCAAACCAAGACTTGATGGAATTGAGAACTTCCTCAACACCGGATTCAAAAGCATTTTGCTGCGGTACTAAGGGGTCAGGTCGTGAATTAACCCAAGTCCCGTAAAGGGTACTAAGGGGTCAGGCCGTGAATTAACCCAAGTCCCGTAATATGCAGATTAGGAGAACTAAGGGGTCAGAAAGAACTAAGGGGTCAGGTCGTGAATTAACCCAAGTCCCGTAATATGCAGATTAGGTAAACCTGGGTTAATTCACGACCTGACCCCTTAGTCTTTACTTCTGGGTTAATTCACGACCTGACCCCTTAGTCCTAATAATCTCACCCTGCCACAACATTTTCAAAAAAGTCTGCCACGGTAAAACCTCAACACATGCCCCCTTCGCTGTGGTTATTTTACGTCTGCGTTGCGCCAGACAAACAACGTAGCAATGTTTGGGTTTAAAGGTCTCTTGAAAAGTGAGTAAACCGCGGACATCTGAGGTATGCACGGTTTCAGCGATTTTCACCTCAATACCTATTTGTGCTTCACCTAAAACAAAATCAACTTCCAAACCGCTTTTGTTACGCCAGTACGTAATCTTATGCTCTAAATCATTCAAACCACGCTGCGCTATCAACTCCATTAAGATATAGTGCTCTAATGCTGCACCTGCTGTTTGCCCCTTTAATTCTAGTATTTCACGACTTGCCAAGACATTCACAACACCTACATCAAAGAAATAAAATTTCGGCGTAGCAACTATATCCACGCGCTTTTTGCGTGGTTGATACGGCAATAAATAATATCCCAACAAGGTATCGACGAGTATCTGGTAATACTCTTTAACTGTTTTCGCATCGATACCACAGTCGCGTGCGATATTACTGAAGTTGATCAATTCACCGTTTGAAAATGGAATAATATCCAAGAAATGGGCAAAAGCGACCAAATTGCGCGTCAGTCCTTCAGCCTTGATCTCTTCGTGTAAATAATCTTGTATATAAGCTTTGATGCTCTTACGCCAATGGATAGTGTCATAATGAGAAGGCACTAAACCACGTTGCAAAGCACGCAACAAGTCAAACTCAGGGAGTTCAGGATAAACCAAAGGATAAAACTCGTAACGCCAGGCGCGCCCGCCTAACAAATTAGCCCCTTCACGCTTAAGTTTACGCGCACTAGAACCACAGAGAATAAAATATGCGGCAGTATTTTCAATCAACCAATGTACTTCGTTCAGCAACTCCGGCACGCGCTGCACTTCATCGATAACAATTGGTTGTACTAAGTCTTGCTCAGACAGCGCCAATACTTCTTCACGTAATAGCGATGGCTGCTTTAAAAGGCGCCAATACACATCCGTATTTAATAAATCATAATATATCGAATCTGGATAATTATTTTTTAAATACATAGACTTACCAGTCTTACGCGCACCCCATAGAAACACGCTTTGGCCAACCGGCAAATCCATGGTTAGGTAACGTTGGTACTGATACGGCAAGGGATACACTCCTTATTTTCGCAAATAATCCGGAATAAGTTCCGAGATTATAGCAACAATAAGGAATATATTCTATATCTGAGAACTAAGGGGTCAGGTCGTGAATTAACCCAAGTCCCGTAATATGCAGATTAGGTAAACCTGGGTTAATTCACGACCTGACCCCTTAGTCTTTACGATGACGATGATGATGAAGCCGCGGGTGATCCATAGAAAAGGCCGCGCTCTTCATCAAGCTCAGCTAAGCCATCTGCAATGTCAGTTTGTAAAGCTTCGGTGACACCTTGCCGTGCAAAGACATCACGCGTCTCGTGAGATACCATACCATAAAGCGCTAAATACCAAAGACGTGCGTGGCTAAATTGCTCGTCCGTATCCAAATTTTTGTTAACATCTTTGTGTAATGTCTTAATCGCATCCGCAACTCGAAATTTTAATGCCTCATCAGCTATCTTGTCTGATCGAGATGCTTGATTATGAAACAAACTAAACGCTTGTGATTTAACATATTGCAATTGATGATAACTCTCCCCCTTAAACATCGCTGGTACTGATGGCAACAACCAAGTGTTAATTAGCAAGCTAGCGCTAAAGCTTGCGGGTCTTGCGTGAGGCTTGGAGTCGGAACTAGATGACGAGCTGCTCGCATCTGCACCGCTGTGAGGACTCGCCCAGATTGGTGCCAAGCCAAGACCTTTATCTAAGGCTCGCTCAGCTTCAAGTTGCATAATGTTATCAATTGCAGTTCCCTTATTAGTCCTCGTTGCCAACGCAGTGTCAGCCTTATACGAGATATCATATCCGCTTGCCTTTACGTAGACGGCTTTGCACACTGCGTAATGCTTCGATACCACATAGATAGTCGGAAAGTTACTGTCAGTTTGTCGTTTTAATTCATCGGCAAGTGCACCTATTATCTCATCTATAGATGTTTGCGAAGCATTCTCGCCCACGCGTACGATGAGGCTGTGAGCAACCTTTTCCCTAGCACCCATGTTAGCTTCCAAGTTGGAAATAACTTCTTTTAATTCGCTCCTGAGCTCTTGGGTTGTTTTTCTTCTATTATTTGTATTATTTGCGCTTGCATCTAAAAATACAGCCAAGATGTGAGAACCTCTGAAGTAGCTCTTAGTTATGGTTTGAAATCTTTCTTGCCCAGCAGCATCCCATACTTGCAACTTTACAGATTTATCTCGCGAAACGTCTAGCATTTTTGCTTTAAATTCAACACCAATTGTCGCTTGATATGAAGTTGGCACAGGTTCCTTTGCCAACTGTTTCAGCGCAGTTGTTTTACCTGACTCTGCCGGCCCATAAAAAAGAACTTTGAATAAATGATCGTAAGCTGCAGCCATTTTGGCCCCCTATTATTGCTTTGAACTTAAAACTTGCTGGCTCAAACCCTGTAAGCACCGCCAGCAAGACAAACGCCTGCGACTCGCTACGGCTAAGCTAACGCTTTGAAAAAATTAACATTGGTAATGTTGATATTGATTTATTCACTAAGCGGTCAGTATACTACCAACAGATCAAAATAAAATCAACCTAATTGGCGGGGTCGATAAGCCACATAGCGGCACATCAAGACTACGTTGTGGTACATTCTGCATAACTTAAAAGAGGCGCTTAACGCTGCACCTTACGCTGTTTGAGGCGGCGCGCGCGACGGCGGCGCTTGCGCCACCAGCCGGAACCGGCGAAGAATAATCCTGACAGACCATACAAAGAAAACACGAGGAATAAGATTTGTGGTGGGTCGATGGCGACTAAAACGATGATCATAACGATCACCAGCAGAGTCACGAATGGCACTTTGCCTTTGAAATCCAAGTCTTTAAGGCTACGGTAACAGACATTACTCACCATCAATAAACCAGCAGCAACGGTAATAATCGCTGCGATCACTGACACCCAATAACCGTAAAGCGTGTATTCATGGCACACCCACACCATCCCCGCGATGATGCCAGCAGCAGATGGCGATGGTAGACCTTGGAAATAGCGCTTGCTGGTAGTGGCTATGCGTGCATTAAAACGCGCTAAACGCAGTGCCGCAGAAACGGCATAGACAAAGGCCGCTAGCCAACCGAGTTTACCGAGTTGCGAGAGCGACCAACTGTACACGACCAAGGCTGGCGCGATGCCAAAGGCGAGCATATCAGATAGGCTATCGTATTGGGCGCCAAAGGCACTTTGCGTGTTAGTAAGACGAGCAACGCGGCCATCGAAAAAATCCATGAGCATGGCGATATAAATCGCGACTGCCGCCGTCGCGAAATTGCCTTTCATCGCGGCGACGACGGCGTAAAAGCCGGCGAATAGGCCAGCCGTGGTGAAGAGGTTCGGCAAGAGGTAAATGCTTCTGCCACGTGGTCTGCGGGGATGGCCTGTTTGTTGGTTGTCGCTCATGGGCGTGCCTTTGTTGTCTCAATTCAGGCGCCGATTTTACCTAACAATGCTGTTATAAGCCACTGATTTAATACTGAATTAATTTCTTGAAACTACCTGCCGATAAAACCATAGCAGCAGCTATGCACAAAGACTGTTATAATATTAAAAATTACAATAAGTTAGCCGATATAGATAAGAATAAGAACAAACACAGGTTAACGCCATGTTCAGCATAAATCGAGACACAAGCACCATGGGCAAAAACGACCAGGATGACAATAAACCCGAGCACGAAAGCAAAATCGTGATCCGTGGCGAAACTGAAGCTGGTGAAAAATTCCGTCCTAGCGATTGGGCTGAGCGCATGAGTGGCAACCTCTCGACCTTTCGCAATCACCGCATTTATTATTCACCGTTGTTGCAGCCTTCCGTTAAAGGTGGCACCAAATGCGTGACTTTGGATCCCGCCTTAAAAGAATCTAACCCTACCTTGTATCAATCGATATTGGATTTTGCCAAGAATAATAACCTGGTCATCTGTAAAGAAGATGATGAGTGAGTCTAACCTTGATGCGCCCCGCTGGGGCTTATCAAGGCTACAAGAGAGACGACCTATCTATTCTGTGATCGTAATGGTTGGCGCTTGTGTACCGCTTAAATGTCCATATTGATCGACGGTATTGTTATTGGTGATCGCGCAAGTCAAGCCTGAGTTGTCTGCTGGATCCATGATGACCGCTGGATACCACTGTGCATCATCATTAACATACCACGATGTGTGCACAGGCACGCTGCATTTGTCACCATCACTGCTTGTGAACGTCAAAGTACCTGCACCCGTTGTATCATTGTGCCTTAAATTGTCAGTACCATAAGCAGGCGCGGCAGAATCATTGGCGTTAATGGCATCTGGCAAACTACAGAATTGATCATCACTAGGTGAGCTGGTACTGATCGTCAATGTGGTTTGCGTCTGATTATCAATATGGAACGCGCCATTGATAGCAGGACAACTCCCATCGTCAGCAAACGCTTGCGGCGCCCCTAACAATAGCGCACATACACCAAGTAAAGTGGGAATAATTGCAGTTTTTACGGATTTCATTGGCACACCTCTACCCTTCTAAATTGACTACTATTATAGCATAAAAAGTATATCTATTGCACAATTATGGACTCGATAAGCGCTATGTGCGCCTCAAGTCACCGAATAAATCGTCGGCTTTGAGTTTTTCTGCGCCGCAATAGAGACATTTATTTAATTGCTTAGACGTCTGACTTAAGGCTGCACCACAACTGTGACATTTATTCAGCGGCTTGCGTTTATGTAGCATTTGTGCGGCATAATCGCTGATCTCTTGCTGCGTAATACCGAGTTTTTCTTCCAGCAATTGTGCCATCGCGGCATTGATCAATACGAGTTTGGTAAAGCGGCGTTCGAGATCATCAACCGTGTTTTTCGCCTTCATAGCCGTTCGACTCAGTTGTTGAGCCGCTGTACGCGCTTGGCTTATATCGACGTCTTGGCCGAAATCCCACGTCATATTGTAAATATCAATACCCACAGGTGACTCCGATGTATTTTATTCGTTTAGAAGAACTATTATACGAGTTGAAACTTAAGGAAAGCTTAATAAAAATGATTTTTTGCATATTGATTTTTTAGTATAAACAATGGGTTATAGTTTTGTGTTTGTCGTGCACACAAGACTACTGTCTTTGCGTCAAGCTCATGTGTAGCCCGGATAAGCGCGGCACGCGCGTCATCAGGGAGCAGGGGGGAACGCTATGCTGACACAGAACGGTGGGGCGGGCCTTATGGGCGGAAGCTACGAAAAGCTTAACCCCTTGTCGTCTCGCTTAACTTTAATCGTCGCACCAGGCTGAAATTCACCCGCTAAAAGAGCACGTGCGAGTGGATTCTCGAGATTGGTTTGCACGGCACGTTTCAATGGGCGCGCACCATACACCGGGTCATAACCCGCTTCAGCGAGAAAATCCAAGACATCATCGCCATATTCCAATTGCAAATCGCGCTCTTGTAAACGTTTCGCTAAACGCGCGACTTGCAGCTTGGCAATTTGGCGGATTTGCGCTTTTTCCAAGGGATGGAAAACAACAGAATCATCAACGCGATTGAGAAACTCAGGGCGGAAATGCTGCCCAACAACATCCATCACCGCCGCTTTCATCGCTGCATAATCATTGCCTTCCGCCAATTCTTGGATAAGCTGCGAACCTAAGTTAGACGTCATCACGACCACGGTGTTACGAAAATCCACCGTGCGCCCGTGGCCATCCGTCAAGCGCCCATCGTCCAAGACTTGCAATAAAATATTAAAGACATCGGGGTGCGCCTTTTCAACTTCATCAAGCAAGATGACTGAATACGGTTTACGGCGCACGGCCTCCGTCAAATAACCTCCCTCTTCATAACCTACATAACCCGGAGGTGCTCCAATCAAGCGTGCGATCGCGTGTTTTTCCATAAATTCTGACATATCGATGCGTATCATCGCTTCTTCGGTGTCAAACATAAATGAGGCTAGCGCTTTGCACAGCTCTGTCTTCCCTACCCCGGTCGGGCCTAAAAATAAGAAAGAGCCAATCGGGCGATTCGGATCCGATAAACCTGCACGTGAACGGCGAATGGCATCAGCAACAACAGATACCGCTTCATCTTGACCAATCAAACGTTTGTGCAGTGCCGCTTCCATTTGCAGGAGCTTTTCTTTTTCGCCTTCGAGCATTTTACTCACAGGAATACGCGTCCACTTAGAGACAACTTCAGCCACTTCTTCTTCGGTGACACGGTTACGTAATAAATGTGTATCTTGTTTTTCCGCTTCTGTGGCACTTTGCAATTGTTTTTCTAACTCAGGGATACGCCCGTATTGCAATTCTGACATACGTGTTAAATCACCGGCACGCCGCGCGGTTTCCAGCTCAGTACGCGCACGATCCAACTCTTCTTTAATGTGTTGCGCACCTTGTAGAGCGGCTTTTTCCGCTTTCCAGACTTCTTCTAAATCGGCGTACTCGCGTTCATGCTTGGTAATTTCTTCTTGCAAAACCTCAAGACGCTTTTTCGAGGCTTCATCACTTTCTTTTTTCAGCGCTTCGCGTTCGATCTTAAGTTGGATCAAACGGCGTTCCAAGCGATCCATTGATTCTGGCTTGGAGTCGATTTCAATGCGAATTTGGCTAGCGGCTTCATCGATCAAATCAATGGCTTTGTCTGGCAGGTTGCGATCACTAATATAGCGATGTGACAGTGTAGCCGCAGCAACAATAGCAGGATCAGTAATATCCACGCCATGGTGCACTTCGTAACGCTCTTTTAAGCCACGTAAAATCGCAATGGTGTCTTCAACCGACGGCTCATCCACCAACACTTTTTGAAAACGTCGCTCTAAAGCTGCATCTTTTTCAATGTATTGGCGATATTCATCCAAGGTTGTCGCGCCGATACAGTGCAATTCACCGCGTGCCAGAGCGGGTTTTAACATATTACCCGCATCCATCGCCCCTTCGGCTTTACCCGCACCGACCATGGTGTGGATTTCATCGATGAATAAAATGATTTGCCCTTCTTGTTTAGCGAGGTCGTTTAATAAAGCTTTTAAACGTTCTTCAAATTCCCCACGGAATTTTGCGCCCGCGATCAAGGCGCCCATATCCAAGGATAAAAGGCGTTTGCCTTTTAACACTTCTGGCACTTCACCATTAATAATACGTTGCGCTAAGCCTTCGACGATTGCCGTTTTACCAACACCCGGTTCGCCAATAAGGACGGGGTTGTTTTTGGTGCGCCGTTGCAACACTTGGATGGTGCGGCGGATTTCATCGTCACGCCCGATCACGGGGTCAAGCTTGCTTTGCTCAGCACGCGCCGTCAAATCAATCGTGTATTTTTCCAAAGCGCGGCGATTTTCTTCAGCATTTTGGTCTTCGACTTTGCTGCCACCGCGGATATCATCGATAGCCTTTTCGATGGCTTGCTTTGAAGCACCACATTTACGTAACACATCACCTAAGGTACCTTTGTCATCAATGGCGGCAAGTATGAACAATTCACTTGAAATATAAGCATCCTTGCGCTGTTGCGCCAATTTATCCGTGGCATTCAAGAGGCGGATTAAATCATTGGAGACATGCACATCGCCAGGCGTCCCTTCAACTTGCGGGAGGCGGTCTAATGCTTCGTCCAACTGCGTACGTAAATTCGGTACAGCGACGCCCGCTTGCGTCAATAAGTGACGTGCAGTACCACCTTCTTGATCGAGCAAGGCTTTGGCTAAATGCACTGGCTCGATAAAGGCATTATCGCGCCCGACCGCCAATGATTGGGCATCGGCAAAAGCGAGTTGAAATCTGCTTGTCAACTTATCCATGCGCATAGTGGTGTAATCCTCGTTTGTTTTTAAAGCCTATTGTCGTCTTCTTGTAGACAGGTCCCACCCCGGAGGGATGCAACGAATCTATTCTTGTAGCCTATTGTCTTTGTGTCAAGCTCAGATGTAACCTTGATAAGACGCGTAGCGGCGCATCAAGGAGCAGCATTTGCCAACTCAGGCCCTTGATGCGCACCTTCGGCGCTTATCAAGGCTACTTTATGCCTCTTTCGTGGGAACACACCAGCTCAGGATGACAACGTGGTTGAAATCATTACTCTGCGACTTTAACGTCGATTTTGCGAGCTTTTATCTTATCTTCTTTAGGCACACGGATTTCTAATACACCGTGCTTGCCTTTTGCCGAAATCTTATCGGCAGCAACTGTCGCTGGCAATGAAAAGCGACGATAAAATACACCCTCAAAGCGTTCACGACGGGCATATTGATCTTCACTGCTCTTCTCAAAATGACGTCCGCCCTTAATGGTCAAAACATTATCTTCCATAGAAACTTCAATGTCTTTAGGATCCACACCTGGGACATCAGCGGTAAAGACATACGCATCTTTATCTTCATGGATATCAACACTAGGCTGCCAATCACTCGTAACAATGCTTGATTGGTCTGAACGCGGATCCAACAAAGAATTTGCAAACACATCCGCCATATCATTACGCATTTGTTTCAACGATTTCCACGGGTCATAATAAGTAATCTGTCTCATTTTAGCCTCCAATTAATTAGTTACGCAAAATTCTACAGAGTCTCTTTAACGTCCTATCACCACCTAGGTATGGGCACTTGTTTTTTTTTCAATACCTGGCTTGAAAAAAAGCACCTTGGCACACACCTTGCTTATAGCATTTATTAACAAATAGTTGTGTGCAACCTTGTAGCGCCATACATTAAACGCGCCATTAATCGACATCAAAAGGAAGTGACTAATGCAAATGATTCGTACTTCAGATCAGGATTTCAATCAAGGTTTTACGTTGATCGAACTGATGGTCGTGGTCGTTATTTTAGGTATTGTTTCAGTGATTGCGATAGGCAGTTATGTGAATTACACCACTGAGGCAAGACGTGCCGCCGGCAAAGCGATGTTATTAGATTTGGCAGCCAAGATGGAAACCTACTACACTGCGCATAACTCATATGCAGGTGCAACACTTAAAAAAATTGATATGCCCGCGATGCCTAAAGATGGTTTCTACAAACCTATCATTAAACAGGTCACCGCCACCACCTTTACCATCGAAGTGACACCACAAGGTAGGCAAGCAGATGCGGACGCCGGTTGTGGTAGTTTGACGTATAACCAACTCGGTGAGAAAGGCGTAACGGGAGCGGATTTGGCAACGGATTGTTGGTAAGGTTTTAAAGTGTCTACAGCGAACTACTTTCCGTGTGCAGCATTGATCCTTGTGTAGCCTTGATAAGCCGCGTAGCGGCGCATCAAGGGAAGGTATTAGCAAACACTGCTCCTTGATGCGCGACTATGTCGCTTATCAAGGCTACGGCTACAGGTTGGTTGTGATTTACTCTTGGTATTTAGGATAATTACGTGCTTTGCGTAAGATATCCATCATCAATAACACAGCGCCGATACAGATCGAAGAATCGGCGACATTAAACACCGGCCAACTGAGCAAGCCAACATGCAATTGAATAAAATCGACGACATAGCCTAAGGTAAGACGATCCCAAAGATTGCCGAGTGCACCACCGAGAATTAATGTTAAACCAATCGCTAAACGCGTATTGCGGCGCGGCAAACGGTAAAGCCATAACACAATCATGCCACACACAATCAAGGCAATCGCGCCGAAAACCCATTGTTGCCAACCATTTTGGCTGCTCAAAAAACTAAAGGCAGCGCCGCGGTTGTGGGCCAACGTTAAATTAAAAAATGGCAGCACCTTAACAGGCTCATACAGGGTTAACATGTGGACCGCAAGCCATTTGCTAGCTTGGTCGGCGAAAATGATGATGAATGATAGCCATAGCCAAGGTAGGTTGGTCGCTTTGGTTTTTTGCTCGCTTGGAGTGGTATTTTTTGCTGTCATTGTTGTGTTCATAACCTCTCTTTAACGTCCCAGCCCAAAGGGCGTCCCACGTCCCACCTCAAAGGGGTGGACAAGTATACATTATTAATTAAGCAAACCTGCGCTGCTCACCCTGCCCTGCAACATTCTCTACACATCGCGCGCAAATCGTTGGATGCTCTGCGACCGTGCCAATATCAGCACGTCGATGCCAACAGCGTTCACACTTAGCATTATTTGAAGGTGTGACTTTCACACTTAAGCCATCAACCTCAGTAACCACTGCAGCGGTCGACGCTTGTGCCGTGTCTAATTGTGCACTGGAGGTAATCAAAACAAAGCGCAACTCATCACCCAGTACCGCTAATTTATCCGCTAAACTATCATTACAATACAATATCACTTCAGCTTCTAAGCCTGAACCTAACGCACCAGCCGCTCGTTGTTGTTCGATTTCTTTGTTAACGGCATCACGTACTTGCATGAGCGTTTGCCAATATTCTTGGCCCATCCTCTCACCTTCAGCAATTGCTGGCAGGTCATCATACCATGTCGCTAGAAATACCGAATCCTCATGTTCACCAGGCATATATTGCCAAATTTCATCGGCAGTAAAACTCAATACCGGCGCTAACCAGCGCACCATCGCTTGGATAATATGATACATCGCTGTTTGTGCTGAACGCCGTGCCAAACTGTCTGCCTGCGTCGTGTATTGACGGTCTTTAATAATATCAAGGTAAAAACTACCCATATCGATAGAACAAAAATGATGAAGTTTTTGCACCACAATGTGATATTGATATTCATCATAAGCAGCACGGATTTCATCTTGAATTAAACGCGCACGGTCGACTGCCCAGCGATCGAGGGCTAGCATATCATGCGCTTTGACTTGGTGTTGATTGGGCTCAAAACCATTTAAGTTCGCCAACAAAAAGCGTGTCGTATTGCGAATGCGGCGATAAGTATCAGCATTACGTTTAATAATTTCATCCGACCATGCGACTTCACCGCGATAATCAGACGCCGCCACCCAAAGACGTAAAATATCCACACCAATGGTTTTCGCCGCTTTATCGATTTCGACAATATTACCCAGCGACTTTGACATTTTATGGCCTTTGCTATCGACCAAGAAACCATGCGTCAACACACCTTGAAACGGTGCTTTACCAGTCATCGCAATACTGGTTAGCAATGCACTCTGGAACCAACCACGGTGTTGATCCGAACCCTCTAAATACAATGCTGCGGGTGGGCCTATTTCGCGTTGTTTAAGCACACAGGTATGACTCACCCCCGAATCAAACCACACATCGAGGATATCCATGACTTTTTCGTAAGCATGCGCCTCTTGCCCGATCCATTGGTCTGCGGGCATATCAAACCAACATTCAATGCCTTGTTTTTCGGTTTCTGAGGCAACTTTCTCCAACAATACTTCGGTTTGCGGATGCAATTCGCCCGTTTTCTTGTGTACAAACAAGGGAATTGGCACACCCCACTCGCGCTGACGTGAAATACACCAATCTGGGCGTTGTGACACCATTGCTTCAATGCGATTTTGTCCCCACACCGGTGTCCATTTCACATCGTTAACTGTCGCTAACGCTTGTTCACGCAAACCTTGTTTATCCATACTGATAAACCACTGCGGTGTCGCACGAAAGATCAAAGGCGTTTTATGCCGCCAGCAATGTGGGTAACTGTGTTGTAAAGTTTCCACATGACGCAAAACACCTTTGGTTTTAAGTAACTCGATGACATCAGTGTCAACTTTCAAGACATGTTTGCCGGCAAAAAACTGGGTTTTCTCGTCGAAACAGCCATTGCCTAAGACATGATGCGTGACTGGCAAATCATAGCGCGCCGCTAAATGATAATCATCGACACCATGTGCCGGTGCAGTATGCACAAGTCCTGTGCCTGTCTCGGTGGTAACGTGTTCACCAAGTACGATTGGCACTTGGCGCTCATGGAATGGATGTTGAAGTTTCAAGCCCTCGAGTTTATTGCCATGACAATAGGCCATGACATGATAATTCTCGATGCCATAACGCGCCATCACGTCTTTAAGTAAGCTGTCGGCAAGTAACAAATATTCGGCGTGACCGTCTTTTTCGCAATGCGCAATGACATAATCCAGCGTTGGATTGACAGCCACAGCTTGGTTAGCTGGCAGTGTCCACGGCGTAGTCGTCCAAATCACAGCTGAAACTTGCGCAGGTTCATGCGCATCCGGGGTATGTTTGCAAGATGCCCACAAAGCCGGCACATCTAAAATATCAAAACGCACATCGATCGACGCTGATTGTTTATCTTTGTATTCAACTTCGGCTTCCGCTAAGGCTGAACCACACGCTGTACACCAATGCACGGGTTTATAGCCTTTCATCAAATGGCCATTTTTGATGATCTTAGCTAATGAACGAATAATATTAGCTTCATAACGGTAATTCATCGTCAAATAAGGGTTAAACCAATCCCCTAACACGCCTAAGCGCATAAAATCGTTGCGCTGTTGGTCGATTTGTTTCGTCGCATAATCACGACAAGCTTGACGAAATTCTTTGGCATTGACTTTAGCGCCAACTTTGCCGACTTTTTTCTCAACATTGATTTCGATCGGTAAGCCATGGCAATCCCAGCCTGGCACATACGGTGAATCAAAACCACTGAGCGTTTTCGATTTTATGACAATATCTTTTAGAACTTTGTTGATCGCATGCCCGACGTGCAAAATGCCATTGGCATATGGGGGCCCATCATGCAAAACAAAACGTGGCTGACCCTGGCGTTGTTCGCGAATGCGTTGATACAGATTCATCTCTTGCCATTTGCTGAGCATTTGCGGCTCACGTTGGGCGAGGTTTGCCTTCATGGGGAAAGCAGTTTGAGGTAGATTTAACGTGTTTTTATAGTCACTCATTTTTTATGGTCACTCATTAAGGCCGCTCAAGATGGTCATTGGTGTTACGTTTATTGTCGGGCACGAAGGCGCTTCAAGCTGGGCGACAAGATACCCCAAAGCGCTGAAAAAGTACAATTTTGTGCGGGAGGGCTAGCAAGACAGACAAAACTATTGCCCAAAAAATGTCCTGGCCTGCTGCGCATCTTTAAAGATTTGCGCTTTGAGTAAATCAAAAGAATCAAAACGCTTTTCATCGCGCAACTTCATCACAAATTCAACTTCGATATAACGCCCATAAATATCCTGATCGAAATCGAATATATGCACCTCAAGCAAACTACGGGTGCCATCGACAGTCGGGCGTTTGCCGACATTAGCGACGCCATACAGGGGTTCCACTGCTAAGCCATGCACTGTCACCGCATATACCCCAAGCACTGGCGTCACATGACGATGCAAATAAATATTTGCCGTCGGAAAGCCAATCAGACGCCCACGCTTATCACCATGCGTCACACGTCCACACATACTATAAGGACGGCCAAGCAAACGTTTAGCCAGGTCCAAATCACCAGTCTCTAAGGCATAGCGAATACGCGTGCTACTCACGCGCTCATCTTGTTGATTGACTGTGTGCATGCTCGCAACAGTAAAGCCATAGCGCTCTCCTAATTGGGTCAACAAACCAAAATCACCTACACGGTCTTTGCCAAAATGAAAATCATCACCGACGACTAAGTATTTCACCGCTAAGCCATCAACTAAAATATGCTGGATAAATGCTTGTGGTGTCAATGCCGCTAAGCTAGCATCAAAATGCAAACATAAAACATTATCGATGGCACTCTCACGTAAGACTAGAAGTTTTTCACGCAAACGCGTTAAGCGCGCCGGCGCTGTCTTGCCATGGAAAAACTCTAAGGGTTGCGGTTCAAAGACAATTAATGTCGCTGGTAAATTCATGCTTGCCGCTTGCGCGGCGACTTGTTCGATCACTGCTTGATGGCCCAAGTGCAAGCCATCAAAATTACCGATGGTAGCGACACAAGCACGCTGCTGTGGCTTGATATTATGTAAGCCGCGAATGAGCTGTAACTTGTGTGTAGACATTATGATTACACCTGCCGCAATTGCCATTTAAAGCCACACGCCCACAAGCTTGCAAAATAGGCAGCAACCGCCATCGTCACTAACAGTGCTAAATGCCCTGCACGCTGCCACCAACTCCATTCTAACCATTGGTAGAGATTGCCACTAAACCACACTAACAGCATTGCCATCACTGCATTGGCCAGCACTAAGCGCATTAAAAACTTCAACCAACCGGGACTTGGTTTATAGATGCCCCGCCGACATAATAGCCACCAGAGCAGGCCCGCATTCAACACGCCAGCGATCGTCGTCGCTAAGGCTAAGCCCGCATGCGCCAGTGGCACGATTAAAGCTGCATTCAAACACATATTTGTCACCATCGCGATGGCTGCGACTTTTACCGGGGTTTTAATATTTTGGCGTGCATAAAACCCAGACGCCAACACTTTAATGAGCATAAAACCGGGCACGCCAAAGGCAAATGCCATGAGGCTTTGACGCGTCATCATGACATCGTCAGCATTGAAATGCCCGTGTTGAAAAATCGTCGCGAGCAATGGCCCAGACAAAATAAATAAACCCACTGCCGAGGGTACGCCAATGATTAAAATGCCTTGCAACGCCCAATCCAACGCATATGAGTATGCAGGGCTATCTTGATCGGCAAACTTGCGTGACAAATGTGGCAGAATCACCGTCGCGATCGCGACGCCAAAGACACCTAAAGGAAAAGTCATTAAACGATCAGAATAATATAGCCATGATACGCTGCCGACTTTAAGAAATGAGGCAAATATTGTATCCAATAACAAATTGATTTGCGCAACAGATACGCCAAACAAGGCAGGTACCATGAGTTTTAACACGCGCCGCACGCCGGGGTCGCGTAACGTCGGCCATGGGCGTGTCGGCAATAAGTGTAAACGCTTTAAAAACGGTAACTGAAAAAGAAGCTGGACAACCCCCGCAATTAATACGCCCCAAGCTAAAGCATAAATCGGTTTTGCCGTGTATGGTGATAGCCATAGCGCCGTGGCGATCAAAGAGACGTTAAGCAACACAGGCGTAAAGGCAGGGATGCCAAAACGCCCATAAGTATTCATCACTGCACCGGCAAATGCAGTGAGTGAAATTAATAACAAGTATGGAAAGGTGATGCGCAACATATGTGTAGCTAAGGTATAACGCGTGGAGTCATCACCAAAGCCCGGCGCAAAAATGCGTACTAGTACGGGGGCTATTAAAATTGCCACAATCGATACTGCCAATAACACCATGCCGAGAGTACCAAACATATGATTGACAAATGCGCGAATGTCTTTTTCATCGCGGGTTTGACGGTATTCAGATAGCACCGGCACAAAGGCTTGTGAAAATGCGCCTTCGGCAAACAGGCGACGCATAAAGTTAGGGATTTTAAAAGCGACGATAAAGGCATCGACACCGGCGGTAGCACCAAAAAGATACGCAATGATCATTTCACGTGCGAAACCCAGAATGCGTGAAAGCATTGTCATGGCAGAGACTAAGCCGGTGGACTTGAAAAGTCTGCGCACGCCATCGCTGTGTTGGGTGGCGTTTTTTGTTTGATCGATATTTTCTAACGGGTCGACATTGCTTGGCTGGGCCGAACCTTCCGCCAATGTTGATGTGTTTGCTTGTGTGTCGTTTGGCTTCATAGCGTAGCCCTGTTGAGCCACGTCACCCCGTGCGTTCCCGTATCAAGTACGGGACATGGACACCGGGGTCCAGAGGCATATGTGGCGCGAGCGTAGCGAGCAACCTCTGTCGGATGTGCAGCATCCGACTTAAGGGCGATGAAACATCGCCCTTCAAGGAACGCCACCTGTGGTGGCGACTGGTATGCCTCTGGATTCCGCATCAAGTGCGGAATGACGTTGGTTGGCACCAAGCACCAAAAAACGTTTAAGTCCCTCAGCTCAATATTGAGATTTAGCATACCCTTTTCTAGACTCCATCATCATGACTCACACAAAAACGCCGATTTTAGCGCAGGCCAGACAAATAAGCACTTGAATCTTGCCAAGATTGGCTCAGATTGATTGACATCAGGGGCTTTTCACGGCATATTTGGCGACCAATAATTTCAATGAATCGTATATTTTTTAAACACACTGGAGAACAACATTGGCTAATTCACCACAAGCACGTAAGCGTGCTCGTCAGGGCGAAGCCCGCCGCCAACGCAAAGCCGGCGCTCGCTCTATGTTTCGTACTTATATTAAGAAAGTTATTTACGCTGTTGAAGCTGGCGATAAGAAGGCAGCAGAAGACGCGTATAAAGCTGCAATCCCCGTTATCGACGCCGCAGCTAGCAAAGGCTTAATCCACAAAAATAAAGCTGCCCGCCATAAAAGTCGCCTGCACAAACACGTCAAAACAATGGCGGCGTAACAGCCTCACTTTTCTAAGTTTCTTCTTTTTTGAAAACCTTGATGCGCCCCGTCGGGGCTTATCAAGGCTACACAATCCTGTAGCCCGGATAAACACCGAAAGGTGCGCATCAAGGAGCGGCGCTTGCTAATACATTCCCTTGATGCGCACGCAAGCGTGCTTATCAAGGCTACATCTGGGCTTGACGCAAAGACAGTAGTCTACCAGTGTGACAAGGTTTGTAGCACTAGGCTTAGCCCGTAAAATCAGGCACAATACTCAGGTCCGGTAATCTATTCGCAATTTTAACAGTCGTCTCATCATCATTTGTAAATTGCCAACCACCTGCACCAATGCTTAACCTCCCAGACACCAATCCACGCATGACATGGCCAACACACTCATCACGTTCATTGTGATTCAATGTATCAATTTCCCCTGGGCTCAAACCCTCCCCGTCGGATAGACTACGCTTATCCCACTCCGCTGTTTTGGGCCAACCTCTATCTATCTTTCTACTAGATTGGGAAACATACATCGCACCATGACCTGCCGCAGCGTACGTCTCAGCAGACATTTTGGATTTATTTACCTGTTCGACATCCAGTCCTGCATCATATGCATCATACACAACCTTAAAGTTTGCATGCTCCCACAATGCGCTATTAACCGCATTACGTAAAGAGGAAAGATTTGATGTAACAGTTGCTGACTGTAAACCTTCACGCACGTTATTAATCGCCAACAATAACCCTTTATAGCTAAGCGCTTCTTCAGCTTCACCAGCAATGTCGCTGATCTCAACACCAGCCCCGACAGCCTCTTTATCAGTGGCTTGCTTACCGAAGATAACGAGAAGTTCGCGGGCTTGCTCATGTGAATTATGGGCAAAATAACTTGATACTGATTTTGTCATAGTATCCCACCAGCTTGCTGACCACTCAGCATCAGAAATTCGTGTGTCATTTTCATTTAGGTAAGTAGTCGCAGCATCAACAATTGCGCCTGTCAGCGCTTCATTTAGCGCCCGTCGTGTAGCATACGTTTGTGCAGCCATAGTATTTCTCCAATATTCATTGTCTTTGTTTAATATCGCGCGATAACATTCGCCATCAAGTTCCGTCGTGTTGCGCACTTAACATCAAATCAACTACTGCTGTAGCTTTGATGAGCCCCTCTGGGGACAGCATTAGACAACACATTCCCTTGATGCGCGCTATGCGCTTATCAAGGCTACATTAGCATTTGTTCATACGTAAGCCGTAGCCCGGATAAGCGCGGCACGCGCGTCATCCGGGGAGGGTGTTTGCCATTGCTGTTCCCGGATGACGTTGCTGCGCAACTTATCCGGGCTACATCTGGGCTTGACGCAAAGACAGCAGTCTACACAAGAATCAAAGCTAATTTATAGCGTTATTCGTTGGGATCCGTCAGCTCAGAATGACAAAAATTATCTCGCTTCCAAGTATTCCATTAATGCATAACACAGCGCATCGGTACCTTGTCGCTGTAACGCTGAGATTTCATAGATAGGTCCTTGCCAATCCAAGCCAGCAACGAGTGCTTGGCGGCATTGCGCTAATTCATCCGTGGATAGTGCATCGATTTTATTCAGAATCAACCAGCGTTCTTTGTTTGCTAACTCATTGTTATAGTAAGCTAGTTCACGAATGATCGCTTGGGCTGCATGTAGCGGATCGCTATCATCGAGCGGGGCTACGTCAACAATATGCAATAAAAGCCGCGTACGTGCAAGGTGTTTGAGGAATTGAATACCCAGGCCAGCCCCTGCAGCAGCACCTTCGATAAGGCCAGGGATATCAGCGATCACGAAGCTGCGATGCGCTTCAACGCTAACAACACCGAGATTGGGATACAGTGTTGTGAAGGGATAATCGGCGATTTTCGGGCGTGCAGCAGACACCGCACTGATCAAAGTCGACTTGCCAGCATTCGGCATACCGAGCAAGCCCACATCGGCTAAGAGCTTTAATTCCAGGCGCAATTGACGTTGCTCACCGGGGCTACCTTTGGTGGTTTGGCGCGGAGCACGATTGATACTGCTTTTAAAGCGCGTATTGCCTAAACCATGAAAACCACCTTGCGCGACACACAGACGTTGGTCATCACGGACTAAGTCACCGATGAGTTCATCGGTATCATTGTCATAAACAGTGGTTCCCACGGGTACTGGGATCGTTAAATCATCGCCACTGCGGCCAGTGCACTCACTGCCTTTACCACCCTCACCGGGTTTGGCGCGAAACAAGCGTTTATGGCGGTAATCAACTAAGGTATTTTCGTCCTTGCTCGCTTGCAAATAAACGCTGCCACCATCACCACCGTCACCGCCATTGGGACCACCTTTGGCAATGTATTTTTCGCGCCGAAAACTCATGCAGCCATCGCCACCTTTACCGGCTTCAACGCGGATTGTTGCTTCATCGACAAATTTCATAGTGGTTTGCTAATCCTACAAAAAAGGGCCCGATGGGCCCTTTTTATTACTCAACGCAGTGCTATTAAGCGGCTTTTTTCGCAGCCGACTTTTTAGCCGTAGTTTTCTTACTAGTTGTTTTCTTACTAGTTGTTTTCTTTGCTGTCGTTTTTTTCGCGGTGGTTTTCCCGGCAGTTTTTTTGGCTGCTTCAGCTTTTGCTTCGGCATTAACAACATTCACATATTTACGGTTATGTGGGCCTTTTTCTACAAATAACACGTGACCATCAATCAAGGAAAATAGGGTATGGTCACGACCAATGCCAACATTGTTGCCAGCATGGAACTTGGTGCCGCGTTGGCGCACAATGATATTGCCTGCTGCAACTTGCTCACCACCATAACGCTTGACACCTAGGCGTTTCGACTCCGAATCGCGACCATTACGCGTACTACCGCCAGCTTTCTTATGTGCCATTGCTTTGTCCTCTTAAATTTATCGGTCCCACCCCAGAGGGGTGGAGCCAGTCTATGAATAAATTTATGCTGCTTCTGCTTTATCGTCTGTGGTTTTCTTCGCAGCCGCACGCTTCTTAATGCCGGTGATTTTCACTTGGGTATAATCTTGGCGATGCCCCATCACGCGACGGTAATTTTTACGACGACGGAATTTAATCACACGAAGCTTTTTACCGCGGCCATGCCCGACAACTTCAGCCGCGACTTCCGCACCCTTGATCGTCGGCGCACCAACCGTGACTTTGTCGCCATCGGCGATTAGCAAAACTTGGTCAAAATTGACTTTTTTGCCTTCCTCGACATCCAGCGTTTCGAGACGCAGCGTTTGCCCTTCTTCTACTTTGTATTGTTTACCACCGCTCTTGATCACCGCGTACATCGTCATTTCTCCTTCGAAATCTGGCAGTTAGCGCAACCGACTTATTTCTAAACAAGCGCTATCAGCCTTTATCGTGTCTAATTATGAGTCTATTAAAGGCCGCATATTCTACGGATTTTGTGGGACAACTGCAAGAAATCTTTGCCAAGAACGCGATGCAGAGCTGATTCTTGTGTAGACTACTGTCTTCTAGTCAAGCTCAGATGTAGCCCGGATAAGTTGCGCAGCAACGTCATCCGGGAACCGCAAGCGCTAACAACCTCCCCGGATGACGTGCGTGCCGCGCTTATCCGGGCTACGGCTTACGTAGGAACAAATGCTAATGTAGCCTTGATAAGCCGCGTAGCGGCGCATCAAGGAGCAGCATTTGCCAACACATTCCCTTGATGCGCGCCTTCGGCGCTTATCAAGGCTACCATATGAGCTTGACAGTTTCAGCGCATCGCCCTAGCATGCCCCCTCATAAATTAAGAGCTTCGCATAAGGGCCTCATAATGCAATTAGATGAAATCCGTAGCCTTGTCAGCGATGAAATGGCAGCGGTTGATCAATTTATTGACACCCAATTAAACACCAACATCGATTTCATTACTGAAGTCGGCAGACATATTATTGAAAGTGGCGGGAAACGCTTACGCCCGATGTTAGTTCTCTTGAGCGCAAAAGCCTTTGATTATCAAGGCGATGGCCATGTGCGCTTAGCGGCAGTTATCGAATTTATCCATACAGCAACCCTGCTGCATGACGATGTCGTCGATGCTTCAGACTTGAGGCGCGGTAAAAAAACAGCCAATGCGATGTGGGGCAATGAGGCTAGCGTCTTGGTCGGTGACTTTTTGTATTCTCGTTCCTTTCAAATCATGGTGGGCCTCAACTCCATGCGCGTGATGGGTATCCTCGCCCAGGCAACTAATACCATCGCCGAAGGCGAAGTCTTGCAGCTACTCAATTGCAATGATGCCGCAACCACCGAAGAGCGTTATTTCGAAGTGATTCGTTATAAAACGGCTACCCTGTTCGAAGCGGCGAGCAAACTCGGTGCGACACTGGCACAGCGCGAGCCGTGGCAAATCGATATCGCCGCGAAATATGGTATGCACTTAGGTATGGCCTTTCAAATGATTGATGATGCCTTGGATTATCAATCCAGCAGTGAAGAAATGGGCAAAAGTCGCGGCGATGATCTCGCCAAAGGCAAACCTACCCTGCCCTTGATTTATGCCTTGCAGCATGGCAGCAAAGAACAACAGGCGGTGATTAAGCATGCTATCGAGCAAGGCCGACGTGAAGATTTAGATGCAATCAGCAAAACAATTCACGAAACTAATGCTATCGATTACACGTTTAATGTAGCAAAACAACAAATCGATATTGCACTCGATGCCTTACAAGAAATACCGCCGTCACCCTACCGTGATGCTATGCAAGCACTCGCGGAATTTAGTTTGCAGCGCACGTACTAGCGTCGCACCACCGCCAGTCTGCACATTATCCCGTTAAGCAGACTCGCACTCACACCATCGGGGTGTAGCTCAGCTTGGTAGAGCACTGTCTTCGGGAGGCAGGGGCCGGAGGTTCAAATCCTCTCACCCCGACCATTTACTCTTATTCTGTTACAAAGCTTGCCACAAAATGCCCTTATTTTGTGACAAACTTTGGTATATAATACCCTTATTCTGTGACAAAAAAGCAAAGCAAAATGTATAATCGCCATATAAATCAATCATTTAATGAATGGTCGCAACACCCGTCGCGTAAACCATTGATTTTACGTGGTGCAAGGCAGGTGGGAAAAACCACTGTAGTAAGAGAATTTGGTAAGCAATATGCGCGATTTTTATACCTCAACCTAGAACTCAAAGCAGATAGGGACCTGTTTGAACGTGATTACCCACCCGATGAGTTGATCGCAGCGATACATTTCCATCTACAAAAGTCACTTGTAACACAAGGCGAGACATTACTGTTTATCGACGAGATACAGAGTTCACCTAAAGCGGCGGCTATGTTGCGTTATTTCTATGAAGAACGTAACGATATCCACGTTATTGCGGCAGGCTCATTATTAGAGACTTTGATCGATAGCCACATTAGCTTCCCCGTTGGACGCGTAGAATATCGATTTATGTATCCGCTGACATTCGCAGAATATCTGCTAGCAGCTAATGAAACTGAAGCTCTCAATGCACTTAGGCAGAATCCCTGCCCCGATTTCGCACATGACAGATTAATCGCGCTCTTTCACCAATATACACTTGTCGGCGGCATGCCCGAAGCAGTGGCTGCATTTTTTGAGACACGGGATATTTTAGCCACCAATAATGTTTATCAAAATTTATTAACGGCATTTATGGATGATGTAGAAAAATATGCAACTAATCGCACTATGGCACAAGTGATTCGCCATGCTATAGCGCATGCGCCCATGGAAGCTGGAGCCCGAGTACAATTTCAAGGTTTTGGTAATTCCAACTACAAATCGCGCGAAATGGGCGAAGCCTTGCGTACCCTAGAAAAAGCGATGCTTATCAAACTCGTCTATCCCACGACTCAAACAGCCTTGCCCGCGGAGACCAACCATAAGAAGTCCCCACGCTTACAATTTTTAGATATTGGTATGGTGAATCATGTTGCCGGTTTACAGCAACATTATTTTAACTTAAATGATCTGAACACACTCCATAAGGGCCAAATCATCGAAAGTATTATTGGACAAGAGTTGTTGGCGACTTACCCTCGCTTACAACAAACACTCAAGTTTTGGGTACGTGAAAAGCCACAATCCAATGCTGAAGTTGACTATGTTGTACCTTTTCAGCAACACCTTATTCCTATCGAAGTGAAATCAGGCACAGCCGGCAGACTGAGATCCTTAATGCAATACATGGAAGCAACCGACCATACGTATGCGATTCGCTTTTATGCCGGAAAAATTCAGCAAGACGAATTGCAAACGTCATCAGGTAAGACATTTACCTTATTAAGCTTGCCCTATTATCTCGTGAGCTGCTTACAACAATATCTACAGCAGTTTGTACAGTAAAAATTCATCGTCTGAGTGCTAGCACCCACAGCTAATAAAGCTTTTACGGATTGAAGGTGGCCATTCCCGCAAGCACTGTGCAGCGGTGTGGAGCCAGCCCTATTAGTCATATTGATATCCGCACCCGCATCCAGTAGCAGTTTTACAACAGCAGTGTGGCCCTTCCAGCAAGCATAATGTAGCGCGGTGTTATTGTTATCGTCTTGAACGTTGACATTGGCAGATATATCAGGATTGCTCAGCAGCGAAGCGACCCTAGCACAGACCTCCTCCCCTGCGAGCTGCTCATTTCGAACGGCAGTCATCAAAAGCTTGGAATGGTCATCGTTGAATGTCCGCAGTGGCTTAGATGGGGCAATCCCCATGCGTCTTCTCCTGTGCATGCGTATCGGTAAAGACTGGCACCGCTCCCTCACGCTTACGCGCTTGTGCTGGCCAGATGGAAGATGGGCAATATGGCGCTATGCAGAGGTCTGAGGCACCACCCGATTGGTTGGTCGAAAATTTAACACGCTTGCCGCCCGTTAATCAAACAGATAGCTAAGGCATGGACATATCCTGCGGGCAATTATTATTCAACAAACCATTGTATGTCGTGTTTTGCAAGCGTTAGTTTAGGTATCAGTGAGTTTGCAAGAGCAGAGCGATTCTGATAGAATTTTTAACAGTTTTTATTACGTTTTGCTGACAACCTCGCCGTTGTGCATATCGTCGTTATTCCTAGTGTTGCGCACGTTTCCTTTAAACTGAATATTCAACTTAGCTAACCACTATGCCTAACCTCAAAAAAACAATCATTATGAATACGGGTACTGATGTCGATCAACTCACCAGTTCTTTAAAAAAATATGCGATTGATTGCTTTGGTTACGTTAGAATTTATAAAGATAATACGCATATCAGTTTATGTAATTTAACGCCTTGGATTGAAATACTCTATTCCGATTATTTTCAAAATGGCGTTTGCCAAAAAAGCTTTGATAGCTACCAAGCAGGAAATTTTCTATGGGTTGATGCAAAAGATAAAACGACCATACTTGCAATGAAAGCGCGCCACAATATCGAACATGGCATCACTATCATCCTAGGCAATGATGAATATTGGGAATTGTATAATTTTGCAAGCTCCGACCCTAGAGTAAATGCTTCTTATTTTATTAACCACCTAGACTTGTTTTACGAATTTATCCACCAATTTCCCGCGCAAGCAAAATATCTTTTACTGGACGCAGAAAAAGACAGGAATATATTACCTAAATGCAGCGATGAGGATGACGTGCAAGAAAAGAAATTTCCATTTCATTATCTGCACCAAGAAACAATAGAGCCCGCCTCTATAATAGACTGCCATGAAATCGAGAAATACTTTCTCGAAGAATCACCTAAAAATATTGTTGCTAGTACTAATAAAACTCTCCCATCTCTTCTAAACCCGCTATCGCCGCGTGAACAACAATGTTTAGCTTTACTCGGAAAAGGTCAAACCGCAAAATCCATCGGCAGCATACTCGCTTTGAGTCCCAAAACGGTCTACCACTATGTTGATAACATTAAGAAAAAACTAAGCTGTAGTACTAAAAAAGAATTAATCGAGCTTTACTGGTCGCTGTAAAAGGTAAAATATCGCACAAGAAAAGCAGATTTAGTCCATTTAATGTCCAGATGTGGCGTGCTAGGATCTGCTTTTAGAGGTTGCCTGTTATTTTAGGGCCAATGTACTACGCTAAGAATGGAACGACAAATTATTCAAGGTGATTGACGATGGAACGCAAGAAAAAAACAGTACTTTTGATTGAAGACAATTACACAGCCTTAATGGCACAAACCACTCTGCTTGAATCTATGAATTACGACGTGATCCAAGCATCTAATGGCACGGAAGGTATCGATTGGGCGAACTTAGATTCCTTTGATATCTTGATGATTGATATCGGTCTACCCGATATTAGTGGCTTGGATGTCGTGCAAAAACTACGTGCTATCCCCAAATATACTGCCGTTAAAGCAGTTGCCGTTACTGCCGATGTTACCCAAGATAGACGCAGCGAATTGTTGGCGAAAGGCTTTGATCAGGTCATTGAAAAACCCTTAACGATTGAAGCGATTGAGGGTTTGGCGTAGTGACACGACCTTGGTCTTGCACCGTGGAACGACCTAAATATTCCTCGCTACGCTCAGGATGACAAAACAGCAAATCGTAACCCGGATAAGCGCGACACGCGCGTCATCCGACCTTCTGGCACCGAGGTAAATGAATTGTATTCATCAAATAACCAATGATTCACTGGCGCATCCTTTTTAACGCGCAACTTGGCGTGAATAATATGTCCTTGCATATCAGCTCCACATAATTTCGCTTTTGCTAGAATATGTTACAGTTCAATATAACAAGGCAAAAACGCAGGTCAATACCGTAAATTTCGGGGTTTTTAAGCCTTTTTTGCATGAAATTACGTTGATTCTAGCAAGCTAAACATGATTCTTAAGCTGACTTTCTATACAATAGCGCCACTTTATCGATAACAGAGGTTATTATGAGCAAATCAGCTAACGCTGCAATTATCATCCCAGCACGCTATGGGTCAACACGCTTTCCGGGCAAACCATTGACGATAATTGCCGGTAAGAGTATGTTGCAGCGCGTGTGTGAAGTTGCCTCTCGCGCCGCCCAAGACCACGCTAATTGCCAAGTGGTTGTCGCCACCGATGATGAGCGCATCGTGCAACATGTCGCTGAGCTTGGCTATCATGCGGCGATGACAGACACTCACTGCAAGACGGGCAGTGACCGTGCTTTGCAAGCGTGCCAGCAATTGCCACAACAACCGGATATCGTCATCAATCTACAAGGCGATGCACCGCTGACACCGCCGCACATGGTGCGTGCTGTGTTAGACACTTTGCTCACCAACAACGATGTCCAAGTCGCCACCCCGGTACAACGCCTCCCCTGGGCTGAACTGGATAAACTACGCCAGCGCAAACAAAACACGCCGTTTAGTGGCACCACGGTCACCATCGATAGCCGGGGCGATGCATTTTGGTTTTCGAAGCAAATTGTTCCAGTGATTCGTAACGAAGAAAAACTACGCGCAGCGAGTGACCTATCACCCGTGCATCAACATATTGGTCTATACGGCTTTAAGTACCCTACGCTACAAGCCTTTGTCGAATTACCGTTGGGACATTACGAACAACTTGAACAACTCGAACAATTACGCCTATTAGAAAACAATATCAAAATCCGCACCGTTAGCATCGAACTCGGCGATTACCCTGCTTCATCCGGTGTTGATACACCGGCAGATGCGCAACACGTCAGTGACATTATTCAACGCTATGGAGAATTATTGAATGACTAATATTATTATCGCGCGCCATGGCAATACCTTTGATAAAGGCGATGCGGTAACGCGCGTGGGTGCACGCACTGATTTACCTTTGTCAAAGAGTGGAAAAGAACAAGCGCAATTATTAGGAACCTATTTGCAGCAAGAACATCCGCATATTGCAGCGTGTTTTTGCAGTGAATTAAACCGCACACAGGAAACCGCTAAGCTCGCCTTAAAGCAAGCAGACATTGATATAGAAGCTCAAACACGCGCATGCTTTAATGAAATCGATTATGGTCCTGACGAAAATCAATCCGCAGAAACGGTTATTACACGCATTGGTCGTGAGGCATTAATCGCTTGGGATGAACAAGCAATAGTGCCTGATGGCTGGCAAGTTGATCCGCAACAAATTCAACGTGCTTGGTCGCAGTTTGCCGACGAAGTCGTGACAAATTTTCCCGCTCAATCGGTGTTGGTGGTTACCAGCAATGGCATCGCCCGCTTCGCCCCCTGTATTACGCCAGATTTCGACGCTTTCAAAGCATCGCATACCATTAAACTCAGCACTGGCGCGGTCGGCTGCCTGAACCACAATGGCACGCAATGGCAAGTCGCCTATTGGAATCGCAAACCGAAAGATATGCTTGAGGATGTGGGTCATTAATAATGACTTAGGCGGCCTTGCATAACCGTTAAATCGCGCCTAGCATGTGTCAATCCACGAAAAATCAGATAGTTAACAACCTCCTCCCAAGCAGCAAACGCTAGCTCGGCGCAATAGCTAATTCATTCGGAACTTAACTATCGAAAAAGTGTCTACACTTAGGTATAGGTGTAAAAATTGAGTTAGAGGAATGGCAATGATTAAGATTGGCCGTCTATGGCGTATTAAGTACCTCGCATGGTATAGCGCTGGAATATTTATTTTAATGTTGCTAACAACCCTGCAAACAGCTTATGCAAGCGAATATCAAATCATTGTGCTGAATCAATCACAATTTCCTTGGAAATTATCTGCAAATACGATAATTGCTGATCATCATAAATTAGTTGAGAATAATAAAAAATATGCAATTGGTGATCGTATCCAACTCGGCACCTTACAACGTCTCGACAATCTAAACATACAAAGCATCGATACTATTCAGATAGATTCGGATAGCAATACTTTCGCTAACATGTCCTGTGCGGTTAATGTGACTTTTAAAGAGCGTGATGCCAAACCTACTCTCGCGGTCACTGCCTTTCCGCCAAAAATTTGTAACGCCACTCTGTTGGGTGATACGATCTTGATTGCGACCAAGCCACTAGAATATCAGCCCTAAAAGCCGTAAACTACTGTCTCTGCGTCAAGCCCCCTAACCTCTCCTACGTCATCCTCCGCGCAGGCAGAGGATTCATATTTAACCAAAGAGCGAGCGTAGTGAGGCAGACTGGTCCCGACCCTCTAGGGTTGGGACCTTAAGTTGCCTGGTACCACCGCTCGCAGACTGGTCCCGACCCTCTAGGGTTGGGACCTTACACTCACGGACGCTCCAGCGTCCGTTCCTTTATTTGCCGGGCGCACAGCGCCCGCTGTTTTACCGTCCCACCCCACAGGGATAGGACGAGGTCGGCGTCCCACCCCAGGGGAATGGGACGAGGTCTATGCTGGCCTATTTCTCTTGGAGTGAATATATTCATGCATAGATTCGCGGAGATTCGTCAGCTCGGGATAATACCACAGGTATCTTTTTTGCATCGTAATTGTGCCTATTATATGATTGTCTACAAACATCAATGACCATGGAATGGCTATGCAAACCGCATTCGACACGGCTTACCGGCATTACCTACAAGGCGACTATCAGCAAGCCGAATTGGTGTGCCGAGATCACCTGAAGAAATTCCCACAAAACAGCAATTGCTTACATTTATTAGCCGTATTGGCTCATCGTCAAAATCGTCAAAGCGAAGGCTTAGACATTATTCAAAAAGCCTTATCTCTCGCACCACAGCAAGCCGAACTGCATTATACCTATAGCATGATGCTGTTATTAAATGGCGATTTTGCTAAGGGTTGGGATGAATACGAATGGCGTTTAAAAGTAGAAGGTTTTAAACATAAGCAATTAGCGAGTTTACGCTGGCAAGGTCAAACATACAAAGATAAGACCTTGCTCGTATTACCGGAACAGGGCTTCGGCGACACCATTCAATTTATGCGTTATTTACCGCTTTTAAAACAACGCATGGGCAAAGTGATCTATGCTTGCCCTAGCCCCTTACTTGATTTGGCGCGCACAATACCCAATATCGATTTGGTATCTGACAGCATTAGTACCACAACAAAATTCGACTTATATACTTCACTATTGAGTTTGCCACGACTATTTCGGACTAACTTAGACAACCTACCACCACCGGCTGATTTTTTTGTGATTGATGCACAACATCAACAAATGTGGGCTGAAAAGCTTAATACTGATAATTTTAAAATTGGGATCGTTTGGGCAGGACGACGCAGTCATGAGAACGATCGTAATCGCTCTTGTATGTTAAACGATTTTGCACCACTGGCACACATCCCTGGGATTACATTTTATAGTTTGCAAAAAGAGTTGGCGGGTGAAGACGCCGCTTCTACCGAGGCTGAACAGCCACCAGAAGGAATGCAGGTTATTTCATTAGGTCAAGATATTAAAGATTTTAGTGACACAGCCGCTATCATTAACCAACTCGATTTGGTAATCGCTGTTGACACCGCCGTGGTGCATTTAGCCGCAACATTAGGCAAAGAGACGTGGGTGATGCTACCATTAGTACCCGATTGGCGCTGGCTATTAGAGCGGGATAATAGCCCCTGGTACCCGAGTGTGTACTTGTTCAGGCAAACACAGCTAGCTGATTGGTCGGAACCCTTTGCGCGCGCAGCGGAAAGGTTGCGAGAGAGAAAAGCTTGAGTTAATATTTAATCCGTGTCAACACATCTTCAACATCTTTGATGGTAGCTGGCTTTTCGAGAACCGCATAAAACAAACCAGAATCATACAATATATCTAAATCGACTTTGCGGGTTAAACCTGTGAGGGCAATGAGGCGTGGACATGTACCATCATCCAAACGTTGAGCGATGACCTCAGCCGTAGCTAAACCACTTTGACCTGGTAAACCAATATCAAGAAATATAACATCAAATTGGTGATTTTCTTGGAAGGCATGAGTCTCTTCTAAGGCCGCAAGCGCTTTTTCGCCTGAGCCTACTGTCGTGACATCGCAAGCAAACTCTTGTAACACAAATTCGAGCCCTTTTTGACAGATAGGGTCATCTTCAACAGATAAAACGCGCAATCGTGGCTGATTGTACTCGCTCCAGTGGTTGAGGATATCCCTGTAAAAACGTGACCATTTTAATGGTTTAGCGATCATGGCAATCGATGCTGCATTGTGTAACTCAGGCAATTGTGTCGTGTTTTCGTCGGTCAGCAAAATAACTAGTTTATCTTTGCCAGCTATCGCTTGTAACACACTATCGAGTAATTGTGATTGCTGTACGAGGAGTTGTGTGTCGAGAAATATCATATCCAAGTCATCACCTTTTGTAATGATAGCTTTAATATTTTTAACGGCACGTTGTGGTGAAAAAATACGTAAGGCAGTATCATCTAACAAACTTCGCACCGAGGCAATACGCATCGCATCATCATCGATTAAGACATAGCGATAAGCCAATGCCGCACTGACAAAAGGTTTCTCTTCTTCCTGTAGCGGATCAACCCTAATTATTGGTAATGTAATGCTGAAAGTGTTGCCGCCTTCTTTGTTATTAACCACTGCAAGCGTGCCACCCATTTCATCCAACATTTTTTTGCAAAACACCATGCGCATAATTAACTTGGGATATTCGGTTTGCGTTTTATTTGCATCGGATAAAGAAAACATATTATCGATAAAATCTTGCTGAAAACCAGCGCTAGAGTCACGAATGTGAATCGTCACCCAATGTCCTTGCTCATTGCTTTCTACCGAAAAATATTGGTTAATACCACCTTCGCCAGTATATTCAATCGAGTGCATAATGATGACTTTGACAATCTCTCGTAATTGAGTCACTGAGTTTTTGAGACAGACACCTGGTAGGTTCATATAATCAACAGCAAAGCTTAGGTCTTGTGCGGCGGCCTGGCGGTAAAACGTGTTCACCTGGGATTCGACCATATCTATTAAGTAAAATTCTTCCGGAAATAACTCGAGCTCACCAGAATCTAATTTGGCATAATCAGCTGCATAGACCAACTCTTCTGGAATTTCTGAGTTTGCTGCTTGTAGCAGGTGCAGGCATTCGCGTTGTTTTTTTGATAATTCTGTCGTTTTTAGTAAATCGCTCATCATCGCGATCGTATTGACTTTGGAACGAAGAATATTATTGAGTACTGCAATAAACTCTGTTTTTTCATTGTTGGCAGAATCAGATTGGGCAACGGCTTGTTTTAGTTTGTCTTCGAGTTTTTTTAGTTCGGTAATATCGCTGGAGATGCCTAGGATTCCGATTACTTCATCCTGATTATTTTTTAGTGGTACTTTTGTCGATAAAAATATAGCTTCTTTGCCATTTTTTGTTTTAAAAGGCTCTTCTTGTACATGAGTAATACCTGAGGCCATCACTTTTTCATCAAGCTCTCGTATATTCTCTGCATCCTCATAATCCTGAACATCAAACTCGGTTGTACCCACTAAATCTCTTGGGCTACTGACTCCTATGAATTTAGCCATTTCATTGTTGCAGCCCAAAAGAACGCCATCACAATTTTTCCAATACACATGTCCAGGAACTAGAGCTAAAATATTTTTTAAATAGTTAATTTGTTCATCTTTATTTGAAGCAGGTTTTATCTCTAGCAGATAGTAAATATCTTTCTGAGTAGAGCTGTAACGCTGTTCTACCTCCCAGAATTCACCTGAATGCGGTATTATTTTTTTCTCGGAGTCGTACTTAGCAGCTACTGAGAATGAGGCTATATCCAATACCTGTTTAATTTTCATTTCTGTTAAGTCTCGGCGTTGTACAGCCAGTGAATTTTTATGAAGGACAGATAGTAAATTGTCTAATACAAAAAATGGATTATTAGTTCGCTCCAGCAAGGACTCAACCAACATCTCTTGTTTTGGTAGGTTATTTCTAACGCTCATCTAATACTCCATAGATTGTTTTTGCTCAGCATGATGTTTGATTTTTTTAACTTTCAAGTTAATCGGAATTAATTCTTGAGGATGTTCAGAAACAATTAGTTGTTTATGAACTACTTTCATTGCCAAATTATCCGGTTTTGGATAAAAATGAAAGTCGTAGCCGTCACCTAGCCAAGAATAGCGCACACTGCTTTCTTCTTTTAAATATTCAGTGCTGAGTTCATAGTACTTTCGAAGCAAACCACCATGTTGTTCGGGGTCTAGTTTATTGGCAGCGAGCTTTCGCCTAGCAAAGTTTGAGGCGACCTCATCTACGCTCAAACGATACTGAATATTGTCCTTATAAAACGCATCAATTTCAGTTCTTGCTGTTTTATAAGTTTGACTATACAACTGCTCAGACCACCGTCGAATATCACATGCAATATTTAATTGAGATAAAATATTCTTATTTCTCATTAACCATGCATCTCCTTCTCGTACTGCATAATCATTAGTAGCAAATCCAACAAGGCTACTTTCCATTTGATAAGTATGTCTTTGAAGGAGATCGCAAAGCATGATAACACATGAATCAAAATGATGATTAAGCAACTGAATACTAGCCTCAAATATTTTGCCCTCATGATAACTCTGGCCAACGCTAATAGGAACTATACAACGTGTTGGCTTTGGTAGTGGTGTATGCTGGCTAAAATTTTTTAACCCTACACGAAAAGTTGTCTCTCCATCTCGAATTAGTATACTCAACTTACTCACCTTTTATTTACTAACGATGCCGTCCAGGTTGATTCGCATAACTGAGCTGTGAATTTTTATTTTTTATTCTGTACCATACAATCAACCAAACGACACAGCCACAAGTCACCATGCTTAACAACGTTCCAAATGCAAGCAACCAGTCTTGACGGATAAATCCATGTAGCGAAGTTACCAGTTGTATTAACCAAAAACCAAAAAATGTAATAAATGAAATTTCTGTTGAATCTTTTTTTGCAAATAAACACATGGCTTGTGGAACAAATAACGCTGCATTGATAAATAAACTTAATGCAAAGAAGGTTTCGATAAAATGATCATAAGCCATATAACTGTTCCAATTTAACAGTGCGAAACTTTACAAAGCATAACTTATGCCACAAAAGCCAAAAAAAAACTAGTAACTTCAACCCCTAGATCTTTGGTGATCAGAAGTTTATGCGAAATATTATGAAACAGATTATAAGAGACAACTACCGACATTGATAGCTTACGGATTTAATAACTTAATGAATATAGATACATTTTGATTTTGCAACCCCTTCTTTTTAGGTGTTTTTTTGCAATTGATTGGCTAAAATTTTTCCACAACAATATGGGCAGCTTAAAATAAAAATGAAATGGCGAGATAATTCCTTGTCCAAACTCATCAGGGTAAATGCGCAGCATCCCATAAACCTATCTCTCCAGGATTCTCGCACAGGCTGTCATTCACGCCGACAAATACAACATAAGAACCACAAAGGCATCGATGCCAAGCAAGGTGGGTGTCACTTCTTGGCGCTTACCAAGCGCCAATTTGATCACCGTCCACGATAAAAATCCCCAAATAATCCCTTGCGTGATCGAGTGCGAAAATGGGATTAACATAATCACAATAAACGAAGGGATCGCATCATCTAATTGGCGCCATTGGATCTTTAAAATCGGTGACATCATAAAAGCACCAATCAATACTAACACCGGCGCAGTGGCAATCGCAGGCACCATCGACAATAATGGCGATAGAAACATAAAGGGAATAAACAGTAATCCGGTAACAATTGCCACCATACCGGTACGACCACCCTCTTCGATACCAGCCGCAGATTCAACATAACTCGTCGCGGCACTGCTGCCTGCCATACCCGAAAACGCAGACGCAATGGCATCAGATAATAAAGCGCGCTTGATATTGCGCGGTCGACCCTTTTCATCGAGGATATCCCCGGCTTCGGCAACCCCGAAAAATGTCGAAAGGCTATCGAATAAATCCGTAAATGCCATACCGAAAATTATCGGCCATAAAGCAAATTTTAAAGAATGCACTAAGTCCATGCTCATAAACAAACTAAAATCAGGCTTAGCAATAACCCCATGCCAATTGACTAGCGTTTTGCCCATCTCAGTTATTGGGGTTGCATCGCCATACCAACGCCCTATTGGAATCGATAGCAGTGTAGTCACCGCGATCCCAACAATTAACGCCCCTTTAGTATGCTTAGAAGCCAAGATAGCGGTGATGGCGAAGCCAATTAAAAAAGTAATTGTCACCGCGGTTAACGGACCGATGGCTATCACCGTCGCTTTATTTGGTACTAAAAACCCACTCGCAAACAAACCGATAGAGGCGATAAACAAACCAATACCCGCAGCTACACTGTGACGTATCGGATCAGGAATTGCATTTAAGATATGCGTACGAATGTTGAAAATTGATAACAGTAAGAAAATTATCCCTGCCCAAAATACTGCGCCTAAGGCAATTTGCCAACTCACATGTTGGGCCTGCACAACAGTGTAGGCAAAGTAGGCATTCAACCCCATACCGGGAGCCTGAGCAAAAGGCAAATTGGCGTATAAGCCCATGAGGATACTCGTGCCAGCCGCAACCAAAACCGTCGCTGTTACTTCAGCTCCAAACGGTATCCCTGCCGCACTTAAGATCTCCGGATTAACCACGACAATATACATCATCGCCAAAAAGGTGGTGATACCGGCGATGACTTCTGTTTTTAAATTACTGCGATATTTACTAAATTCGAAATAATCAGCTACTGTCCTTGTTAACATGCTTGTGTTTATCCTTTCGCGTGCATTTTCTTCAATGAGCGCATCACCATAGCAGTCGGCATTACTGTACCTAAGAAAGAGGTGAGTTTATTCACAAATCCGGCAATCACAATGCGTTTGCCCCGCATCATTGCGTTATAACCGACTTCAGCAACTTTATCCGGTGTCCACATGGGGACAAAACCACTATGAATGGGATTACCCGTTAACTTCGCTGTCTCAGCGAATGAAGTGATCGTCGGCCCAGGGCACAACAGTGTCACACTGACGCCCGTGCCTTGCAATTCACTATGCAACGCTTGCGAAAACGATGAGACATAGGACTTTGAGGCGAAATACACTGCCATTAAGGGACCTGGTTGATAAGCGGCAGTTGATGAGACATTTAAAATGCGGCCATGCTTACTCTCAATCATAGAAGGCAACAATAGGTGCGTGAGTTCCGTTAAACAAGCGATATTCAGCCCCATCATCGCCCGATTGATCCCAGCATCAGTCTTATGGAAATAAGCTTTGTGACCAAAACCTGCATTGTTTATCAAGACGCTGACATTAAGATCAAGCGCATTAACCTCCTCAACGAGCTCATGAGCGGCTTTTTCATGTGCTAAATCTTTGGTAATCGGATAAGTATTAACTTTATATTGATTGCTTATTTGATCGGCAGCACTTTGTAATTTATCAGTCTCGCGCGCAACCATGATCACATCATGACCATTTTGCGCCAATTTAATCGCAAATTCTTTGCCAATGCCATTAGAAGCCCCTGTCACTAAGGCAGTACGACTGGTATTTTCCATAATAAATGCTCCCCCTTATGCAAAAATTGCGAGGATTATAACGCATTAGACGGCAAAATGAAGCTTGGACATTTAACGTGTCGGCCCCATTCCAGGTTGCAGTGCTTGTAGTGCAGCATTAACTGCTGGCGGGACTGTTGGTGGCGCTGGTACGGTCGTTGGACAAATAGCATGAACCATTTGCAAATAGGCGGCTGTCGGCTTATTCATGGCTTCGTGTGAAATTGCCTCCAGCTGTTCATGTAGATCAGCTGACAAGTCTGCATCCACAGAAGGCGGCAATGTAATAATTTGGCCTGCTTGGTACTTATCGATACCCAGTTCTTTTTGTTTTAAAGTACTTCCCACCAGACTAACAAAAATACCTCGTGCATGCATCCACGCTATCTTGTCACGTAATATATTATCGCTAAAGTTTGGCTGGATCGTCATATCGATAACCACAGCCTCTAAGCGTGGGAATACGCTTAAGTCTGCAAAATCTAAAGCCGTTAATTTAGTAATATCGATACATAAGATGCGCGCTGTTGCTCTATCATGCGTACGCAAACCAGCGACTTTATCAATAAACTCAACCAACTCATAATAACTATCGTCGAAGATATAAACACGTCTATCAGTAGTTGTTCTGCCATGTCCTGCCATATGTTGATCAATAATCAGGAGACTGGTTGAAAGTGACTGCTGACCATTATCAGTAAAATATAATGACATAGTATCTTCGGCGACCCCTAGATAACGCGATGTATTTGCAAGCTCGCTACGCCGCAAGACAGCACACGGATCGTCAGCTATATTTTGTTGCTCACACAATACTTGACGAATCACTTGTAGTGAGGATAAATACTCCAGCATATTATCAAGCAACAACTGTGCTTTAACTTGTAAGTGCGTCGCCTCGTAATGTTGCATTTGCTCAAGCAAATAAGCTGCCTTATCACAGTTTTTATAGAGTTTGAATAAGCTATGCCAGTAGGTATGTTTGCAAGCCGAGTTAGCTTGTAGTGCCGGCATATTAGCAACAAATCCTAAGGCATAACTTAAGGTATTGCCTAGCAATTTAAATAACACATTGGGTTTCGCACCTGCTTCACGCCTAGGTTCAGCGCTTGGCAAGTTACTGCGGTATCGAACATTCATCTCAGTAATGAATGAAACATTGTCTCTTCTACTTGAACCTGGCAAACGACCATTCACAATGACTTCGTTTAAATAGGCTGCAAATGCCGTTCCCACATACGCTGCTCCTGGCGCTTGCGCATCTAATATTTGTTGGCTGCGTTGCATAGCGCGCCATTGCACTTCTTCAGAGCGCATCATTTTAGTCAAACGAACATCCGATTTATCTGATGCATTCACCCCATGTATTTTGGTAAAGCTTGCACGCACATGTCGATTGTTGCGATCGCGAAAATCAAACACTTCTAACAAGTCATCGAATTCTCTGAGTGCTTGTTTGATAATAGGTACGAACTTTGTCGATTCAAGTCCAATGGATAAGCGTATTCGCAAACCACCAACGTCCGTCAGTGTCGTGTGGCGAAAACCAAAACTTGGCCTTCTATCAACACGAAACTGTAAATTATTTTTCTTCGCCAAATGATTAATCAAGCCTATCAAAAAAGCCAGCAAAGTCTTATTCACGCCTGTTGTATAGTTCCGAGTACTTTTAGTCGCTTGGGAAAATTGGGGGTACAAATCTAAAATCACTGACGTGCCCGCGCGGGTGGCGTTGAAATGCTGGTAACCAACAACAGTGCCATCAGCACGCACAGCGTGGGCTTGATTAGCGTCCTCGGCAATCGTCTGCGCAATCTGTTGACGATAAATAAATAATTCTCTAGCTAGCCTTGCATGGGTAGTCGCATTCGTTCGGCGTGTGCGCAAATCGGCAAAGCGTGTCGTCAAGCTCGTGATACGTCGCATAAGTTCAGCATTATCAAGTCGGGTAATCTTGTTGGGTAAGCGTTTGGGTACATTGGGGTGTGCTTTTAAGTGGCGTCTTAAATTCGCAACACTGGATGCACCCGCCTGTGTTGCCAGATGACGCGCGGCTAATTGATAGGTAACTACATTATTTGCTCTGGCACCACTATAACCCAGAAAAAGACTAAACTTATCATCCAAATCTCTGCCTAACTTGATAAAGCCGCGCTCATCCAACGCATTCAAATTTCTAACTAAGCGAGCATAACGACGGTCATGATTATTAACCGTACCCGAAACTAACCGCGTAAACCCAGTGTTACGCGGCAATAAGCTCGTTTTTCTAGCATCACCGGCTTTTACGGCCCTATCAAAAAAACGTCGATGAGAATGATCAGTCTGTGCACGATAATATAAATTTGGGTTCTTTGCTGCGGCATCTTGCGCCTTACCATAGCCAGGTAATGGACGATAAGTCGAGTTTTGCATACAAAACCCCATAACCATTGCCGCCACTACAATTGCTTGTTCAACGCTCAAGTCAGCAATGTCAAGGTCATACAATAGCGCTACCAGCAAATGGGTAAAATTGCCTTGTCCCAGCTTGCGCTTGGCACCGACGCGTTTATTCATGTAGTTGTTGAGATGTGTTTGCTCTGCAAGGCTACGAGGCATCCCTCGCGCAGGCGGAATGCCTGGTACTACAGCCGGTGCCGGTACTTGCGCTACTGGTATCTCGAGGACTTGTTCTATTGGTTGGGGTACTACTGGCAAGGGTGGGGCCACTACCAGCGCTGGTGCGCGTATGATGAGGCCTGCGCGTGGCTCAGCAGGTGGTTGCACCACCAATATAGGAGGTTGCATCACAATGGGAGCTGCTCTCGGCGCAGCTGCAATAGGTGGTCTCGCGACAACCGGTGCTGGTCGTGTATGGTTCGCTACAATATGAGCACGTAGACGCTGCAAGGCTGGACCACTACCACCGACAATCGGTAATGTCGTCAATGTAGTATTATTTAGAAAAGCGTCCATTCCAGTAATGGTTAAGTGTGAGTTGCCCGGCTTCAGACGTAAAGTACGCAAGGTGGTATTGGCTGCAAGTCTGTTTGCGGAAGCATTCGTAAGATTATTGTTACGTAAATCAAGCTCTGTAATACGGGGATTTTGCTGCAAGGCTTGGACAAGCAAAATAATATCAGCATCGCTTACATTGCGATTACTTAAGTCAAGTTTACTACGTCGGTACGTGCCATTACGAATGCGTTCAATTAAGCCCTGATCAAGTGGCATCTTCAACCCCACTTATTTTCTTCGCCAAGGCAATACTATCCGGAATACCAACACCATGGTAAGCCGTACCGATCAAGTGCATGCCAGGGTGCTGTTTGAGGCGCGCTTCAATTTGTGTGATTCGCGTACGGTGGCCAAGGTTATACTGTGGCATGCTGCGTGGCCAACGTTGTAGGCGTTGTAAAATAGGCTGTGTAGCAATGCCTAAGGTATGTTGTAGTTCTTGGCGAGCAATGGCATAAATCGCGTCATCGTCATAAGCAAGCAAATCATCACTGCCATAACAATTGAGAAACACTCGAATTAAGGCTTTATCTGCACCAGCCCTGCCTGGCCATTTTTGCGAACTCCAAGTCGAACCAAGCACATTACTATCTTCAACGCGTGGCACCACATAGCCATAACCTCTGGGCATACTGACATCGGCACGATTGAACGCGAAAGTGGCTAACAACGCTGAGCCGTAAAGCACTTCATCGTGCAAACGGTATAATTCGCTATCCATGCCTTCAAGTAACTTGGCGGTGATATACGCCGGTGTGGTAATAATTAAATTGTTTGTTGTCAGCATCGTATTGTCAGCTAAGGTTACACAGTAACTTGTTTTTTTATGCTTGATTTTTTCGACTTGAAGCACTTGGGTCTGCAAACGAATATCGACATCGCTTAACTGCTTGCCGAGGGTTGTAATCAAGAAGCCCATACCTTGCTTAAACGACACAAAAAACGGCGTATCGACAGCTTGATTGGCTTGTTGCTTGTGTTGCTTTAAACCCTCAATCACAGAACCATACTCACGTTCATGTTGCACTAAGATGGGAAATATCGCTTCAATACTTAATTGTTCACCATCACCACCATAAACACCGGCTAATAGTGGCTCAATGAGATTTGCATACACTTCGCGGCCTAAACGCCGGGTAATAAAACTCGCAACTGACTCTTCACTCGTATCTTCACGCACAGGGATCGTTGCTTCAGCGGCAAGCCGCTCACAAGCCGCGGTAGAGACAAGTTGCGTGCGTGCTAGTGCCTCCGGATCCGTAGGGATTAAATTAATTAAGCCTTCTGGCAAAGGACACAAGCGCTGTTGGTATTTAATAAAGGTAAAGTTTTGCGTGGGGTCGCGTGCTTGCAATTGATCAACAATACCTAAGTCTTCACATAAATGATAAGCCGCGGGTTTCCGCGTGATAAAACAATCGGGGCCTTGTTCGAGGATCAAGTCATCGATATACTGCGTACGAAGTTTACCGCCGAGCTGTTTTTCTTTTTCGAGTAGAACAATATTGGCTTGAGGTTGTTTTTTACGTAAATAATAAGCAGCGGCTAAGCCACTAATACCACCTCCAATAATGAGGGTATCGCAATGTTGAGGAGACTCAAAACTAAGATTCATAGTTACAACCAGCGTTTAGCATGATCGGCAATCAATTCAAGTAACGCCAAGATATAAGTCGGGTCGGCATTTAAGGCCGCGGCGCGATGAAATTTAACGCCAAGTTCATCGGCAATGGCCTGCGCTTCGATGTCGATATCATACAGAGTTTCACCGTGATCAGAGACAAATCCCACGGATTGTGTCACGACATCCTTGATACCACGCGCCGCCAATTGGGGTAATAATTCACTGTAATCTGGCCCTAGCCACTCTAGCGTGCCATAACCTGCGTGGGCAAAACTAAATGACCAACGTTCATCCGTTAAACCAGCGGCTTTCGCCACTAAGCACGCCGTACCCTGAGTTTGTTCCACATAGGTATTATTACCTTCGGTCGCACGCTTTGGTAGGCTGTGCGCACTAAAGATGATATGTACTTTTGCGTGTTCTGCTGGCCGCCAATAGGTATTTAAGGCATCTTGTAAGCGTTGCGCTAGCGCTTGAATTAATGTCGGGTGATCATAGTATTGCGTAATCTGTGAAAATTCTATATTTGCTGAATATTTCTCTAGAGCGAGGTCGACTAGTTTGTGGTATTTAGCGACACTTAATTCACTGTATTGTGGCGCCAACACGATCGACACGGCGCGCGTAATACCCTCCTCATGCATTTGTTTGATCGCATCATCAATCCATGGCGTCCAATAACGCATACCGAGATAGCAGCGAAACTGATCACCTAGCCGCTTTGCCACCGCGTCGACTTGATCCATGGTATGACAAAGCAAAGGCGAAGCACCGCCGATTTTGTTGTATTTATCGATAGTGTTGTCGATAAGAGCTTGTGGGGTTGGACGTGGAGCGCGAATTTTATTGAGATAGGCAGGAATATCATCGGTATTGGTCGGTGCCCCGTGAGCGAGGAATAATACACCAATAGGCGCTGTTTGTTGGGCTAGCACGTTTATAGTCTCCCTCACTTATCCTGGCTTAAATTACACTGACATCGGCGCTTGCCATGCCACATGGCCAATAAAGAATGGGCCCAGACTTTCTAAATAACGCGAAGTCTGTTGTGTCTTACGCATACGTTGCACCAGCCCCGACAAGGGTGCTAAGCGATTACCTAAAATACCAATCACAAAATCATTATCATTTTTATCGAGGCCATGACAAGCAAGACGGATGTCATGGCCATAGTCTGCTTCACTAAAAGCAATACCGATAGTGCCATGTTCACGTAAGATTGCCATTTGCTCTTGCTCAGACAAAGTTTCAAAACTGCCATCACGACGCAAGGGATACCAAATACACCATTGCAACTCAGGATTTAAGGCACGCTCGAGTGGACGTTTAAACAGTATGTATTCCAGATCAGTTTCATAACCAATGCTGTATGTGCGCCCTAACATCGTCATTTCTGGACGTGGTGTGAGTTCAGCAAAACAAGATTGATTGATAAAGTCGCGTAACTTACCGACAAAATGCTCAGGCTCTTCGCTATACGTTAGCAAACCAACACCTTTAGGGTCATTAAGATCACGATATAACACCGCGGGAATGTTCTCCGCTTGCAGCGCATCGGTAAGCTTGCTGATATCGTTGCAACCGGTAAAGCACAGTAGTTGTATGAATAAGCGGCGATCCATGCTATCTGGCTGACCACTGGCATCGCGGCCTTTTTCACTAAAATCGAGTTTCATGCGTTCGTTTGGTGCTGACATGTGATCCTCTTTTCGACTGAGTAAACCTTGGACTTTGTGGTGCGGATTCTAACATAGAATACAAGCGCGCCGAAGTCTAGCATGGATTAGCAGCTGATCTCGGTCAGCTCTTGAGAGGCACACAGAGACTATGGTAAGTGATTGTTCTATTGAAAAATTTCCCGCCATTATTAAGTGTGCATTTTAATGTAACAAAAGGCTTTGCAGTGAGTCTAATCACATAGGCGTACTGTCATCTTGTCGGCCGATACGATAAGATTGCCGCGCCCAGTAAAGTACTTTATTGAGATAAGGAGAAAGGCAATGCGTAAAAAAGCACGTCGCTCACGCTGTGTGACAACCTCACTAGGAATTGGTCTCGGATTGGGTTTAAGCATTGGTTTATCCGGCCAAGCACTGGCAGACAGTGGCACAAACCCATTTGCGAGTCAAACATTAACACAAGGCTATAACTTGAGTAGCGCACAAGTGCCTGGGCAAACTGGCAATTCCCCGGCCCAACATACCCTGAAACTCGCTGGCACTGGTGGCTGTGGGAGCAAATGTGGTGATGGTAAATGTGGTAGTAAAAAACCAAAACCTGATGATGGGGATAAAAGTTAGTAGATAACGATGCCAGCTTGGCTGCACAAAAACTAAGGCTAAACAAGGATTAAGGCTAAACAGGACTCATTATACGGATGGAAAAACTAAAAAATACTGCTATCAATGGCGCAGGCTTGGGCCTGCGCCGCGAATTTATGGCTGAATTAACTCCACAACAGGACATCGATTTTCTCGAATTTGCGCCTGAAAATTGGTTAGCCGTGGGGCACCGCCGACAACAATTGGATAACGCATTACAGCACTTCCCTACCGCCGTTTGTCACGGTTTATCTCTGTCACTGGGTAGTCCGGATCCGCTAGATGAAAGCTTTTTAGCAGACGTCAAACAATTACTCGATAATTATAATATTGATACGTATACCGAGCACTTAAGCTATTGTAGCGCACAGGGACAACTCTACGAATTACTTCCGCTACCCTTTACCGAAGAAGCCGCACTTTACGTCGCTGAACGCATAATGCGTGTGCAGGATAACTTGCAACGTCAAATCGGTGTGGAGAATATTACTTATTATGTTCGCGCAGGAGACGGCATACCAACAACCTTATTAAGCGAAGTTGAGTTTATCAACTTGGTGATCGATAAAGCGGGTTGCCAACTTTTATTAGATGTGAATAACATTTACGTTAACAGTTTTAATCATGGCTACGATGCCGAACAATTTCTCGTAGGGTTAAACCCGCAACATGGTATAGCTTATGTGCATATTGCTGGCCATTATCAAGATGAAGACAATAACGTGTTAATAGACTCGCACGGTGCGGGAGTGATTAATCCGGTTTGGGACTTATTGGCCAAGGCTTATCAACGCTTTGGTGTCTTGCCAACCGTGATCGAGCGCGATAACAACATCCCACCATTGTCTGATTTGCTTGCCGAAGTGAAGCAAGTGAAACTATTACAGACACAATGCACGGATCAAGAGGTAGCATAGATGCCTAAGAGTAAAAAAACCGTGCAGAGTAAAGCGTTCCAAACACGTCAACGTGAGTTCAGCCGGTTTGTACGTGATGCACAGCAAGCAGTGCCTGCAGGGCTCGATCCGAAACGCATGCAGTTGTATCGAGAACTCGTATTTAATAATATCAACGACATTCTCAGTCATGCCTTACCAGTTTTACATGCTGTACTAGATACTGCTGTGTGGCACGCCTTGGTGCGTGACTTTATTACAGAACACGAGTCGCAGTCGCAACGCTTGCATGAGCTGCCGCATGAGTTTGTTGCTTACTTGCAGCAAGAACGTGACAATGCGGGTGATCCAGGTTTTTTAGTTGAACTAGCCTATTATGAATTGCTTGAACTGGCGCTAGAGCTAGCTGAGTTTGAGCCTGACACAGACCTTAATCCTGATGGTGATTTACTCACAGAAAAACCATACGTGTCTCCCTATGCTTGGTTACAACAATACGAATACCCAGTACATAAGATAGGTCCTGATTTTATTCCCGACGAGCCTGGTGAGCATGCGACATTTTTAGTGGTTTATCGTAATCATGATGATGAGACTGCATTTATGGCGTTGAATGATGTCAGCGCGCGCCTGTTGCAACTCTTGCAACAAGCCGAAGTTACAAGCGGCCAGGAAGCCATCGAAATTATTGTTGCAGAGTTGCAGCACCCGGAGCCGGAGATGATCATAGCGGCGGGGCTTGAGCAAATGCAGCAATTTAAAGAGGTGGGGATTGTGTTGGGGACTCAGACGCCGTCTTGAAGATTTAGTCATTGTCATTGCTGACCCGTATGACACGCTGCGCGCTTACCCGAGCTAGTTTTTGGCTGATGTATTCCCACGAATTATTTTTTCAAATTTACTTAAAATCAATGACTTTTGTAACCTTGATAAGCCGCAACGCCCAGGCGAAAAAGCCGAAGCTTTCACTGGTCTTCGAAACTCTCTTCGGCTTCCAACCACATCACATTAATAATGCCCACAGCAGCAGCAAAGCCAGCTCCTAATATCCACGCAAAATACCACATTTATTTAGTCTCCAGTTAATTCGTTTTAATACAACAGGTGCGATTCATCTTCGATCGTCTTGTTTGAAATCGTGCCCCACATTTTGCGATACACAAACGTCGTGTAAATGGCAATCAAAGGCAACAAGATAATCGCAGCAATCAACAGTGTATTCAGTGAATAAGCATTTGATGTTGCATTCCATACCGTTAAGCTTTGTTTAGGATGCGAACTGGATGGAATCAAATATGGGAACATACTAAAACCTGCCGTAAGAATTGTGCCTGCTATTGCTAAGCAGCTACTCCAAAAGGTTGCTGCGTATTTCTCAGCGAGGGCAAAGATAAAGGCTAACAGCGCCCCTAAAAATCCTAGCACTGGCGCCACGATCATCCAATGATAAGTTTTATAGTTGGCGAGCCATGCCCCTGCTGCAACCACCACCGTCGAATCGAAGGGATTGGCAATGCGAGCAGTTTGATCAAAGCTCAATAAAGTGTACCCCTTTAATACGTAAGCAATCCATAACCCTGCGAGAGCAAATAAAAGGATATATAACCATGCAAAGCCGCTCACTGCTTTTCGACAACGCTGCTGGATGATACCTTCCGTGCGCACAGCCAAGAATGCGGCGCCATGCATAACAAGCATTGTCACACTCACTAGACCAACAATTATTGCGAAAGGATTAAGTAAACCGAGGAAAGTACCACCATAAGTCATACGGAAAGTTTCATCAAATGAAAATGGCACGCCACGTAACAAGTTTCCAAAAGCCACTCCAAGAATCAACGCCGGTACAAAACTACCAACAAAAATACCCAAATCCCAACAACGACGCCACATTGCATTTGGCATTTTACTGCGATATTCAAAGCCGACGGGACGCAAGAATAAACTCCACAGCAGGGCTAACATCGCCACATAAAAGCCAGAGAACGCTGTCGCATAGACCATTGGCCATACACAAAAGATCGCGCCACCACCAAAGATAAGCCACACTTGGTTACCATCCCAGGTCGGGCCAATCACGTTTAAGGCGACACGGCGCTCCGTGTCATTCTTGCCGATGAATGGCAACAGCATCCCAATTCCCAAATCAAAGCCCATCGTCAGGGCCAAGATAATCAAGACCACACCAACCAGGGCCCACCATAAGACTTGTAACGTTGGATAATCAAATAACATCGTCGTGTTCCCTCTTGTTATGCAGGTTGTTCAATGGCTTGTTGTTCGTAATGATAGCGTCCGGTGCGCAAGCTGCTTGGCCCGAGGCGAATGTATTTAATCATCAAATACATTTCAACCACGAATAGCGTCGTATACAACAGCGCAAAGCCCGTTAAGCTCGTCCACACCTGAGTGGTGCTTAAGCTGGAAGTACCTAAGAAAGTCGGCAGCACGCCATCAACTGACCACGGTTGACGACCATGTTCGGTGACGAACCACCCTGCTTCTGCTGCCAGCCATGGTAAAGGTAAACTCAACAAAGCCACCCATAAGAACCAGCGCTTTTGCCACTTGCGTTTAGTACAGAAATACACGGCGCCCACAAAAATGAAAAACATCAACAAACCACAGGCAACCATAATACGGAAGGCCCAGAATACCGTTGCCACATCAGGGATGGTGTAATCCGCCGCAGCCTTGATTTGTGCTGGTGTCGCATTTTGCACATCAGGGCGGTATTGTTTTAATAGCAAACCATAACCCAAGTCTTTTTCGTATTTCTCGAAATTTTGCTTGGTTTGCGCGCTGGTATCACCACTGCGTAATTGCACCAAATACTTGTAAGCAAGCATACCATTGCGGATGCGCTGCTCATTGTTCTTAACGAGATCATTAACCCCAAGTATTGGCGTTACCAATGAATGGGTAGCAATCAGCCCTAATGCCCAAGGTATTGACACTTGATAACGATTCGTTTGTGTTTCTTGATCTGGAATCGCAAATAAATTAAAGGAAGCAGGCGGTTTTTCAGTTTTCCATTCCGCTTCCAATGCCGCCATCTTAGCAGGTTGGTATTTTGCAACCGCCAAACCATTCGCGTCACCAAGATAGACCACCGCACACACTGCCGCAAGACCAAAGCCTGAAGCAACGGCAAAAGATCGCCGTGCAAAAGCACTGTCACGATTTTTTAATAAATAGAATGCACTGACTGCAAGGACAAAAACCGAACCAGTAACATAACCTGCTGCCAACGTGTGTACGAAGTTAACTTGTGCGTCGGGGTTTAATACCAATTTGGGAAAATCGATAAAGTCCATGCGCAGAGTCGAAAAATTGAATTTCTCACCGACAGGGTGTTGCATCCAACTGTTAGCAACTAAGATCACCATCGCTGACATACTCGAACCAATCGCCAAACAGGCGGTTGCCAGTAAATGTTGGACTTTGCTGAGGCGATCCCAACCAAAGAAGAAAATCCCGAGGAAAGCCGATTCCAACATAAAGGCAATAATACCTTCGATAGCCAACGGCACGCCAAAGACATTACCGATGTATTGCGAGAAAAAGGCCCAATTCTGCCCAAACTGGAATTCTAAGGTTAAGCCCGTGATCACCCCCATCGCGAAGTTGATCCCGAAGAGCTTGCCCCAAAAACGGGTCATATCTCGGTAAATTTGCTTGCCCGTCATTACATAGACCGATTCCATGATCAGTAGCAACCAGGACAAGCCTAGCGTCAACGGTACAAAGAAAAAGTGGAAAGAAGCGGTTAAACCAAATTGGATGCGTGATAATAAAACGACGTCAGGACTCGGTATCAAGACTTTCTCCTTAGGATGTTAACGATGTTGATGAATGTTTAGATGGGCTCTGCCCCACCCTGGATTTATTTGCAAGACTAGCTGCAGGTGTATCCGCAGATAACAAATGTTGAACATAACTGGCGTTATTAACGTGATCGGCAGCCGGATGCGAAAAACATAAAAGGTAGATAATGTAAATGAGACACAACTTAAGGGCAATGACGCCACTCAATTCCCAACCAAGGGCATACTTACCGGGTAGTTTCACCGTTTGCTGCTGTGATAATCCTGATTGTGTAGACATGACTATGGCTCAACTCCATTGCTGCCGCAGTGTACTGCGTGACTATATTTAGCACATTGATATAAATCAAGTAAATCTCGTCAAAACTCAAACAAGAGGGAAACTTTGAGCAACTTTTGTGGTCTAAGTATGAGGAGGCGCGCTATCTTCGCAGCCTTGATAAGCGCCAACGGCGCGCATCAAGGGTTATTTGGTATGTTGACTTCACTAAATCCTTGATGCGCGCCGTTGGCGCTTATCAAGGCTACAATAAGGCCTGGCTAACAGGTGACGAACTACAAACACAAGAGTAAACTGCCACAATCAAGCCCAGGCAATCAAGCCAACTGCAAAGGAGAAACATCATGGCAACTTACCAGCACATCATGTTGGCAACCGACTTAGAAGAACCAAACCAAACGGCCCTCAATAAGGCCCTAGAGCTCGCCAAACTACACGGCGCCAAACTCAGCCTGCTGCATATTATCGAGCCCCTGAGTGCTTATGGTTACCCTGAGCTCGCCGACTTACAAAGCCCATTTATCGAAAAGGCAAAAGCCAAAATGGCAGAGATCGGCAAACAGCACAACATCCCCGCCGAACAACAACACATCGAATTCGGCCCTCTACGTCAGGTGGTAAAAAAATATCCCGAAAAAGTCGGTGTAGATTTGTTGATCGTCGGCAGCCATGCCCATCACGGCTTGGAACGTTTATTAGGCTCGGGGGCTAATGCGATCGTGCACAATGCGAAGTGTGATACGTTGGTGGTGAGGTATTAGGAAAAACTTAAGCGAATCTCTTAAACTTGATTACATTGTTTGTTAACTAAATAATTTAAAGCCATGCATAAAAAAACGCCGCTTATTGTTAGTAAGCGGCGTTTTTTTATAGTTAATTACTTGCAGCAGCTAACTTAGAACCCTCCTCCCCAAGGTGAATAACCAAAAGTATGAGTAGCCTCTGGGTTACTAGCGCTGCTAGAACTGCTACTGCTAGCATCAGCGCTAGGCTTACGGCGCCCTCGACCCGGCCATCTGTTGCCACCAGTTGGCTTTGGTTTGCGCTCGTCAGCTTTAGAAGTACCAGTAAAACTCTGGCTTCTGCCGCGGCGAGCAGGCCCCATACCATCACTTCGTGTTGCTGATGAATGAAAGCGAATTTGACAAACATCAGGAGAATACACGCCTTTTACAGCCACAGAGCTTGGAGCAACTAACGATACAGCATTAAAGGCTTCAGCAAACTTCACTATTTGCGAGTACTCTTGCGCATCAACTGCGCTCCTAGCTAATAACGGCAGGTGCAAGTCGAGCTGATAGCCTTTATCTGCCAGCGCTCTAATCCCTGCTTCACTCCCTTCTTTAGCAGCAACACTTGCTGCCGTTTCAAAAGTATCAAGCAGTTCAGTTCTAGCTTTATCGATAGCAGCTATCCCTATCCCATAGGCTTGCTGAGCAGATGTTTGCAGTTGTGTGTATACATCTTTAGCACCACTTGATTCGGCTGTAGGAGATGAGTAATAAGGGGCTATATCTAAATCCGTAAAGTTGCATCCATGTGCGAATTTAGCAACCCGATATACTTTAGCCTCACGCCCTGCTTTCTGTGGCGCATTCTCACATCTATTTTGTCTTGATTGCATATAATGCTCAAGCTGTCCAGGGCTTGTACCTACCCTAGCACTTCTAAAGCCATTAACGAATTGTTTAAGCCCAGTAACAGCCTTAAGCCTTTGCTCATCATTGGCTGCGAATTTAAGCACAAACAAGCGTTCAAACAAAGTCCCTCGAGACGGCGACTCAACAACTTTCAGGCTTTGGTCTACAAAATGTTGAACCTCAACCTGAATTGCAATTTTAGCTTTTTGCATTGCAATCTCGGACTCACTTCTAGCTTCCGTAGCAGGAAACAAGTCTAAAACGCCTGCAATAAATTTAATCGCCTGCACTTCTGCAAACGGATTATCGCCGAGCTCAATTCCTAAAGTCGTGGCTACCTGTTTAAATCCTACCGCATGAATTAAGTTCGGATTTGCCAACAAACTCTTAACCCAGACAGGACTATAAAGTTGAAGGTGTCTATCTACTTTGTCCTCAAATAATGTCAATAATGTTTGAGCCTGAGTAATAACCGCCGGATTTTCCTGCGCAGCATCATACACCGAGTCACAACTAGAACCTAGTTGTCGCAACAAAATTTGGAACTTATGATCCAAAGATCCCGCATTCATACGTGCAGCAAACTTCCACAGAAGCCTCGCCTGTTCAGCGCTAATAAGTTCACTGGTTGGAGCGTGACGGGAACCTACATTTAAAAGATTGCTCGTTAACTGCTTAACGAAATCTTGCACTTCGTCATATAAGAGATCATCGGCGTAACGTTGGCGCTGCTCTTGAGTTCCAAAAACTAAAATTAGCGGCCTCAAAAAGCGATTAGTATCACTGCTAGTATTAGCGTAAACAGTCTCGATCCATTCTTGGACACCCGCTACCAAATGTGCTTTAACCGCATCATTTGGCGCTTGGGTCATACTGCTGCTAGCTACAGAAGCCATACCAATATCTGGCAGCAATCCTAGCTGAAGCCCTAAGGACTCTACTGCGCGGGCAATATCATGCTCAGGCAGCATTTTTGCCCTAACATCAGCTCTAATGTTTGTGTCTGTACGCGCAGTATGGTACTTGCGTAACATATTGAATACAGCTGAATATTTGGCATATCTTTCAAGGATAAGCGCTGCGTGTGACTGCATAGTAGACGCCGAGACTAACTCAGCCTCTAACCCAGTAAGAACAGATTGCGCATACTGACATGCTTCATACGCAGCAGGATTATTCTGAGTCGATGACAGTTGCTCCATCTCAGTGCTCAGCTCATTCAAATCAGCAGCAATTACACCATATTCAGCTAGTTCTCTAAGGTGAGCAAAGAAATCAGTGCCTAGAGTATATGGTTTACTGCCTAAAAGAGTTAAGTCAGTCCTAAAGCGTTGAAGCAGTGTTTGATACTCAACGACGAAGTCTTCATAAGCCACTAAAGATGGCTTGCAACCATCATCAGTTGCCGTTACTTCGCCAGTACTTAATGCTAGCGATAGCGCGTTGAATACCGCTTCAATCCTAGCAAAATACTTAGGAGGCAAAACGCTAGCTTGATCAGATGTTAAAAATGCCTGTAAAGACCGCTGCAAGCCAACTACCCTCTGAGAATCCAAGCCCCTGGCAAGTAATAGACAATCTTCAATCGTAATATCTAAGTTAATAACTTTTCCGCTACTTAACTGCTGTAATGTCGATTCGACTTTCTCATGCGTAGTATTAATCGCATCCGCATTCTGAACAATGTACGCACCCTCAAATCGAATCTTGCCAAATAGAGCTTCTAGCGCTGGTAAATTCGCTTTGGCAAAATCATAAATAACCTTCCTTGCCTCAGCATTATCTTGCGAATCGTAATTAACAACAGTCCGCATCGCCTTTAGTATCTTCGGCATATCCTCTTTATTTGCCAATAGCAGGCGAGCGATGTCTTCATACTTTTTATATTGCTTGTCAGTAACACCAGTGAAATAACCTTTCAATGCAGGCAAGATATCAATATCAGAAATCGGCTGCGCTTGTTGCAACCAGGTCCACACATTGTGAAACTTGCTATGTTGAGCGGCTAGCGCTTCGACGTTGCTAAAATAAACAAGCACCGACAACTCTAATGAACTTATATCTGTCTCTATAGCACGCGTTTCATTGTGCCAGGTAATGCCATCCACTTCTGCAAGTGGCATAAAGGTAGTTTTCGCAGCAGCCGTGTCATATCGTGTTCTCAATGATGCTAGTGCTTCCCTCGCTTGGTTAACTGAAACCCCGTCGCTGCTAAGGCGGGCCCGAACATCCTGATATTCGTGCATGGCAAGCCGCTCCAAGACACTCACAGCGGCAATACCACCAGCCGATGCGAGCAATTGGTGTGGGTGCGAATCGGGCTGTCTCAAAGCTGCCAGCGCACCAACAAAAATATCCTGAATACGAGTTTCGCCAGGCTGTCCATCCGGAATTTCCGCTAACGCCTGCAATATGCTGGTAAAGTAAACTTTCGCAGCATCGAAACTTTCTTTATCCAGTAAGCTATTAAACGCACTCTGGACTTGCTCAAAAATATCAGTCGGCAATCTATAATTTAACCCATTCATGCTATTAAACAAATAGTCGCCAAAGAACTTCTGTACTTTTGCTAGTAATTCAGTGTTGCTGGATTTAGCATCCCCTAGCTCAGCAGACAAACTCGCAGCTTCTTTCCTGATACCTCTAATGCTACTCGACATAAATGGTGTTGATTTTATCACAGAGCTTAAAGTTCTCGACAGCCACTTGGTCTGAAGTGCAATTAGCACATTAGCAAAATCAAGTGCTCTAGCGGAGTATGTTTTGCTGAAATCAAACGCTTTTTGACACTGGCTAACTAATCCCTCAGCCTGCACAACTTGATTCGCCGCATTATTTGCTGCAAGCACAAATCCTTCATTCTCCGGTGATTCACTCACTTTCTTATCAGCTTTATCTCTCGCTTCTTGTGCTTTTTTCAGTTGCTTTTTGGCATCAGCTAGCACTGCCTGAAGCTGTCCTAATGACACGTTAGGTTTAATAACCATGTCTGTTTTAACCGATAAGCTAGCACGTACTTGTTCCGCAACGTTGACATACGCTCGTAGGACATTGATAGCGGTTTCGTACGTCAGCTCTTGGGCCGAACTTGAGCCAGCTGCGCTTGAACTACTTGAGCTCGCTAACGAAATAATGCCAGGTTGGCGCACTAAACGAATAAACGCTTGAATCTCTGGAAAATGATAAGGAAGCCTACCATTTTTCAAATCTGGCTGATAACGACAAAAATCTTCATTGCCCGCATCCACTTCACTCAACCAACGTAATGGATAACGTAGCGCAGAAGACATGGATGAGAGACCTCTAGCTATTGCTCTCGATTCTCTTGCTAACGCTGCGTGACTGTCAGCTGAATAGCTAGTATAGACTTCATTTGCTAAATCAAGCGCCTTCACCACATGACTGTCGCTTGCTTTAAGCGCAATTCGCCTAGCGACTTGTTCAACAGCCTGTTTCTCGTAACGAGCCCTGAGCGCTTTATTTTGATCATCAGCAATGGAAAATTCATTTCTATATCGCTGTTTAGCATCCCTATAAGCACTGCTACCTCTTTCTGCGGCAGAAACTCCAGCAATACTACTTGCGAACGCATTAACCTCTGTGGTTTTCGCTTTAGCATCAGCAAGCCTCAAGAGTTCTTGCGAGCCAAAAATATAAATATCTGCTCTACTCTCTTTATCTTTAGCCAACTCAAGCAATCCAGATGGAGCTAATCCTGTGATCCCTAAAGCCTCTGATAACATCACAGCATCTTGTTCGCTAAATAAGGCCTCTGCTTGCACTGAATCACCATTAACTTTGCTGCGCGTATTTTCGATCCACGAGTTGGTTAGAATAGCTTTAGCTGCATCCAGACTGTCTGGTGACCATACGAATAATTGCTCACCCTTAGCGAACAAGACTTCCAATATAGCTAGTAATTTGGGGAAATTAGCTTCGCCAAAACGCCCCATTAAACCTGATAGATTTAACTGCTGCTGCCAAAAATCACTTTCATCGAGCAAAAACCGCCGCTGGGATTTCGGTGTTAAGTCACCATCTGACTTAACCTCGACACAAGGAGACTCACCAACTACGACTTCAGCAAAACGCTTTACGTTTGCCAAGTGGTATAACGGGCGCTTGCTCGCATCCGCATTTGTTCTAGGATAACGGAAACGTAGCAGCATTCTTAATGAAGTGCTTGAAGGCTCAGCAGGCGAACTGATATAAGTTTGCATCAGCTCATCAAACGCTTGCAGGCCCTGCTCAGTGGCAAATAGATTCTGGTACGCATCCCCTCTACCCAATAAGTAGTTGACAAAACGCTCTGTTGCAAAGGGTGCATCAATGTCACCATTTTTATCGCTATCAAGAAGCTCTTTAACTCTTTTAAGCGTATATGCATCGAACCTCTCTGGAGTACCAGTAGCACTAATTAACTCTGCCGTATTAAGTGACCAATGTTTCTCTTGTTGTGTAAATTCATCAAACAAGGCATCAAGAGCTTTCTCTCCCTCTTGTTCAAATACAATCGGCACTCTCTTATGTGAAACTGAATCAGACGCTGAGATATCGACCGAGGGCCTCTCAGAAGCGCCTACAATTTCCAGGTATGCATCTGTAGAGGCTAAATCGTTACAATGTAACAACTGCGCGACTTTGAATCGCCTCAAATCTTGCAACTGCGCTTTTGGCGCTAGGGCAGCAAACAATTCTTCAGCATGTTTATCTAACGTAAATGTTTCTACGCTAGCAGTATCAACTTGAGTCTCAGCGATATAGCGCTCTAGCACATCAGTCAGCGAAATTCTATCAATGCCTTGCCATGTTTCCAACGACTCAGAAGTGTTAAAATGCTCCAACAGATTTTCGTCAGCCGACGGACATCGCATCCGCAGCAAGTAGAGTCGTACTTCTTGAGATTTAACTTTAGCTGGATCGCCTTCATGCTCATACGTAGCAGTCAGTAAGTGCCACGCTTTGCGAAGTTGAAGCTGCTCTAGCAAAGCACCATCAAGGAGTGGAGTATCTTGGCCACCAGCACGAGTCAACGCATTTAGAAGAACTTCATACGTCCAATTCCAATTGTCAGCATGGTCATTGGCTAAGAGATTTCTATATGCGTCAGCTAGGCGTTGCACCAAGAAATCTCTACCATCAAAACTACCTGACTCCACAGTAAAACCACCATAGGGCTGGTCTGCTTTAATCTGCGTATCAATAAAGTGTAACGTACCTTCTGCGAGTTCATATGCTTTGGCATAACCAGCACCTTTAAAGCCAGTGGTTAAACCAGCAGCCAATAGTTGACTAGCACCTTTTGCCTTGTAGATATCGTAGTTTGCAGGAGAAGCAAACGCTTGAATCAGCTCACTGGTAGTTTGGTTCCATACAAAAGTTGTCCATGCTCTAAAATTATCGCCACTTGTTTGTTCATTCTTATCATAGATATGAGCGCGCACAAGTTCATTGAAGTGCCTGTATAGCCCCGCATCTTTTTTAATGTGAGCAAAGAACTGTCTATCTAACTCGCTGAGCTTAATTGCATTTTCACCATCCTTCACGCACTCAGAAACTAAGTAGTCCCAACGCGCCCTTAAGTATGTCAATTTTTCCGCGGGAGTTGCGAATAACATCGCAAGCGGAGTAAATTCACAGCTCGAGCCTACATTAGCTTGAGACAAATGCTGCTCGAAAATATCCCTTAGTCTAAGCTCATTCTTAGTGGACATATTGCCATTATCATTTCCAGCTAGAATCAACCCCGCATACTTAACAGACTCTTCTTCACGCGTACCCGCCGCAAAACGCGACTGGCTATCAACCAACAAGAATTGCATCTTATTGAGCTGCATACTATGGAGAGCATCTTGTAGCATTAGTCCAATAAATTGTTCAGGCCCAAATGCCCATTTTTCTAGGTAACCCGTAACCTGCTGTTTAGTCGACTGCGAGCTTGTTGCTTGCGACGCATCGACTTCCGCGGTTGCAGCCTCCCAAAGTGGCACCTCTTCATTCGCCAAATGCTGCAAGTACGTTTCCAAAACGCCCCGTAAAATCTCTTGGATAGATTTTTCAGGTGTTTGCTGAACATCACCAGAACCTAATCCAATGCTCACTGTAGCACCTAAGTCAAACACATCACCGCTAGCACCTAGTGGATTTTGACGCAAATAGTCGTAATACCATTTCGCATGTGCGCTCATGGTGTATTCACGGGGCTTATCTTCCCCCTGATAACCAGATGAAAATTCACCATTTATCAATTCATGAATATGCTTAATTCGGTAAAGTTGTTTATTCTCAGCAGATGCATATTTTTCAATAAGCTCATGCGCCTGTTGATTCCAAGGATAATCACTCGTTTGAACGTACTTACTTATGATCTTATCAAAGACAATTTGTAGGCCACTATTGTAGTTTTGATCATAAAGTAAGAAGAAATCCAAGAAACGAGTATCAAAGTCGTCTTCAACCAGCGCTCCATTGGCTGCTGTCATTAACTTCGTTTGCAAACGCGCAGCTAACCAAATTTCTAGCTGTTCCTGCAAGCCATCTATAGGATAGAGTCCCATAGCGAGTAATAACGGCACAGCCTCCGCACCCATTGGTGCACTTGGTGAACGATTAGCAATATAAGTTTTAACTACTTCAAGTGCGCGCGAACGACTCTGAGTGCCGGAGCAAACACGAGGGACAGCTAAACTGAGCTCATCATCCCACGCCGTAATGTCATCCTCAAACTGTTTCACTGCTGAACGCAAATCACTGTATGACGTGCCATTCGTTTGAGCTTTTAACAAATAATACTCAAACTGATTCAAGCGTAAGCGCTCAACTAAATCGTCTTGAGCAATCCGGCTAAAAAGAAGTCCAGCAACAGATGAATACGCTTGCTGCTCCTCAACACTAGCAACATCAGCCCTAGCTTTCGCGTCAAGTTCGTCTAGGAATGCCGTAAGCTGCTCTCGCACGTGCTCGCCTACGTCACCGGTAAGATCAAAAGCCCTTCCCGAACTACCATAAGCATAGCCTGCTGCTGTAATTCCCGTTAAGAAGTCCTTAACCTCTGAAGAAATTGTCGCCTTCACTAAATGAGTAGCATCGTCAAAGTCAGCAGCTAACGGTGAGCGTAACTGCTCCATCATCCCTTTGAGACGATAGAACTGCTGCACTTTAGCACTACAGTAGGCATCTATTCGTGTATTCGCTGCTTCATTCCACTCTTGCTTAGTGCATCGAATATATGTCAAAGCGCTTTCTTCAACGGCTTTTTCAACCAACTTAACTGCGGTTATTATTTCAGCGTGCATAGGTTGTTCAAGGTTTTCTTTGTCCGTAGCAAGTCTTCGTTTACTTAAGCGTCGGTCAAAGAACTCATCATCCCAAGCAGTAAATTTACCCTTATTACCTGTGGTTGTATTCGCTGTTGACAACAAGTGTAGAAAGCGTTTGCGAGCAAATCCAGCCTGTTGTTCTGGGGTTCCTAGTAGTAACGCTATTGCGGCATATTGTGATGACTGGCCATCAAAACCATCGTGTACGCGACTTTCTGCGCCTTGGGTTGCCTTAATCACCGCCTTACGCAAATTCTTCGAGTCGTCAGTGTCACCTAACATTTTCTTTAAGACGATATTCAAACATGCTTGAACATTACTGTTTTGAGCAACATAACCAATCAAGTCATCTGCGCTAATGCCGCTAATAAAGTCGGCTCCCTCTAGACAAGCTTTTAACTCACCGATATCAAGTTGGAGCTGCTCACCGGAACCCTGGTAATGCTTGGCGATAAAATAAATAAGATTTGCTTGCCCATCAGTCAGCGTATTAGTCTGGTTGTCATCTAGTCCATCATCAACCAAGCCTCGCAAGACCGTGTAGAGCTTACCCTGTAAATATATATCAAACTGTTTACGAACAGCTTGCACCGTTTCATCACTGGGTTCTAACGTCGCTAACTTCGCTAATTCTGTCACTAGCAGCCTTTTGTTTTCGACGCTACTGTCAGCAGTAGCAGTCCCAACGGTTCCTGCAAAGGGGACTGTAAACTCTTGTCCGTTATCTGCTTTTAGAGCTGCAATAACGACAGCCTTTGCAAACTTAATTTGCTCGTGATTTAAACCCTTGCCCATGGTTGGCGTAAAAGTGCTGACTAGTTGCCTATATTTGGCCAAGTCACCCGAGAATGTGCGTAAACGTGGAAGATTTGCTAAAAGCTCGGCAAACGTTTTCTCTGGACCAAGAAGCTCTGTATAACGTTTCTGAATATGGAAATCCGTATACTTCCGCGTTAAAAATTGTGCTGCACTACCAGCTGCATCGGGAGATTCGTCTTCATAAATAATACGGTAGTTTGGCAAAACCAGCTCTAAGCAAGCTTTGACCTCGTCATTCTGCAACAATTCAACCACTGGGCGTTGCTCAGCCCTATCCGGATAATTGCCAAATTCAGTGGCACCATTAACAAGCGCATAAACCAATCTTAGGCCATAAACTTGCTGAGGATTGCCTGCTCTTTTTGCTAAACGTATAGCGAGCCTTAGATTGCGACTTAAAATCTCGATATTTTCGTCATTGACACCTCGCTCAAGCAAGTGTGTGTCAACCACCCCATAAGGCGGCAAAATTGAATCAATATGTGTGCCTAACAACTCTTTATTGGTTAACCGTTCTGGTGCAACCGAATCCAAACACATTTTAACCAAGCGCTTATACTGAGGCTGCCCCCTCACAAGGTCTTTGTACGCCGGCAAACCCCGCATATGTCGAAGAAAATGCGCATAAGCACTGCGTCGTTGTGGCCATGCGGTATCACTGCCGTTATCCTTTCTGAAAGCACCAACAAAACGGCCTGCAAACTCATTTAATGTTTCGTCACTGCCAAGAAAAGCCGGTTTACGCGCTGTATCTAGATCACTTGCGGACTCAAGGCCTATAATTTGGTTCCACAACGCTTTCTGTGCCAGTTTTAAGTGATGGTAGTATTCTCTAAACCAATTAAAAACATTCTCGCGACCGTGCTTGCTACGGCATAAAATGCTAAACCTATCCGCGAAACGTTGCTGAGCATGCTCCGCAAATTCAAATCTTCGCTGAATACTGTTTCTAGAGGTATTGAAACGTTGGATAAAGGTTTGCTCTACTGTTAACGGCTTTGTTGTTGCTGTGTACAGATACGAATCTAAACTAACACTACGCCTGCCGCTCAAATCAGCAGGATTACCCTGCTCAACGATCTTTATCACTTCGTGTGTTGGATGCTCATTCTCGAGCGCATATAAAGCATCTTTTAAGCGTTGTAAATATGCGCGGTCTTCTGCAACTTGCTTGGAATTATCTGTAAAAGAGAACCAATAAGTTGGGTTGAACACTTTAGCTACCGTACTTGGTAATCGGCTAGTAACGTCAGCAATAATCAGCCTTAGCAGCGCGACATTTCTTACTCTTAAAGTTGCCTTTTCCTCGCTTACGGCTTGTGCAGTTAAACTATTATCTGGCTTCGGTGTTAGGAAGCTGACACAAGCTTCTGTTGTTGACAATGTTATTGCGGTTTCAGCTTGTTGCACCGCTCCACTGCCTTCAATATGTCTTTGGTATGCGGTCGCAACATCAGCCCTAAAACGCTGCTCAGCACTGATATCAAGGACAGGATTAGTGTGCCCTCTAACATGGCCTGCAAGTTGTCTGACGTACTTTAAATACGCCTGGTGTTGATTTCGCTCTGACTCATGCGCATCAATCGACCATGGCATGCTACCTGGCTGTAGTGCTTCAATTTTTTGCTCAAGCCGAGTTTCTTCTTGGCGCAAAAATGCTTCCAGCTCGGCTTTTTCACTAATAGGAATACTACGTATACGAAACTGGCCACTATCAGAATCTTTATTTTCACGAATAACTGCATCCAGCGTTTCTTGGCGAGTTATCCATTTAGGTGCTTCTGCACCCTCATTGTCATCTCCAAGAAAATACTCAAAAATATCTTCAGCTTCCATATCAGACAGTGCATATTCAGACGTCGCATCTTGATCATCACTCAAAAACTGATGAACTTTATTTTGCAAAGCTTCAAATATAGCCGCCTTATGCATGTTAGTCTGCCATTCGACAGCATCCAGAAAACCCTCGTAAATTCGTTTTGTTTCTTTAATCTGTGAAACGCTGCTAGTGCCACTCCAACCGACAAAAGGTATTGCTGATAAAAAAGCATGTCCCATTTTCTCCCAGAATGTGGGCTCTAACGCCTTTAAATCCTCTCGCTCTTTGGCTAAAAGCCCAGCCAACTCAGGAGCACCTTCCTCGTAGCAGTGATATAGCACCTCGGTACTTCTACTGTCATGCGTATTATAAGGGTGGCGCTCATCGCGTGTTGGTATAAAGCCAACAGCGCCGTCATCATAATAGACTTGATCTCTATGAACCGGCCCAACAGTATCATCTGATTCAGGAAGCGTACTGGGATCAAGCGTTGGCGTCGTAGTGTTGCTTTCACCTGCATCACCATCAGTAGACGTGCTAGCACTTGCAACCGGGGGGGTAGCAGTAGGCACTGACGATATACCCAAGCCCCGCTTTGCTGTTTCCTGATTTGCTTCAAGCTCAGCGATTGTCTTAGCAATTTCTTTTACCCTGCGTCGCACAGCGACAAGTTTCGCTGCTATTTGCTTAATTTTGGTTATTTTTTCGAGGATATTTTGCTTCTTATCGGCCACCTGCTGCTGATTCGTTGCAGCATCAGTATGTTGTGTCAGATCGCCTAGCTCTTGCTGCAGTGTCTTGTAAGTAGGCTCTGCAGCACGTAGTGCCTGCTTCAACTCACTTTCTTGCCTCTTTAAGCCTAATAACTCAAGCTTCAAATCGCCAGCTTTAGCTCGCACATAATTCAAGTAATCCGCATGACCGGTGTTGCGCATTGTCACCAAGGTGCCCATCATACGCCCAATTCGCTCTTTTCGAGTCGCGCTATTTACAAAATCTCGGCAGCGTTTAACCCTGGACTCATCAAATACACCACGAAAGGCTGGCACTTTATCGCCTAGGGCAAGCTCTTCTTGTCTACGTTGTTTTTGGAATTCAATCGCAGTTAGTGCGGTACGGCCTAAGGTTCTGGTAAGCAGGTAATCCGGCGCAGACACTCCACGCTTTGCTCTCGCCATTGGCACCAAGGGCATGGTAAATTGTTGACCGTCAACTTCCCAAGTTAGGGGATTTTGGTAGAGAGCCTTTACGGTACCCTTGAACTCTCGGCTGTTACCAGCAGTAGGCTCAAGAGGCTTTCCTTGAAGAAAATCAGTTACAGTCCGTCTTGATAAAGTGTCACCTGTACTCATGCTTGACTACCCCTTAGGTGTTTTCTAAATAGGTTTGAAAGGTTGGATAACTGGAGGTGTTGCCCGCTAACGAAGATGCGACTCGAAATGTCACCAGCGGCACAGTTGGCATGTGAGAAATTGTTGCTCATATTTGCCATCATTAGTTTAGTTACCCCACTCATACGAGAAGCGTTAACGCGAAAACACGCGCTAACGCAGTAATTCTTAATGGCGTCCATGCCTATTAAAGTATAAAGCGGTTTGATGCTTAGCTGGTAGCTTATTCTTATTTATTCGCGCGCTATACCAGGACTATACATCGTTTTAACTGATGCTGCCGGCTTCGACAGGCATTCATCTATGATGGTAAATACAGAAACTTGTTTTTACTTACCCATTTTCACCTACTAGGTAAATAAAACTTTACAATGCAGTTTATTCTACACAACTCGAAAAGTTTTGCAACAAAAACACCGTGAGTTGACTGGCAGTTTACGCGTAGCTAGGGGCTCATGAGAAAATTTAAAAACAAATTAATAAAAATGCAAAAAACGCTTTGCTTTCTATCTTGTTTTTCCATTGCTGGCTAACTAGTAAGACGATGATGGGCTTGATGAACTGCTGTCGTAACTATAGCTTTTTCCAGCATCACTGTGGGTTGTAGGAGTCGCTATAAAGCTCGTCCCCAGATGATCAAACGAAGCACCCTCATCAAACGTACCAACCTGGAAACTCCCTGTATCACCACTACGCTTACCGTCCTGAGGAGGAACAACGATACTTTGGGAAGCGCGCGCAGGTGCGCTCCGCAACGATGCGGACGCATAGTGATTTTCTATTGACTCAAATGGATTAGTAGTTCTACTCCCACTAGGCTTTTCGTAATTATTAAGCAGCCTAGGTACAATAGTCAGTGGATCACGACTACAAAGTGCGCTAACAATTTCGTCCTGGTACGTCGGAGTACTCGAGAGCTGCTGATAAGTATCAGTTGCTGGATGACCAGCTGTGTGAGGTTTTGCAAACGAAAACAGTAAGAGAGAAACTTTTAACCCAACAGAAAGCTCAGCATTCACATCCACCCCTCTCGCAATCAACGTATCAAGAGCCGTCACCAAGTTAGAATGGCTACCACCACCACGAACTAAATCCCTAGCGCTCACTGTACGTTGTAAAGATTGCTTATACGCGACCAATAGCAGGGCTATTTTAGAAGCAGTACCCAGCTTGGGGGCATCAGAGTAAGATGCAGAGGACGATCCCGCAGCTAACGGAACCAATTCTTCCCGGCTCGTTACTCTAACCAATCGAGATGAAGCATCAACGTTCACTACGTGCTTAACCATAGTCAACAGTTCCCGCGCCTTTTGTGCTTCTGCAGTATATGTATAACGGGGCCCACAGCAACAAAAGAAAAGACTCAAACAGGTGCGTGATGCTCCCCTCGTTACAACATCGCCAAGCAGAGTATTAATATTTTCTTGAAATTCGGGTAGAGATTGATAGGGTTCGGTGTTTTGACGGCGGCGAGTTTGATGCATAATAAAAACCTCAATAAATCAAAAAAGCACGTGCATGCACGTGACATAATTCATCCTTGATAGAATTAGAATAATGAAAGTGGCTTTACGCGGTTGGTATAAATAGCACAAAGCGCTTGTGTATCCATATCGCCACAGAAATTCTGTTCGTTAACTTAGCAAAAGCTCATAAAATTTTCAAGCAAAAATTCTCTATACCACTCCAGCAAAAATAGTTTTTGCATTAACGCTTTGTTTGTATGGTGTTGCGAGGGGTTTGATTTGCTGCCTGGGTTTAATCGATTGAGCTTGAATACGCAGCACTGTGTGAATCACTTGAGTCATGCGACCAATGAGATTCATCTCCGCACTTGATAGCAACTTACCACAATGCGCCTCTTGCTTTTTCTAGGCGTGAATCTTCAATAACGCGTTTTGTAGACTACTGTCTTTGCGTCAAACCCAGATGTAGCCTTGATGCGCACCTACGGTGCTTATCAAGGCTACCTTAGCATTTGTTCCTACGTAAGCCGTAGCCCGGATAAGCGCGGCACGCGCGTCATCCGGGGAGGTTGTTTGCGATTGCTGTTCCCGGATGACGTTGCTGCGCAACTTATCCGGGCTACATATGAGCTTGACTAGAAGACAGTAGGCTACTTTAAGGCTTTATTCGTGGGGATAGGTTAGCTCAGGATGACCAAATCACCCCACCAAATGCAACTCACCCTGCCCTGTGGCAAAGGCATTAATGTTCGCTAATGTAGTCGCAGCGATGTTACGCACGGCTTCTTTGGTGAAAAAGGCTTGGTGGCTAGTGATTAATACATTCGGAAATGTTTGCAAGCGCGCAAACACATCGTCCTGAATAATTTGATCCGACAAATCTTCGAAAAACAGATCGGCTTCTTCTTCATAAACATCTAAACCTAAATAACCGATATGTTGACGTTTAAGCGCATCGATGGCCGCAACCGTATCAATGATTTTACCGCGACTGGTGTTGATGATCATTACGCCAGGTTTTGTTTTTGCCAGCGCTTGCACGTCGATCAAATGAAACGTTTCGGGGGTTAACGGACAATGCAAACTGAGAATATCTGACTGCTTTAACAACTCATCAAGTTCGACATACTGCATGCCGAGTTGCAAGCACTCGGCATTTTCTACAATGTCATAACCTAACAAGTGACATCCAAAACCCTGCATAATACGCGCGAATACCGACCCAATTTTACCGGTGCCGATCACCCCTACAGTTTTGCCATGCAGATCAAAACCCAACAAACCATGCAACGAAAAATCCCCTTCGCGCACCCGTGTATGCGCGCGGTGAATTTTACGGTTTAATACCAACACTAAGCCCACGGCATGTTCAGCTACGGCGTACGGTGAATAAGCTGGCACGCTTGCGACTTTGATACCTAAGGCTTTGGCTGCATCTAAATCGACGTGATTATAGCCAGCGCTGCGCAGTGCAATGAATTTAATCCCTTGCGCGGCGAGTGCACTTAGCACCTGTGCGTTTAAACAATCATTAACAAAACAACATACTATTGATGCGCCGGCGGCAAGGCTAACGGTATCAGGATTCAGGTGGGCGCTGTAAAACTGTAATTCATGCTGATACACCTGATTGGCTTCGGTCAAATAACATTCATCATAAGATTTACTACTGAAGACGGCGACTTCCATGGGTTTTCCTTAACTAACTCGATGGCAGGATGATATAATAGCTAGACTGAGATGTCAGCTTTTGGGGTGCAATTTTCGTCATCCTGAGCGTAGCGAAGGATCTTATTGATTTTGCGTAGAAAGGCGTAGAGATCCTTCACTACGCTCAGGATGACGGGCGTGGAATCCACTCTGAATGATGAGCAACAAAAAAATCGGACACCACAAATGAGTGAACTACCAACAACCTGTAAGGAATTCCGTCAAGCTTGCGAGAATTGCAGCTTAGCAAAGCTGTGTTTGCCGGTGAGCCTCGCTCCGCAAGAAATGGAATCACTCAACAGCATCATCAAAAAGCGCTTGATCCTCGAACGCGGCAAAACCCTGTTTAACGTCGGAGACTCATTTTCAAAACTGTACGCGGTGCACTCTGGTTCCTTCAAAGCGATCATGCCAACCTATTATGGCAAAGAACAAATTACCAGTTTTTATTTACCAGGAGAATTAATGGGCTTCGACGCCATTCAAAGCGATCAACATCAAGTAAATGCCATCGCCTTAGAAACCAGTTCTGTGTGTGAAATCCCGTTTAATGGCTTATTGCAGCTTGCTGGCAACATCCCAAACCTGCAACGCCAACTGATCAAAATCATGAGTCATAAATTTAACCCTGATAGTAATGTGAACCTCAATAGCAATGCCGATGAACGTGTCGCCTCATTACTGTTAGCCCTATCGTCACGCTTCGCACAACGTGGGTTCTCAGCCGTGCAGTTTAATTTAAGTATGTCACGCCAAGATATGGCAAATTATTTAGGCTTAGCCACAGAAACTGTCAGCCGTATCTTTACCCAAATGCAAGAAGAAAAAATCCTGCAAGTCAATCGCAAAGAAATCCATATTCTCGATTTTCGCCAACTACAAGTGCGAGCCTGTGTGAAAGTGGCCTCAGAATAATATGATTTATGTTGTCTTATTGTCGGTTAGTGCTGAAGCCCAGGATAACCCCAAACTTGATCTAAATCACTACCCTACTCTACAGGCAATGCGTATAATCCAGGGTTAAATAAGTCAGCAAATGGAGCGTCTATAATGCAACCTTACCAACATATCCTACTCGCCACTGATTTGGGCAAAAATTGCAAACATACCGCCCGACAAGCGCTCTCCCTAGCCGAAAAACTGAGCGCCAAGTTAAGCATTGTGCATGTGGTTGAACCTATCCCCAGTTATGCCATGGGCTATATTGGTGCTGCTGACATCGAAAACCAAATCATCAATGATGCGAAAAACAAACTCTCTGAACTCGGCGAAGAGTTAGAAGTACCCCTAGCAGATTTGTGGATCGAAAAAGGCCCAGCAAAACATGAAATCGTCCACCTCGCCAAAAAACAAAAGGTCGATTTAATTATTGTTGGCTCACACCCCCACCATGGTTTGGGCAATTTACTGGGTTCGACTGCTGATGGTGTGATGCACCATGCGGAATGCGCTGTATTGGCTGTACGCGGGTAAAGACAATATTAGGTATTTTTTCCTCAGGCCCGGGCGATGTTACGTAACGCTGACCCGGGCCCCTACCTCCCGCCTCATCCAACTAATCCACGACAGCCAATAACTAGGCTTAAACTCCTATTTTCACAGCCTAGCTTGCAGGAAATTCTTCTCTATTTTCGACCAGATATTTACTTTTTTGTATTGCTGTTGTTCAATTTTTACCATATAATTCGCGCGCGCAAACAAAATAGCGCAATTTTTTACATTATCAGCAGGTTATGTTGGTTATTTGGGATTAATATTTGGTGAGAAACTGCCTAACAACGTGTTAGTAGTACCGAGGGCGTGTTGAAATGTTTAAGCGCGTTAAAATACTCTATTTTATTGCTTGGTTAATCTTCGCAATATTCTTTTTAGTCGAATTTACTTTACGGGTCTCTCCTAGCGTTATGACCTCAAGTCTTATGCAGGCTTTTTCCATTAAGGCCCAAGGCATCGGCATCATCACCGCCAGTTACTATATTGCCTACGTCTTGATGCAATTACCCGCCGGCCATCTATTAGATCGCTATAATCTCACCAAAGTCATGGTTGTCGCCGCAGCTATTATAGCGCTCGGCTGTGCCATCTTCGCTGAGGCACATAGCTACTCTCTGGCTATCGTCGCACGTTTTATTATGGGTGCAGGCGCTGCCTTCATCTTATTGGGTTGTTTAAAAGCGATTAGCTTGTACTTCAAGCCCAAGCGCCATGGTTTATACGTCGGACTCACGGGCATGTTATGCGCCGTTGGTGGTGTACAAGGCCAAACACTGTTGGCTTATCTCGTCAAACAAACAGGTTGGCATAACACTATTCTTATCATGATGGTTATCATACTCTTAATTATGGCCGCCATCTGGTTTTGTACCCCACGACATGATCCTAAGCATCTTGAAACCCATGCTCCCGTACTAGACACATTGCGGAAATATTTAGTTAACGCCAACTATCTACGTTTGGTCATTTTTGCAGGCCTATTAAATAGCCCTATCGTCGCGTTTGCGGGCCTCTGGGCAGTACCGTATTTCTCAATAACCGAACACACAACTAATTTTGCAGCTAGTACAATCACCGCTTGGGTTTGGGTTGGACAAATCCCTGGCTATCTTTTGATAAATTGGCTCAGTGACTATATTCGCGCTCGCCGTATCATGATGTTTAGTGCCGCTCTCGCCAGTATTGCAATGCTCTACATCCTCTTTGCAGGCATCCATAGCTTAACGGCGTTATCGATCGCTATGTTTACGCTCGGCTTCTTTTGCAGCGCAAACTATCTAGCATTCACCCAGATTTGCAAAATGTGCGACACACGTGAAAGTGGCATTTTGAACAGTATCGCCGTCATTATTAATATCGGCATAGGCACCATCATGCAAATCGTGATCGGGATACTCGCAAACCATACCATCGCCCATGCCCATTTAGTGCATGGTCATAGCTTATCAAACGCGCAGCTCAATAAATTGCTCATAATGCTCCCTATTGGATTGTTATTGGCAGTGATTGTGGCAAGCCGGACACATTTTCAGTGTACAGCTCGCTAGGGTAGCTACGGAAAAACTGTAATACGTACGTCACACGAAAAATCGTACTACGACTACAGTTGTATCTTGTTGAAATACGTACAAAAAGCAAAGGCGACGCCCCAAAAAAAAGAAAAGTCTATATTTTTCAAACGGTTACAAAAACTCCTGGCATAAAAGATAAAATCGTCATAAAATCATGATGTTATGACGCAATACTTAAGGTGAACTGACAGAAAGCATGCCTAACTAGACATATTCCCATTGTACAATGGACAATGTCTCACAAGAGTTTAATCTTTAGCTCATTTGCATAAAAAAAATCCCTGATACAATAACGACCATTAACAACTCAAACGAATGGAATTGACATGAAAGAACGAATATTTTTATCAGAACTGCCTGATAACTTACAAAGGAAGATTATTGTTTGTTTACAGTCTAACAACTTTGGTTTAGCCAAAAAGATGTTTGATGATTATAAAAGCACTAACGGCCTCATTAGAAAAGTCCATAAGGTAAAGCATTGAGATTTCGCGGCCAATACAAGGAATGTATTGGCCGCACACCGTGTCTGTGAGTGGTAGCTGCTGACTCTATTAAAAAGGATATTTGATAGGGAAAGCTTGACTCTTCGTCTGCAAGCCACGTCTTAAGTGGGTAGGGAACAAGGATTGATTCCTACCCACTTTTCTTTTTCTAGATGATCACTTCGTAGATAGTAAATTCCATTGTAGGCCAATCTGACGCGAACGATACCCTCAACGTGCTCATGTATCCTCTATACACTCCGCCCGTCTCTCGTACCGTTCGCGTCACCTTGCCTCTACACTGAAATTTTTTTGCCAACTCAGTCCTACTACTACTGCTTGAACACCGATAAGCCTCTGGCAACCTTACCTGAGCGAACGATACCCTCAACCTGCTCATGTATCATCTATACACTTCATGCTATCCTACCGCATCCATACAACAAAGGAATGTCACGTAATGAGCACCACGGCAAAATGGCTTTTCGTAAGCGGCTGTATCGTCTTTTTTATTCTGCTCTATCTCTTATCGCCCATGCTAACGCCCTTTTTTCTTGGCGCCCTGCTCGCATATTTACTCGACCCCATTGTTAACCGTCTGCAAGCCTGGAAATTACCCCGCACCTTGGCAGTCACTATTGTATTCATTGTATTTTTCGCGATTATCACTGTGTTATTGCTCATTTTAATTCCATTATTAGAAAAACAAATCAGCGAACTAATCGCTAGCCTGCCAAAAATCCAAGCGTGGTTACAAGACAGCCTACTCCCATGGTTGAATTTGCATTTTGATACCAACCTCAGCTTCGATACCACACAATTACAACAAACTCTCGGCTCGAATTGGCAACAGGCCGGCGGCATTGCCTCAGGTCTATGGAAAACCATCTCTCAATCAACCTTTGTCATTATCGCGTGGCTGACAAACGTGGTACTAACGCCCGTCGTCATGTTTTATCTCTTGCGTGATTGGGATCATGTGCTCGACAACGTCCGTGGCTTACTACCACGCCGCATCGAACCCACCGTCGTCAAACTTTTCAATGAATGCGATGAGGTCTTAAGCGCCTTCTTGCGCGGTCAATTGATGGTAATGATTGCCCTAGGCGTGTTGTACTCTGTCGGTCTGAGTATTATCGGCATTAATCTCGCCTTGCTCATCGGTATGGTAGCAGGCTTAGTCAGCATCGTACCCTACCTCGGTTTTATCATCGGTATTGTGGCAGCCGGTATTGCCAGCTTTTTCCAATTTCACGATGCCATCCACCTAGGCTATGTGGTGCTGGTATTTGCCATCGCTCAAGGCATTGAAGGCATGTTGCTCACGCCATTATTTGTCGGCGACAAGATCGGCCTACATCCCGTGGCGGTGATTTTTGCGGTACTGGCGGGTGGCGAACTCTTTGGTTTTATCGGCATATTACTCGCCTTACCCGTCGCTGCCGTTAGCATGGTGTTTGTACGCTTTTTCAAACAGCACTACGAAAACAGCAGTTTATACGGCACGACAATACCTTAGATACTAACTCGCATCACGTTTAGCACGAAAACGACTGCGTTCGTGGCAGTTAGCAGGTAATGGTGGTGCCGGTAATTGTCCGTAACAATCACGTCGCACGCGCATATGTAACACTAACAAACGCGTGCCAATCCGATAACTCGGTTGTTTCGTGCGACCATCAATAATCCGATGAATACAACTGCCGGTAACGCCAACGTCTTCCGCAATACGTTCAATTGTGTAATCTTCTGACTGAAGAATTTCAGAGATAAGTTTTTTCCACATAACGATATCCTTTTGTTCTTGTTGTTATCTTTGATATCTCAGAACAAAAATATTTAACTTTGCATCGCGTGTCAAGCAATAAATTGGAGTGACATAGCAATTCGAGTACAATATGTAAAACAAACTTAGGATAGATGCCATGGATACAAATCAACAAAAGGCCGTCATATTACTGTCGGGTGGGCTCGATTCCACAACCTGCCTTGCCATTGCCAAACAACAAGGTTATCGTTGCTATCCTCTTTCTTTTGACTATGGCCAACGCAATCATGCTGAACTTAATGCCATCCGTAACATCGCACAAACACTCGGTGCAGAAGAACACCGCATTTTCAATTTACCCTTAGCTCAATTTGGTGGCTCTGCATTAACAGACACAGCAATCGAGGTGCCCGATTATCGAGACACTGATGACATCCCTGTGACTTATGTTCCCGCGCGCAATACGATCTTCTTATCCATTGCCCTGGGTTGGGCAGAAATACTCGGCGCTCGTGATATTTTTATCGGCGCAAGCGCCGTGGATTACTCAGGTTATCCTGATTGCCGCCCTGATTATTTTGCGTCATTTCAACACATGGCTGACTTAGCCACAAAAGCAGGTATCGAAGGCCGTAACTTTCAAATCCACACCCCACTTTTAGATCTTTCAAAAGCCGACACCATACGCCAAGGTATCGCACTAGGCGTGGACTACGCACTAACAGTCTCCTGTTACCAAGCTAATAGTGATGGCCAAGCCTGTGGGCGTTGCGATAGTTGTTATTTGCGTAAACAAGGTTTTGCACAAGCAAAGGTTGCAGACCCAACGCGTTATGTCGCAACAATAGCCACAAGCTAAAGCTTATGCCAGGGAAGAGAAAACCGCCTAGATCAGCAGCGAAGCGACGCCAACGCAAAGCCAATAAACAAAAACAATCCCAAACCGAAGAGCCAACCGCAAAGGCTACCAGCACTCAAAAAATTGTCGCTGCTATTCGTCGCGAATCTGCATTGCCTGCAGCGATAAGATTAACATCAGAAGACGCCGACTTAATCAAGCATATGCGCGCACAAGTTCCATCCTCTCAAAAAGGCTATGTCTTCTATCGCGACGGTGGCCCCTACTACATGCTCGATTTGCAAACTCAGGAATCTATCCTAATTGATTTCACCCAATTACAGACACTCGATGCTTTAAAATTATGGGCGCTTTTCGATTGCCTAGAGCAACAAGATCCTGATTATCTTGATCAAGAAACCAATCGTCACAAATGGTCAATTAGTGAAGTCTTATTACAAAAACACAATAGTGGCAATGCTACCCTAGCACCTGATAGAGTTATTGTACTTTACCAGCGCCGTGGTCGCCTCGCTTTTCTAAACAAACAATACAAGGCCGCTTTAGCCTACTGCGACATTGTTTTACAGCGCTATATTGAGTATGGTGAGACGAATAACCTCGGTCTGTATCTTGCTCATCGTAATACCATTTCTGCACTCGCACACGGCGCTAAAACGGGTCAACTCACACTTGATATCCCTAAGACCATCACCCATATCAAAGAACTCAAAACCTTACTCAAAAAGATTGACTGGCGCTCAGCAGAAACCAAACGCAGTTTTATTGCACTGATCATGACAATGTCAGTTCTCAGTAATGCCTGCATCCGTCAGATAGAATCGCTACTTGTACAAGAACGCACACGCAGCAAGTTACATGATCACCACTGCAGGAGGATAGACAAAGAAGTCAAATACATTTTTCAACATAGCAAAACTCCCAACCTGAAGAAAATAGCGCGCTTACTAACAACCAAGCTCAACCTTATCAATAAACGCTTGCATGGATTAAATGCAGCAATCGAACTTGCACAAAACAATATAACCATTTTACAGCTCACCAAACAATTAATCACCTTGTTAGGCGGCACACAGCTTTCAGGTGCTGATACACTCAACGCCGAAGAACGTAATAACATCGACATCACCATAGCTCGAATAGATACTCACATAAAGCTGTATCAAGCGGTCACCGAAAAGCTTAGAAGTGGCGGCACATTCACTCATTGCCGCAAAAACAAAATGCTGTGTGAAGAATTACTAACAAGCACACAGTGCCATATAGCATCACAAACAGAAGAACGCAGCAAACAACGCCAAGAGTACCAAAAAACATTCGACACCCTCCTCAAACAGTTTGATACGAAACGCACAAAGCCTCTAAGCAGTAGTAAACGCACTACAGCCACCCTTGCCTCCAGCAGCAGCTCCTCAGCAGCAGGTTCAACAAGCACAGGTAGCGTTCCTAGCCTCGAGACACTCGAAGCTGATGTCGCAAAGCTAACAAATCCAATAGATACTTATTTTACGCCGTTATCAACGCCTATCCACAAGGCACTGAATGCCTTTCAGCGTAACAAAACCACAATGGCCCCCACCACAAAGCTCCAGGAAATCGGCACTCAATTTCGCCTGCAGAAAGTTGACATGCTGATGGCTCTGCGTGAGCAACTGGGTTTTGTCATACCTGCTAGCATGTGCCATCCAAGCGCACTTGAGTTTAATTTCGACGGTCTATTAGCTCAAGCATTAACAATGCCTGGGCCACAAAAGGTTTTTAAAATTATAGTAGAAGGTAAAACGACAGCCGCTGATCCAACATTATTAATCGACCGCCTCTGGGGATTAACCCTTTCTTTTTGTGGCATGGTCGAAGCCCAACTCGCCCAAGCTCACATCACGCTGCAACAAACCAAGTTCAAAGTTCCAAAGCTGGCAATTTCTTCACTCTACAACTTTAGCCAACACCTCAATGATGCACGTGATAATTTAGCCCGCGCACAAACTTGGATTAATTTACTCGCTGACATTGCGCATCATTTTGAACTGCCTAACAATGCCCTTGCCTGCCAGAGTAGAGCTTTGTCACAAACGTTACTCGAGCATCAAGATTTTTTATTTTTTTCTATCAATGAGCAATTAGGCGCTGCACTAACACAGATAAACAACGTCAAACGCCAACAGGAAGCTCAGCGCGATGCTGCTCGCGCACATTACAGACGACTTGGGAAACATTGGTGTAATGGCAAACCTTTGGATCAACAAAGCCACGCAGCACACTATCGTATTCAGCTGGGGCGCACCGCTACGCAGTTGCTTGAATTTCAAAGCGCCCTAGCCACTCAGCAAGCGCCTAGCACTGCAACAACACCCTCGGGGGCCCAGCCGTACAGCTTAACTGCGCAACAACAACATCCTATCCCCGCAACCACGTATTTTTACGCTAGCCCACCACCTGGCTATCAAGCCAGCGGAATATCATCTACGCTACACACTCACACTGTACAACCTGCAAGCTCGAGTTCCAGCGGCACTTGCATATTTCAAACCTAAAAGAAAATGTTCCAAAAACAAATTCTGCTATTTACAAAAACAAGCAGATTGTTTAATCTTTAGCTGCTTTTGATAACCTATCTATTTTCGACGGAAAAACATGGAATTTAGCATACTAGACGGTGTCCTAATCCTACTCAGCGTGGCAGTCGTCATCGTGATCATGTTCCGTCGCATCAATTTACCGCCGATTTTAGGCTATTTATTCGTCGGCTTATTGGTTGGACCATACGGTTTAGGCTGGATTCCTGAGACTCAAGCCACTCACGAACTCGCCGAATTCGGCGTTGTCTTCTTAATGTTCACCATAGGCTTAGAGTTCTCTCTTTCTAAGTTGATCGCCATGCGCGGCCTCGTGCTCGGTTTGGGTGGGCTACAAGTGTTAATCACTACCGCTGTTACCGTTGGCATTGCGATGATATTTGGACAAACTCTAAACGATTCCATCGTCATCGGTTCCATCGTTGCCATGTCTTCGACGGCCATTGTCATTAAGCAATTGACGGATCAACTGGAATTGAACACCAGTCATGGTGAGAATGCCGTCGGCATCCTATTGTTCCAAGACTTAGCAGTAATCCCCTTTTTAATCTTGATCCCCAGTTTAGGTGCTGGCCCCGATGCCCAACCTATTCTCATGCCGCTGGTTTGGGCAATGGGCAAAGGTGCCGCAGCAATGTTACTCATCCTCGCCATCGGGCGTTGGATCCTGCGCCCCGTCTTTCATGAAATCGCCGCCTCACGCTCAATGGAACTATTCACACTTTCGGTGTTGTTGGTCACACTTGCTGCTGCTTGGTTAACTGAAGACATGGGTTTATCGCTCGCACTGGGCGCATTTTTAGCGGGCATGATGCTAGGCGAAACCGAATTCCGCCACCAAGTGGAAGCCAATATCCGTCCTTTCCGCGACGTTTTGCTAGGCTTATTTTTCATTACGATTGGTATGCTTCTGAATATTCGCTCCCTACCAGACATTTGGCAATGGGTGCTACTATTACTCTTTGTATTAATCGTCGTAAAAACTTTAGTTATCTTCGGCTTGTGTCGCTTACTTGGCAACAAAAATCCCATCGCACTTCGTACCGGTTTAGTATTGGCACACGGTGGTGAATTTGGTTTTGCTCTCTTATCATTGGCCATGGCCGGTAATATTCTCAAACCTGAGCTCAGCCAAATCGTCCTCGGTGCAATCCTGTTTAGTATGCTGTTGTCACCATTAATGATCCGTTACAGCGGTAAACTGGTTGAGTCAATTTTTCCCGAAGAGAGCGGCGCCGAGACCGACGAGAATGTCGTCAAATCATCAGTAGAACACGCCGCACACGGACTCGAACAACACGTTATTATTTGTGGCTACGGTCGTGTCGGGCAAAACATCGCGCGCTTGCTCGAGAGCGAAGGCATCGAATATATCGCGATGGACTTAGACCCTTCGCGCGTGCAAAACGCCCAACTCGCCGGTGATCGTGTCACCTATGGTGATTCCACCAATTTAGAAATGCTCGCCGCAGCGGGCTTAAAGTTCGCGAAAGCATTGGTCATCAGTTTTGAAGATGTCTCGGGAGCTCTTAAAATCTTACAACAGGTTCGCAAATATAAAACTCACATGCCAATTTTAGTACGAGCCCGTGATGATGCGGAACTGAGTAAATTACAAGAAAATGGTGCGACTGAAGTTATCCCCGCAACGCTTGAGGCCAGTCTGGCTATCGCATCACACTTGTTAGTTTTTATGGGTATTCCGCCATCCCGGGTCTTGCGTATCACACGTGAAGCGCGAGGCGATCGCTATAAATTATTGCGCCAAATCTTCCCCGATCAAGAATCGATTGCCCTCGACGAAGGCGATCCTGATCGCGAACAACTGATGGCTGTTAACTTACCGAAAGGCAGCTATGCCATTGGTCATAATCTCGGTGAACTCGATCTGGATGAGGCAAACATCACAGTAACCGCCATACGGCGTGGTGGTATTCGTGGCCCAGCGCCTGAGCCAGAAACTGAGTTACGCGCGGATGACGTCTTAGTACTCTGTGGTTCGCAAACTAGCCTTAACCGCGCTGAGAAATTGTTGTTGGAGGGTTAATGTCACCCGCCAGCCTCCCGCGCCGTCTCAGTGCCATGTTATATGACTTCTTTATCGTAATCGCCCTGTGGATGCTTGCCACCGCTTTACTCTTACCCTTAACTGGCGGCCAAATGATCCCCGCCACAAATTACTTTTATAAATTTTACCTCTTAGCAATTTGGCTCGTCTTTTATGCTTGGTTTTGCAGTCATGGTGGGCAGACGCTTGGTATGCGCGCTTGGCGCCTTCAGGTGCGCAACGACAACGGCACAAGCCTGACGTTCATACAAGCCTGTTGGCGTTTTGGTTTAGCACTGGCTTGCAATGTGGTATTTTTTATTGGTTTGCTATGGATGTTGTGCGATGGGAAAAAACAGACGTTGTACGATCGTCTCAGTCACAGTACCATGGTAAAGCTACCTAAATCTCACTAACGTGCACGCCGCATTAACCAATACGCCGCACCCGCAAATAAAAGAATCGGCAACCCTGCCGCAAAAAATGGTGGCAAACGATAGACTAAGCTGATCGGACCAAAGAATTGATTCATGATATAAAAACCAAACCCAACAACAATCCCCGATAAAATACGAAAGCCCATTGGTACCGTACGCAGCGGCCCAAAAATAAAAGGGATCGCCAAAAACATCATGACTGCCGTAGCCAAAGGTTGAAATACCCGCTGCCAGAAGGACAAATCATAAGTCGCTGCACTTAAATCATTATGCTTAAGATAACGTATATAGATAAATAGCTTCACCAAATTCATGTTGGCTGGGTCGGAATCAATATCCGCAATCGCTAACATCTTAGGATTAAATGACACATCCCACGCTTGGATTTTCTTGTGCACGACCGTCACATAATTATTTTTCGGATTAATCTCATTACACACAATATCCCGCATCTTCCAGCGACGATGATGATAATCAGCATGCTCGGCGTAACACATCGATAGCATGCGGCTATTGCCATCAAAATTATAGGTTGTAATCCCTTGTAAATGATGGTTAGACTGCGCTGACTGGATATGAATAAACGATTCTTTTTCACGGATCCATATCCCTTGATCCGTAATCAATGCTTGGTTGCCATTGGTTGCTATGGTCTTATACATTTGCGCCTTGCCATACAAATCTGGCGCAATACTCTCGCCAACTGCCGTCACCACTAATACTAACACCAATGCCGTTAACATCACCGCCCAAGTCAATTGCCCCAAGGTTACGCCGGCAGCGCGCATGACAATCAACTCACTATTCGAGGCTAATAGCCCCAAGCCCATCAATGCACCAACCAAACCAGCCATAGGAAAAAACTGATAAATCTGTTGCGGCAAACACATAAACACATACACAATTGCTTTACTCACGGTATACGTACCTTGCCCAATTTGATCTAACTCATTCACAAATAAAACAAAGATATACAAACCCGTTAACAACAACAACACTAAAACAATCGTCGATAAAATAGTACGCCCAATGTAGAACTGTAAAATTCTCACTCACTTTGCTCCACAATGGTTAAGGGTTTGTTTTTATTGCGCCAGTTACGCATATTTTTTCGCCAACGCGACCAGGTGTGGCGATTGATAAGCAACACCAACGCTAGACTAAGAAAAATAACATGCACCCACCACATACCAAGAAAACTCGGCACATCACCGCCTTTCACTAAGTTACGTGCGACGAATAATAGATTGGCATACACAATTGATACTAATCCCGAAGGTAATAATTGCGTGTACTTACCGCGCCGCGGATCAATCTTACTTAAGGACACCGATAGTAGACCCAAAATCAACGTCGCCAAAGGCATGGAAATTCGCCATTGCAATTCTGCCATATAACGTGGATTCTTGCCTGCCCCGTCCCAAATCTTACCTGTCGGCATTGCATTTTCTTTGGTACGAAATGGTTTAGCTTTTTGCTTCATGCGCATACCAAATTGATGAAATTGCGTAATCTTCATATCCTTTTGTCCAGGCACACCATCATAACGAAAACCATTTTCAGCCACGACAAATTCTGCCCCGGTGTTTGGATCCGTATATTGGTGCCCACTATTAGCTGATGACACAATCCAAGTCGGATGCGCTGCTTGCGCCGTAGCTTGCTTAGCCGCCGTAGAGTTAGGTCTGCTGGCCGTGACCTGCGCCACATCAGGCGCATCGGGCTCACGTTCTTGCGCAAAAAAGATTCCTTCAGCCTGGTTATGTTCTTTAGAAAGATCTGCAATGTAAAAAACTTGTTGACCATTTTTAATTTCTTGGAAACGCCCAGGAAAAATCACTGAAGTGGCCGCTTGCGCTTTAGCTTGTGCAATTAAATCATTACGGTAGGCTAATAAATGCGGGTTGAGATAAAACATCATATAGGCGACGATGAGCATCAAGCCCGTTGCCATCAACATATTCATCATGATCAAACGCGCTTTACTCATGCCGCAGGCAATCATCACCGTCATTTCTGCATCGGCATACAGCCGCCCATAGGCAAGCAAGACTGAGAGAAAAAAGCCTAGCGGCAATAGCAGCCCCAAGAGATAGGGTATTTGAATACCTAGCAACTTAAAAATAATTGCGGCGGCAAACTTACCCTCAGCGGCTTGACTTAAGTAACGCACGAATAAATTACTCATGAAGACCAACAACAATACGCTGGTGATCGCAAACAGGGTCGTAAAGACTTCTTTAGCTAAATACCGAAAAATGATCACTCAAAGACCGCCAACTATATTGATATTCAAAACCATACTGAACTGCTGAAAATTCTTTCCAAATCAAGTAAACTGCACGATTTTAACCTAGATGCCGTAATGATTCAGCATAAAAATCACCCACCAGTGACGACTTATAGGAGTTACCATGCAATTTAGCGCAAAAAATGCCCAGCCTGTGAAGTGCCGCTCGGCTTGCCTTATCGTCGGGATCTATGAAAAACATCAAATGACAGATAGCGCCCAAGCCCTAGACAGTGCCAGCAATGGTTTGATCAAGCGCTTGCTGCGCAGTGACGACATCCGTGGCGAAGTCGGTGAAATCCTATTATTGCCCGAATTCCCCAATATTGCCGCAGAACGTGTCTTGCTCGTCGGTTGTGGTACGCGTAACGGCTTAGATGAGCGCAAGTTCCGTAAAATTATAGAAAAAGTCGCCACTACCCTCAAAGAAAAACGCATTAAAGAAGCCCATTGCTACCTGACTGAGCTAGAGCCCGGCAAACAAGATCAACACTGGCGCATACAGCAGATGGTGCGTCAGCTCACCCAAAGCTTGTATAGCTTCGATCAACTCAAGGCCAAAAAAGAAAACCGTGGCCCCCTGAAAAAACTTTCATTCGATGTTTCAGGCGCTAAAGCACAACAGCAAGCCAAACTCGCCATCAACGAAGCTAAAGCAATCAGCGATGGCATGACCTATTGTCGCGATCTTGGAAATTTACCCAGCAATATTTGCCACCCCTCCTATCTCGCCAAACAAGCACAAAACATGGCGAAAGAATACAAAGCTATTACGACGCGAATCGTCGACGAGGCACACATGAAAAAGCTGGGTATGGGCAGCTTGCTTGCGGTATCGCGTGGCAGCAAACAGCCGGCTAAATTGATTTGCATACACTATAAAGGCGCCGCTAAAGACAGCAAAGGTAAAGACGCTAAACCGATCGTCTTAGTCGGCAAAGGTATCACCTTTGATACAGGTGGTTTATCATTAAAGGCACCCGCCAATATGATCGGTATGAAATATGATATGTGTGGGGGGGCAACTGTATTTGGCGTTATCCAAGCTTGCGCCGACCTAAAATTACCACTCAATGTGGTAGGCGTCATCGCTGCTGCGGAAAACATGCCTAGCGGAGAAGCGACGCGTCCCGAAGACGTTGTCAAAAGCATGTCTGGCCAAACCATTGAAATTCTCAACACTGATGCCGAAGGCCGTTTGGTCTTGTGTGATGCCCTCACCTATGTGAAACGTTATAAACCCGATGTCGTTATCGACATGGCCACATTGACCGGCGCCATTATCGTTGCTTTGGGCTCTGAAGCCAGTGGCTTGATGAGTAACCACCAACCCTTGGCCGATGACTTGATCGCTGCGGGGCAACAGGCTGGAGACCGTGCTTGGCAATTACCCATTTGGGAAGAATACCAAGGCTTAATCGATAGCCAATACGCCGATATGAAAAATATCTCTAACGGCATGGGCGCCAAAAGTATCGTCGCCGGCTGCTTCTTAGCACGTTTTACGCGTGATTATCGCTGGGCACACTTAGACATTGCCGGTACCGCTTCAGGCATGGGCCCTGATCGTGGCAGCACTGGTCGCCCAGTGCCGATGATCATGCAGTATTTATTAAATCGCGCTAAGAAGAAAAACTAACGCCATGCTCCAGCAGTCCCGTCTTACAAACGTCACCCCGTGCCCAGCACAAAACGACAACGTCACCCCGTGCTTGACACGGGGTCCAGAGGCATATGAGATGCGAGCGCAGCGAGCCACAGTTGTCGAGCGCAATGCGCTCGACCTAAAGAGCGATGCAACATCGCTCTTCAAGGAGCGCCACCTAAGGTGGCGACTAATATGCCTCTGGATTCCGCATCAAGTGCGGAATGACGTTTTTCTCCTTAAAATTCGGGAGATAGTACTTAATACAAAGTCGAAAAACAAATTAAAAAGAGCAAACACTCATGCCGCAAGTTGATTTTTACTTATTAAAACAAACTGCCATCGAAGCACGTTATCCCTTCGCTTGCCGTTTGCTAGAAAAAGCCTATCAACACGGCCATCAACTCTTAGTACATACCAGTTCAAAAGAAGAAAGCACCTACTTTGATAACTTATTATGGACTTTCAGTGACGCCTCCTTCATACCACATAATCAGTTAGACAATGCGCAAGAACCACGCCCGCCGCTTCAAATCAGCGAAGGTCTAGCTGCACAACACCACAATGATATCTTGTTAAATCTTAACAATGAAATTCCGGCTTTTTTCCAACAATTCAAACGCGTCATTGAAATCGTCCCCGCCGACGATGCTTGGCGCAAACAAGCCCGCAACCACTTTCGCCACTATCGCGAAGCTGGCTGCGAAATCAATACCCATGATCTGAGTAAATAAAAAGAAAACCGCTATGGATAAGACTTACGACCCCCATCAACTTGAACGCCAATGGTATAAAACCTGGGAAGAAAAAGGTTATTTCGCCCCTTCCGGCGAAGGCGAACCCTATTGCATTATGATCCCGCCGCCCAATGTCACCGGCAACTTGCACATGGGCCACGGTTTCCAAGACAGCTTGATGGATGCCTTGATCCGTTATCAACGGATGTGCGGCAAAAACACCCATTGGCAAGTCGGCACCGATCACGCTGGCATTGCCACGCAAATGGTGGTCGAACGCCAATTACTCGCACAAGGTAAAACTCGTCACGATCTTGGCCGTGACGCCTTTATCGATCGCGTGTGGGAATGGAAAAAAGAATCTGGCGGTAATATTACCCAACAAATGCGCCGCATCGGTTGCTCCGTTGATTGGGCGCAAGAACGTTTTACCATGGATGCAGGCTTATCACATGCTGTCACCGCAGTGTTTGAGCGCTTATACGATGAAGGTTTGATTTATCGCGGCAAACGTTTAGTAAACTGGGATCCTAAACTACATACGGCGGTTTCTGATCTCGAAGCCATCTCCCACGAAGAACAAGGCCATCTGTGGTACTTTCGTTATCCACTCGTGGATAGTAATGAACATGTCGTCATTGCCACCACACGTCCAGAAACCATGCTCGGTGATACCGCGGTTGCGGTAAATCCTAAGGATGCTCGTTACCAACACCTCGTTGGTAAACAAGTCCAGCTACCACTGACCGGGCGTACTATTCCCATTATCGCCGACGATTACGTCGATCCTGAATTCGGTACCGGTTGCGTTAAGATCACACCAGCACATGACTTCAATGACTATGAAGTCGGCAAACGCCACGATTTGCCCATGATTAATATCCTGACCACTACTGCACAAATTAATGAAAATGGCCCCGAACCTTATCGTGGCTTAGACCGTTTCACTGCACGTCAACGTATCGTTGACGATATGAAAATTGCCGGGCTATTAGAAAAAGTCGCTGAGCACAGCTTGAAAATCCCACGCGGTGATCGTTCTGGTGATGTCTTAGAACCTTACCTCACGACACAATGGTATGTAAAAGCTAAACCCTTAGCTGAACCTGCCATTGCCGCCGTAGAAAATGGCGATATTAAATTCGTCCCAGAAAATTGGTCACGCACGTATTTCCAGTGGATGCACAATATCGAAGATTGGTGTATCAGCCGCCAGCTATGGTGGGGACACCGCATTCCTGCGTGGTATGACAGGGACAATAATGTCTATGTCGGCCAAGATGAAGCGGCAATCCGTACCAAGTACAAGCTCGCCGATGATGTAAAGCTACACCAAGATGAAGACGTGTTAGATACCTGGTTTTCATCCGCCTTATGGCCTTTTTCCACCCTAGGTTGGCCGCAAGAAACCGACGCCTATAAAATCTTTTATCCGACCCATGTATTAGTCACCGGTTTTGACATCATTTTTTACTGGGTCGCACGCATGATCATGATGGGCTTGAAGTTCACCGGCAAAATACCTTTCGATACCGTGTACATCACTGGCTTGATTCGCGATAGCAAAGGTCAAAAAATGTCGAAGAGCAAGGGTAACGTCTTGGATCCGATAGATTTGATCGATGGTGTGGACTTAGAGACACTCGTGAAAAAACGCACCGCCAGCTTAATGCAGACGCATATTGCTGATGAAGTTGAAATAGCCACACGCGCAGAATTTCCCGAAGGCATTCCCTCCTTTGGCACCGATGCCTTACGCTTTACGTATTGTGCACTCGCCGCCACCGGTCGCGATATCCGTTTTGACTTAGGGCGTTTAGATGGTTATCGCAACTTTTGTAATAAAATCTGGAATGCCGCGCGCTACGTCTTGATGAATACCGAAGACCAGGATACAGGCCTAACCAATCAAGATATGGAATTCAGTGTCGCTGATCGCTGGATTCTATCTTTATTACAAGACACCATCGAAAAAGCGCATGGCTATTTTAATAGTTACCGTTTTGATTTGCTCGCACAAAGCTTGTATGACTTCATTTGGAATGAATACTGCGACTGGTATCTCGAACTATCCAAACCCGTATTAATGTCAGATGATAGCAGCGATGCGCAAAAACGCGCGACACGTTACACACTGGTGCATATCTTAGAAGCATTACAACGCTTACTGCACCCATTGATGCCTTATATCACTGAAGCCATCTGGCAGCGCGTCGCACCGTTGGCTGGCGCCAAAGGCGATACCATCATGCTGCAAAACTATCCGCAAGTCGATAAAGCAAATATTGATGCCGAAGCCAGTGCCGATATCGCTTGGCTCAAGCAAGTGATCATTGGTGTGCGCAATATCCGCGGCGAAATGAATATTGCCCCCAGTAAACCCTTGCCAGTTTTATTCCACAAAGGCAGCGCTGAAGATAAGCAACGCTTAGATAACACGCGTACCGTGCTGAGCAAACTCGCACGTTTAGATAATATTACTTGGGTTGAAGCTGGTGACAAACTCCCCGCTGCAGCGACAGCCTTAGTCGGTGACATGGAACTTCTGATCCCCATGGCTGGCTTAATCGATGTGGCAGCGGAAAATGCGCGCCTCAACAAAGAACTCGATAAGTTACAAAAGGATTTAACCCGCTCACAAGGCAAACTCAGCAATCCTAAGTTTATCGACAAAGCCCCTGCTGTCGTAGTCGCTAAAGAAAAAGCGATTGTCGAAGAGTTACAAACAGCGATCGATAAATTGCAAGAGCGGTTGAAGTTGCTGGAAGATTTAAGCTAAGTGTCGCCTTGATAAGCGCCAACGGCGCTTATCAAGGTTTGTCTAGCCAAATCAAAGAAACCTTGATGCGCGCTACGCGCTTATCAAGGCTACGATATTATGAATTACCCGGCGAATTACAGCAATCATAAACCTGATTACCCGCAGCACCACCCAATCCTGCGCCAACTGCCCCGCCTGTGACTGCTCCAGTTACCGCCATACAGGTGGTCATGCCAATCAAAAATGGAAGGAAGTACATTAACGTACCTAGGGCACCTGCACCTGCGGTAGCAGAAACATAGAAACACGCTACTTCCGCATCTATTTTGCTTACACAGCCTTTGTTTTCATAAGGATCCTTATTATCATCCTCACCAGACTGAATGAGCAACGGCGCTTGCTCATCCGTCGGTGAATTTTTTCCTGAACCGTCAAAAAACGTAAGGCAACATGAGAAAGACATATTAAATTCCTCTTAAAATTAACAATCAACAATGATCTTTTTTTAACCAAAAATTAGGCGGGGGGGTGGAATTATAATCAGCTCAAAAAATAATCGCAAGTGAAAAACTTATCTCGTCCAAAATTTGCTCGTATCAGACCGCCCGCCGCTCAAAGGAACGGGCGCAGAGCGTCCGCTGTTTACCGTCCCACCCCACAGGGGTGGGACGAGGCTATGCGATCCCACACCAGAGGGGTGGGACCAGTGTGGGCGAAGGTGGGACCAGGAATAAAAACATCTAATGCTCAGACTGGTCCCAACCCTCTAGGGTTGGGATCTTAAACTCACGGACGTTCAGACTGGTCCCAACCCTCTAGGGTTGGGGCCTTAAAATCACGGACGCTCCAGCGTCCGTTCCTTTATTTGTCGGACGCGAAGCGCCCGCTGTCTACCGTCCCACCCCACAGGGGTGGGACGAGGCTAATATACTCACGTAGATCATCACGCCCCGATACCGTCAAGAACTCTGCAAATGATAGCGGATAACAATATAAAAATTGGACTCGACCAACGGGCATGCCGACTTTTTCTAAAATGAAATCCAGTAATGACCCAGCAGCAATAACATGCAATTCAGGACACTGCTCTTTAAAATAACGCAACATTTTCAATGCCGCAGGACACTCTTGAATTTCATCCAAAAACAACAAGGTCTTACCAGTTACAACCTTTGTACCACTATAGAGTTGGATTTTCTCTAAAATGCGTTGAACTTCTAATCTACCCATGAATAACTCACACGCTTGTTCATCCAAATCAAAATTTAGTTCAATAAAGTGTTCAAAGTGTTCTGAAAAAGCATTGACCAGCCAAGACTTGCCGACTTTGCGTGCGCCTCGTAAAATCAGCGGCATTCTAAGTGGATCGTCACGCCACTGAAACAATTTTCCCATTAAATCACGCTGCATTTTATCGCTCCGAACTAAAACTAACTCATTGTTAAATAATGAGCTTCATAGAAACGCCCAAAAACATAGGGATAAACAAAAGCAATCTTTCCATTATCAGGGGGATAAAACAAGTCAAAAGGCATTTTTTTATAGCGATAAAAACACCTAATGCTCCCTAGTCGCGTGAAACTCGACTTCCGGCCAACGTTCTCGCATCAAGTTGAGATTGACCATGGTAGGGGCAATATAAGTAAAATGGTCGCCACCATCTAAGGCGAGATTATCGAAGGCTTTCTTTTTGAATTCTTCAAAACGCTTAGCGTCATCACACGTCACCCAGCGTGCAGTTGCTACCGATACCGATTCATACGCACATTGCACATTGTATTCATTCTTAAGACGAAACGCGACGACATCGAATTGCAGTACACCGACAGCACCGACGATCAATTCATTACTATTTAGTGGTCGAAAGACTTGAGTTGCACCCTCTTCTGATAATTCCAGTAAACCTTTTTGCAGCGCTTTGGCTTTTAAGGGATCTTTGAGGCGCACTAAACGAAACAATTCTGGCGCGAAATTGGGGATACCAGTGAACTTCAAGTCTTCGCCTTGGGTAAAGGTATCGCCGATACGTATAGTCCCGTGGTTATGCAAGCCAATAATATCCCCCGGCCATGCTTCATCGGCATGACTGCGCTCGCCGGCCATAAACGTCACCGCATTACTGATTTGCACATCGCGCTTGATGCGTACGTGGCGCATTTTCATACCTTTTTGATAATGCCCCGAACACACACGCATAAAAGCGATACGGTCACGGTGTGCTGGATCCATATTGGCCTGGATCTTAAACACAAAGCCCGTGAGTTTTTCTTCATTGGCCTTAATTTCTCGGCTATGGGAAGCACGTTGTAAGGGCGGCGGCGCAAATTCAACAAAGGCATTCAGCAATTCACGAATGCCGAAATTATTAATCGCCGATCCAAAACAGACTGGCGTTAATTCACCACGCAAATATGCTTCTCTATCTACTGCATGACTGGCACCTTTGACGAGTTCAATTTCATCACGAAACTCTGCTGCCATCGACCCAAGCACTTCATCGAGTTGTGGATTATCCAAACCATCGATAACTGCACCCTCTTGCACTCGTTCATTTTGACCTGTTGCGTACAGATAAATTTTATCTTCATAAAAATGATAAATACCTTTGAAATGTTTACCCATACCGATCGGCCATGTCAGCGGCGCACATTGTATTTTTAGAATATCTTCGATTTCATCGAGCAAGTCGATCGGTTCGCGGCTATCGCGATCGAGTTTGTTAATAAACGTTAGAATCGGTGTATCGCGCATACGGCACACATCCATGAGTTTGATGGTGCGTGGCTCAACCCCTTTGACTGCATCGATCACCATCAACGCGGAATCGACTGCAGTCAACGTACGATAAGTGTCTTCTGAAAAGTCTTCGTGGCCTGGCGTATCCAACAAATTCACAATGCGATCCTTATAGGGGAATTGCATGACCGAGGTAGTCACGGAAATACCGCGTTGTTTTTCCAATTCCATCCAATCGGATGTCGCATGACGTGCGGCTTTACGGCCTTTGACCGTACCCGCCATTTGGATCGCGCCACCAAATAAAAGTAACTTCTCCGTGAGTGTGGTTTTACCTGCATCAGGGTGAGAAATAATCGCAAAAGTGCGACGTTTATCGCTATGTTGAGTGATTGTTGTCATATTTATTGCTATTGCTTATTTTTTTCAAATTTATACGTCATGTTTATACACTGGTCCCATCGCTCCAGCGGTGGGACCTTGACGCTCACGGACGCACACTGGTCCCATCGCTCCAGCGGTGGGACCTTGACTTAACACTGGTCCCATCGCTCCAGCGGTGGGACCTTGACGCTCACGGGGACGCTCTTCCTTAACACTGGTCCCATCGCTCCAGCGGTGGGACCTTGACGCTCACGGACGCTCTGCGTCCGTTCCCTTTTTCTTTTCATCAAATTTATACGTCATGATCATGGCATCTTCATGCCCATTATGATCAGGGTAATAATCTTTACGGATGGCCGTTTTCTCAAAACCTAAGCGTTCATACAAGGCTTGCGCACGCTTATTCGAAATTCGTGCTTCTAAAAAGGCTGCCTCCGCGCCATCATGTTGAGACAACTTCAATAACAAATGTACAAAGCGCGAGCCCATACCATGGCCTTGATACGCTGGCTTGATGCACACATTTAAAATATGACTCTCTTGCGCTGGTGCCGTCGTCATAATCGTAAAGCCAACAACTTCACCCTGCCAATCAAACACCCAGCAATGGTAACCCACGCGGATACAATCGCGAAAAATACCTTCACTCCACGGGAATTCTTGATTAGCTTCTTCGATCGCCACAACTGCATCCACATCATCCTGGAACATGGGACGCAATAGCGCATCGTCGAGCTTGAAATCACGCGGAACACGAACGGGCTTGGCCTTGCTCTTAGATTTATGCTTGGGTTTTTGCTTTTTCGGCATTTATCGTACTATTATGCGTGAACTGACTTGCGAATTGACTAATTATAACACAAGCGAATAGGAAAAAAACATGGGTAATCGACTTTCAAAAATCTATACTAAAACTGGCGATAAGGGTACCACCGGCTTGGGTGATGGCACCCGTGTCGCTAAAGATTCACCGCGAGTTGAAGCCTATGGCACCGTCGATGAACTCAACAGTGCAGTTGGTGTATTAATAGCGGGCGACAATATACCAAACAATATCGCAGCACAACTAACGGAAATCCAACACAAGCTGTTCGATTTGGGTGGTGAGTTGTGCATCCCGGGACATAAGGCATTAGTAGAAGCGGATTGCACAACACTCGAAACTTGGCTAGATGCCCACAATGAAAACTTGCCTGCGTTAAAAGAGTTCATCTTGCCTGGCGGTAGTCCGTTGGCAGCAGCTTGTCACTTAGCTCGCACCGTATGTCGGCGTGCCGAGCGTCGCGTAGTGAGCCTTGCTGAAAATGAAGCCGTGAATCCCGCTGCGATTATCTACCTAAACCGTTTGTCTGATTTATTGTTTGTCGTGGCACGTGTGTTAGTGCGTCACGCAGGTAGCCAAGAAGTGTTATGGCGACATGAACGCCTCAAGCCGTAAAGTTTCGTAGCCTTGATAAGCCGCGTAGCGGCGCATCAAGGGAATATGTTATCAAATGCCGATCCTTGATGCGCGCACACAAGCGTGCTTATCAAGGCTACGCATGGGTTGAATAACAAAACCCTACGCCGTCGTGGTTTTCTTTTTCTTCTTCGGCATGTATAGATCAGTAATGGTACCCTCGAAAATTTCCGTCGCCATCATCACAGATTCTGACAAGGTTGGATGGGGGTGGATCGTCAAACTCAGATCCTCAGCATCACAGCCCATTTCGATCGCAAGACTCACTTCAGAAATCAATTCACCCGCATTAGGGCCGACAATACCTGCACCAATGACTTGATGACTATCGGCATCGAAGATCATCTTCGTCATACCTTCAGGGCGATTGACACTCAATGCACGACCGCTCGCCGCCCAGGGGAAAACGCCTTTATCATAATTGATGCCTTGTTCTTTCGCTTGCGTTTCAGTGACACCAGTCCACGCCACCTCAGGATCGGTATAAGCCACCGAAGGAATCACTTTCGGATCAAAATAATGCTTCTTGCCCGCAATCACTTCCGCAGCGATACGCCCTTCTGGCACCGCTTTATGTGCTAACATGGGTTGGCCAACAACATCACCGATTGCATAGATATGCGGGACATTAGTCCGTTGTTGATTATCGACCGGGATAAAACCGCGTTCATCGATTTTTACACCTGCATTTTCGGCACCGATTAAAGCGCCATTCGGTTTACGCCCAACTGCGACTAACACTTGGTCATAACGCACAGATTGATCTTTAGGTGCATTGTCACCTTCAAAGGTCACCCAAATGCCGTCTTTCTTAGCTTCAACTTTAGTGACTTTTGTTTTAAGCATGATGGCTTTGTAGTTCTTTTCAACGTGCTTATGTAAAGGTTTCACGAGATCTTTATCAGCGCCCGGCATGAGTTGATCCATAAATTCAACCACACTAATATCAGCCCCTAAGGCATTGTAAACCGTCGCCATTTCAAGACCGATAATACCACCGCCAATGATGAGCATATCACCCTTGGTTTGGCGCAACTCTAATGCACCAGTAGAATCAATGATTCGTTTGTCTTCTGGGATAAAGGGTAAATTAACCGGCAATGAACCCGCGGCGATAATCGCATGTTTAAAGCTCACCGTGGTTTTACCTTTCTCGCCTTCTACTTCAATTTGATTAGAAGAGATGAACTTACCGTAACCATGTACAATCTCAACTTTGCGTTGCTTGGCTAAGGCCTTCAAGCCACCCGTCAAGCGTGTAACAACACTTTCTTTCCACGTATGTAATTTTTTGATATCCAATTTTGGTTTACTAAAGCCAATGCCATAATTTGACATATCTTCAGCTTCTTCGATAACTTTTGCCGCGTGCAATAAAGCTTTAGAAGGGATACAGCCAACGTTCAAACACACGCCGCCAATATTATCATAGCGCTCGATCAAAACGACTTTCAAACCTAGATCCGCTGCGCGAAACGCCGCACTATAACCACCAGGGCCACTGCCTAAAACGGCAACATCAGTTTCAATTGTGGCTTGTGTTTTCTTATTCATATTTACCTCTTTTCCTACAGTAATAATCGGCGAATATCAGCGAGATTGGCTGATAAGTCGGTGACAAAACGTGCTGCATCTGCTCCATCAATCACACGGTGGTCATATGACAAAGACAATGGCAGCGTTAAGCGTGGGACAAAAGCACCTTCGTGATAAACGGGCTTTTGATAAGAACGGGATAACCCCAAAATCGCAACTTCCGGCAAATTCACAATCGGCGTGAATGCGGTACCGCCAATACCACCTAGGCTAGAAATACTAAAACAGCCGCCTTGCATGTCAGCAGGCGCCAAACCTTTTTCGCGTGCTTTTTTGCTGATGTCACCAAGTTCTCTAGCTAAATCAAACAAACTTTTTTGATCAACATTACGAATCACAGGCACAACTAAGCCATTCGGCGTGTCAACAGCAACCCCGACATTATAATAATGCTTGAGGATGAGATTTTCACCCCCAGCATCCAATGAAGAATTAAACACAGGGTAAGCCTTCAAGCTAGCAACGACGGCCTTAATCACAAAAGCGATGGGGGTTAGTTTCACACCCTCTTCTGCCGCTTTAGCTTTATTTTCTTGGCGAAACTCTTCCATCACGGTGATATCGGCTTCATCAAATTGCGTGACATGTGGAATCGTCACCCAATTGCGATGCAAGAACTTGCCGGTGAGTCGTTTAATTTTATTCAACGGTTGTTTTTCGATTTCACCAAACTTACTAAAATCAACAACCGGCGCGAGCTCAACACCCAACACATTACCACTTGCTGCACCAGGCGTTTTGCCGCTTAATACGCCTTTGACATAGGCTTGGATATCTTCTTTGAGGATGCGCCCTCGCCGTCCCGTGCCTTTAACTTGACGTAGGTCGACACCAAATTCGCGCGCGACGCGACGCACCGCTGGCCCTGCATAAATCGTTGCACCGGAACTAACTTTCGAACTTTCTGTCAGAGCCACTGCTGTGCTGGCTACGGCGGCTGGCGTCGCTTGTGATGCTGAGACACTGGTTGGAACGTTGGTGGCAGGCGCTGGCGTGGATGCAGAGGCTGGCACTGCAGCACTCGTTGCCGTTGTTTGCGTGGCTTCCATCACCAGGATCAAACTACCTTGCGAGACCTTATCACCGACTCTAATTTTAACGTCTTTAATCGTGCCCGCATACGGCGATGGTATTTCCATCGACGCTTTGTCACTTTCCAGTGTTATCAATGAGTCATCTGCTACGACGGTGTCGCCTGCACTCACAGAAACTTCAATCACATCAACAGCTTCAGCACCGCCAATATCAGGTACGCTGACTTCTTGGGTACTGGTTGTGGTTGTTGCTTGTTCTGCTGCTGGGGTTGCAGCTTGAGTTGTTGTTGCTTGCGCAACAGCTGGTTCAGTGTTTTCCTGGACTTGCTCGGGTGCGGTTGTAGCTTGCGTCGCCACTTCTGCCGTCAGAATAAGGCTGCCTTCAGAGACTTTATCGCCAACTTTTATTTTTAATGCCTTGACAGTACCCGCATAGGGCGCTGGCACTTCCATCGATGCTTTATCACTTTCTAGGGTGATCAATGAATCATCCGCGTTAAAGCTATCACCAGGGTTAACCATGATTTCGATAACATCGACGTCTTCGGCACCGCCGATGTCAGGAACGACGATATCTTTAACTTCACTCATTACTTTATAACCTCTACAATCTAATCACAGTACCCACCACGCTAGCGCGTAGGGACGAGTATTAGAACCGCTAAACAGTCACTGGATTCGGCTTTTTCGGATCAATACCTAATTTTTTCATTGCAGTCACAACCTCTTTGGCGGCAAATTTGCCTTCGTCGGCCAATGCTTTAAGGGTTGCTACAACAATATAACGATGATCAACTTCAAAGAAATGACGCAATTGCTTGCGCGTATCACTACGCCCAAAACCATCGGTGCCAAGACTGACATACGTCTCTTGTGGTACAAAAGCGCGGATTTGATCGCTATACGCACGCATATAATCGGTCGCGGCCACCACAGGACCTGCTTGGTCTTGCAAACACTTTGTCACATAGCTTTGTTTTGGCTTCTTATCCGGATGAAAGCGATTCGTGCGTTCAACATCGAGCGCTTCGCGTCGCAATTCATTAAAGCTAGTGGCACTCCAAATCGTGCAAGCGACTTTATACTCTTTTTCAAGAATTTCACCCGCTTTAATCACTTCGCGTAAAATCGTGCCACTACCCAGCAACTGTGCTTGCAACTTAGCTTTCGCCTTGCCCTTCTTAAAGCAATACATCCCTTTGACAATACCCTCTTCGGCGTCTTTGGGCATATCCGGATGACTGTAGTTTTCATTCATGACGGTGATGTAATAGAACACATTTTCGTTTTCTTGATACATGCGGCGCAAACCATCTTGAATAATCACCGCCAATTCATAGCTAAAGGTTGGATCATAAGTCACGCAGTTGGGGATTGTACCCGCCAGAATATGGCTATGGCCATCTTGGTGTTGCAAGCCTTCACCCGCCAAGGTCGTGCGTCCAGCGGTACCACCGAGCAAAAAGCCCCGCGCTTGCATATCACCCGCTGCCCAAGCAAAGTCACCAATACGTTGGAAACCAAACATCGAATAATAAATGTAGAAAGGAATCATCGCCAGATTATTCGAGCTATACGAGGTTGCCGCTGCCATCCACGAGCAAAATGCACCGCCTTCATTGAGACCTTCTTCCAGCATTTGACCCTTGGTGTCTTCACGGTAATACATGATTTGGCCAGCATCAACGGGCTCATACAACTGCCCATGCGGTGAATAAATACCGATTTGTCGGAATAAACCTTCCATACCGAAAGTGCGACACTCATCCGGTACAATCGGCACAACACGTTGCCCTATATTTTTATCTTTGAGTAACACATTCAAGATGCGCACGAACGCCATGGTGGTTGAAATTTCACGCTCGCCCGTTCCTTTGAGCTGCCCAGCAAATGCATCTAGACTTGGCAGTGTTAAACGTTCATCACTGTGTTGACGTCGCTGCGGTAATTCACCGCCTAGGGCTTTGCTACGCGCTTTGAGATATTGAATTTCTTCGCTGTCCACAGAGGGACGATAAAAAGGGGCCTCGGCGACTTTAGCTTCCGAAATCGGAATTTCAAACCGATTACGGAATGTCATTAAATCGTCTGCTCCCATTTTTTTCTGTTGGTGAGTGATATTCAAACCTTCTCCGGCTGCCCCCATACCATAACCTTTAATGGTCTTCGCGAGGATCACTGTCGGCTGACCTTTGTGTTGCATCGCTGCGGCATAAGCAGCATAAACCTTATGTGGATCATGCCCGCCACGGTTGAGACGCCAAATATCATCATCAGACATATGCGCAACCATCTTGGCTAACTCAGGATACTTGCCAAAGAAATGCTCGCGCACATAGGCACCATCACGTGCTTTATAATTTTGGTATTCACCATCGACAGCCTCTTGCATACGTTTAAGCAACACACCTGACTTATCCTGTGCGAGCAAACCATCCCAACGTCGGCCCCAAATGACTTTCAACACATTCCAGCCTGCACCACGAAAAACGCCTTCTAACTCTTGGATAATCTTGCCATTACCACGCACCGGGCCATCCAAGCGCTGTAAATTACAATTGACGACAAAAATTAAATTATCGAGGTTTTCGCGTGCTGCTAACGTAATCGCACCGAGTGATTCGGGCTCATCCATTTCACCGTCACCACAAAACACCCACACTTTGCGATCTTCTGTGTTCGCTAACCCACGGTTATGCAAGTATTTTAAAAAGCGCGCTTGTAATATCGCTTGCATGGGTCCTAGCCCCATCGATACCGTTGGAAACTGCCAAAAGTCTGGCATCAACCATGGATGTGGGTACGAAGATAAACCATCCGCATCGATCTCTTGACGAAAATTCGCCAACTGTTCTTCTGATAAGCGTCCTTCTAAAAATGCGCGTGCGTAAATGCCAGGCGAAGAGTGGCCTTGAATATAAACCAAGTCACCACCGTGTTCCTTAGTCGGCGCACGAAAACAATGATGAAAACCAACTTCATACAAAGTCGCCGCGGAAGCATACGAAGCAATATGACCACCGAGTTCAGGTGCCTTTTTGCCGGCATTCAACACCATAGCAACCGCATTCCAACGCGTTAATGCAGTAATACGTTTTTCGATACTGACATCACCGGGATAAGGTGTTTCTTGCGACGGCGGGATCGTGTTCTTATACGGCGTAGTCGCTTCAAAGGGAATTTCAATACCTTGTGCACGCGTATGTTGGATCACTTGCTCAAGCAAATAATGCGCGCGCTCACTGCCCTCGTGCTCAAGCACCGCATCGATGGCTGCAAGCCATTCTTGTGTTTCTAATGGATTAATGTCATCCAGTGGTTTTGTCATTATGCGGATTCCTTGGCAATCTGACGTTCCAAGCTGGCGCTGATCTCTTGGTAAGCAGCATCGGCATCTTCCCAACCTTCGACTTTCACCCATTTGCCATCTTCTAAATCTTTATAGTGACGGAAAAAATGTTCGATCGTATTCAGTAATGAAGTCGGCACATCGTCGGGGCTCTTCACATTACGGTAATAACTAGACAATTTATCGTTCGGTACCGCTAAGACTTTACTGTCAGCCCCCTTTTCATCAGTCATGCGTAACATGCCAACCGGACGGCAAGCAATCACTGAACCACTGATCAAAGCATATTGCGTCAAAACTAAGACATCCACGGGATCGCCATCATCAGCCAAGGTATGTGGCACATAGCCGTAATTACAGGGATAATACATAGCCGTGTTCATAAATCGATCAACAAAAAGCGCCCCAGTATCTTTATCAATTTCGTATTTAACCGGGTCACTGTGTGATGGGATTTCGATAATGACATTAATCTCTTCAGGAAGATTTTTACCCGCCTTAACCTTGTCTAAGTTCATGATTTTCCTCTCTTTTTTGCAGGTTGTATTGAATATGAGCCAGAAAGAGGGGCATTATAGCACTGCGCTTTGGAATAGGAAAATAAGTGGGTTAGCGGTATTCATTCACAAGTTCGGGCAAGCTCCTCATCCTCCGCCAGGCGCCGCTTTGACGCCAACAATAAAGGACGAATCGTTAATCCTTGAACAATGATCGCAAAAGCTACCACGGCATAGGTCATCGCCAAAATTACCGAACGGTATGGTCCTTCAGGAATCGCGAGTGCCAACGCCACGGCTAAACCACCGCGTAAGCCGCCCCATACCATAATGTTAATGCTATGGGGTACATACTTACGCCGCAATTTGAATAAACTCATCGGTATGCTCACGGTAATAAAGCGCATCACTAAGACCAGCGGAATAGCAATCCCGGCTGCTAACAATAAAGCTGGACTCATCGGAATGCTCAATAGTTCTAAGCCAATTAACACGAATAATAAGGCATTTAAGATTTCATCAACTAATTCCCAAAATGTATCGAGATTGTCGCGCGTCTGCTTCGACATGCGGAAATTACGCCCACGATTGCCAATGAAAATACCTGACACAACCATTGCTAACGGCCCAGAAATATTGAGTATCTCAGCAACAGCATAACCACCCGTGGCAATTGCCAAAGTAATCATAATTTCGATCTTGTGTTCATCGATCGGTTTAATTAGCCAATACGCAAACAATCCCAGCAGTATGCCATAGACAATGCCGCCAAGCGCTTGGCGCACAAATAGTAACGATATTTCGTGAAAACTCGTGCTACTACCACTAAAAGCAACCTGATAAACCGTTAAAAATAAAACGATGCCAACACCATCATTAAACAGTGACTCACCGGCAACGGTCGCATGCAAAAAGCGCGGCGCATCAACTTCCTTAAACATGGCTAAGACAGCAATCGGGTCGGTCGGTGAAATTAAGGAACCAAACAACAAGCAATAGATAAATGGCACCGTATGGCTAATTGCAACTGAGATACCATACACGGCGCCTGCCACTAAGAAAGCCGACGCCAAGGTCCCGAGCGTGGCTAAGATACCGATTTCCCAACGCCGCTTTTTTAAATCATTAATATCAACCGTCAATGCACCCGCAAACAATAAAAAACTCAAGATGCCATTCATCAGAAAATCATGGAAATTGATGGTTGCCAGAAATTGTGCGATCTGCTTTTCAGTATGGCTAAAGCCAAATTGCCCGATGATAATCAGTAGCAATGAAATTAATAGCGATCCAGCCATAATAGCTGTCGTAGTTTGTAAGTGTAAGAAACGATGATTCAGATAAGCGATTGCTACCGCTAACGTGATGATGATCCCACCGATTTCATAAATATTCATATCCATTAATAACATCTGTTACATAATCCTATTGTGCACCGGTTTCTTGTAAGGCAGGATCAATTGCAATACGCTCATCAAAAACAAAACAATCTCCCTGATAATGAGCGCCGCCACATTCGATGAAGTAGTTGAGAATACCACCATCGAGTTGATAGACTTTTTCAAAACCTTGTTTTAGTAATGCTGGCGATGCTTTTTCACAGCGTACACCACCCGTGCAAAACATCACCATGGGCTTTTTCTTCACGCTAGGATCAAGTTGTTCCTCGACTGCTTGGGGGAAATCGCGAAAGTGACGCAACTTTAGGATGGTCGCTTTTTCAAAGGTGCCATAGTCAATTTCGTAATTATTACGCGTATCTAATAAGGTAAACTCACGTCCCTCATCTAACCATTGTTTTAATTCTTGCGGCGAGATATGCGGACCTGTAAATTTTTCCGGTTCGATATCATCACGTCCCAGCGGGATAATTTCTTTTTTGATCTTCACCAGCATGCGCGCATAAGGTTTCGCATGCGAGAGGCTTTCTTTGTAAATAAGATCATTAAAGCGCACATCTGCTGCGAAAAAATCTTTGAGTGCACCCACACCTGCGCGCGTACCCGCGACCGAAAAGTTAATGCCTTCGGCACTGATCAAGATGGTGCCGCGAATATGTTCATCAAAACAAAGTTCAAGAAGCTCTTGGCGCAACCGCGATAAATCGTCGATGCCGACAAATTTATAGGCGGTAACGTTAACGATTGGCGGCCCCGTTTCAGTGGATGCGGCTTGCGCTTGATTATGGTTCAAATTTTGACTCATTCTATCGATTCTCTCAGAAAATAAATCTGCAAAGCTAAAAATCTGGGCGCCATTATAGCCCAAAGTCGTACAGACTGACCACAGTGCTGCTGCACTATGAAGACTACTGTCTTTGTGTCAAGCCCAGATGTAGACTACTGTCTGCCCTGGTACCACCGCTATGCGGTGGAACCTCAATAGTGGCGAACGCTCCGCGTTCGTTAATAAACGTCCCACCCCAGAGGGATGGGACGAGGTCCGTGCCTTTGGCGCTTATTCGGGCTACGATTACTGCGGTTATGTCCTGTGGATGCCGTTCCTAACGTCAAGTGCTGGAGCCTTGTGACGAGTCTGTAGTAGAATCCCCACACTTCACTCAACTTAGGAGCATCCCATGGCTAACGCATTCAAAGATAGGGGTAAAGTCTTAGACGCCGATGATGTTGCACGCGCGACACTGTTTGCCTATCAGCAACCTGAACATGTGTGTATTCGCGAAATCGTCTTCGCTGCGACGCATCAGGATGCCATAAGCCATAAACCAGAAACCGTCAACAAGGAACACACCCATGGATTGTATTTTCTGTAAAATTGCTAAGAATGAAATCGATGCCACCGTCATTTACGAAGACAATGAGGTTGTCGCCTTTGATGATTTACATCCACAAGCGCCACAACACAAGTTGATCATTCCACGCAAACATATTACCACTCTCAACGATTTAACGACTGAAGATGAAAGCTTGGTTGGGCACATCTACACAGTAGCGAAACAATTAGCAGCAGAACTAGGCATTGATGAGAGCGGCTACCGGGTGGTGATGAATTGCAACGCCGGCGCTGGTCAAACTGTGTTTCACATTCACGCACATTTACTTGGCGGTCGTGCAATGACGTGGCCACCGGGGTAAACAAACCAAGCTATTTAGTTATTTTGAATGTCTGGCAACAAAGCACAATTCACATCCGGATATGTTTTTTCAGCGGTATAGAATCAGTAGCGAGATATAAAATTACATTGTAACCTTGATTATTGTGTAGACTACTGTCTCTGCGTCAAGCTCAGATGTAGCCTTGATAAATTGCGCAGCAACGTCATCCGGGAACAGCAATCGCTAACACCCTCCCCGGATGACGCGCGTACCGCGCTTATCCGGGCTACGGCTTATGTAGACTACTGTCTCTGCGCCAAGCTCAGATGTAACCTTGATGCGCACCTGCGGTGCTTATCAAGGCTACACAAAAACCATGACCACAAAAAGATATGCTTACGGTTTTACTACCCTTCTTGCCACATCTTTTGATAGAGCGCTTCGAGGTCCTTGGCGTGTTGCACGCCGTCACACAAAGAAGATTCAGCCATGCGTTGGCGTAGTGTTTCGCGATACTCCTGCAAGCGCTTACTATCCTTAGCCAATTTCACCGCTAGTTTTACATACGCTTTTTGTGACTTGGCAATCAACTCTTTGCAGCCTAAATGCGTTAGCATGCTGGTACCCATGCGGTGTGAAAACACATCACCCTGCAGGGTAATGGTTGGCGCGCCCATCCAAGTGGTATCTAGCGTGGTTACACCACCATTGAAAGGGAAAGGATCGAGAAAAATATCGACTTCGGCACATTCGGCTAACATTTCTGGCAAAACCGATGGGCCAGAAAAATCAATGCGTGTGTTATCGATGCCTAAGTCTACAAACATTTGTCGATAATGTTCACAGGTAGACTCATCTTCGAAAGGACGTGACTTCAAACGCAGACGTGCATCAGGCACGGCTTGTAATATCTGCGCCCACGCCGCCAATACTGTCGGTGTCAACTTGGGTAAATTGTTATAGCAACCAAAGGTAATATAAGCATTCTTCAAGTGGGGTGCTGGCGCCACTTCGGGGGCAAACTCATGTGGAGTGTAACAAAACACATAACGTGGCAGCTTTACGACTGACTCGGTATAGTAACGCTCAGCTGATTTTGGACACACGTATTTATCCGCAATTAAATAGTCAACAGTCTGCAGCCCCGTCGTATTAGGATACCCTAAATAGCTTGCCTGAATCGGTGCCGGTTTACGTGCCAAAACTAACAAGCGATTATTCGCTGTATGTCCGGCTAAATCCACCAAAATGTCGATTTCATCTTGCTGAATTTTTGCGGCGACTTGATCATCAGTCATGCCAGTAATATCACACCATGAGTGTGCCTGTTGTTTCAGTTGTTCACTCAAATCATCGGCTGCTGGTAAATACGCATAACAATAGGTTTGCACCGCATCAGTATGATGTTTAAAAAATGAGGAAAATAAAAAACCCGCCGGATGACGACGAAAGTCCGGTGAAATATAACCGATACGTAAAGGCTTGCCCTCGTGCTCACTCGCCGCCCATTGTGTCGCTGCGTCAATTCGCTGTGACCAATATTCACCCCACTCACAATGTGCTTGGCAAATCTCTTGTGGCGTACGTGTATCACTATAACTTATCGTGTAAACGTAGTTAGAACGCGCTTTATTGCAATCGGGGTTTAACTCAAAGGTCTTCTTAAACTCAGCAACCGCCATATCCAAATCACCGTGGCTTACCAATGCCAAACCATGATTAAGCCTCGCAATATCACTATCAGGCTCTAACGCTAATGCCTTTTCTCCGCTTGCGAGCGCCTCCCCTATTTGACCAAGTTGATAATATGAAAAGCCCATATTGGCATATGCGATCGCCAGATTAGGATTAAGCTCAACTGCCTTTTGCAAAGCTTGTAAAGCTGGCTCATGTTGGCCAATTTTCTGTAAAACAGCCCCAAGGTTTGAATAACTTTGTGCATTGTTCGGTTTCAAACTGACCGCTTTATTGAAACACGCAATCGATTCTTGAAAATGCCCCAATGCTTGCTGAATAATCCCTAACAAATCATGTGCGCGCGCGGAGTTTGGCATTTTCTGAATGGCTTGTTGCACAAGGGGTAAAGCATCATCGCAGCGGTTTTGGTGATAAAAACATTCTGCCTGTAACATTAACGCCGTTACATTATCCGGTTGTAACATCAAGACATGCCCAAGCTTGTCACTCGCCTGCGCATAATCACCTGTTGCACGCGCTCTTTCGGCGGCAAGGAATAAGGCGGGTATAAAGTGATTATCCAAATTCAATGCATGGGCTAACGCCGCTTCGCCCTTGGCTTCTTTGCCCGCTGCAAATAATGCGGACGCTAAATTATAGTGATTGCTTGCTTCGTTAGGTTGGCGCTCGAGTGCTTGTTCATGCATCGCAATCGCTTCTGTATGTTGCCCTAGATTTTTTAACACATTACCAAGATTGATGTATGAACGCGTACTCTCTTTATCTTGCTCCAGAGCTTGTCGATATGCAACCACCGCATCTTCTAAGCGCCCACTATCACGTAATAAATTCCCTAAGTTATAAAATGCTGGCGCCAAATCTGGTTTGAGCTGTACTGCGCGTTGGTAGTATTCAATGGCTTCAGCGGCTTGCCCAATATCAGCGTGCACATTACCAAGATTATAACAAGCTAAAGCATTCTCCTTATCGATGCTCAGCACCTTTTGATAATAATCACATACTTGCTGTACGATCTGTGCTTGCTGCTCTGCGGGTATCTGGCCACTTTTCAATAGCGCGCGCAACGCATTCGCTAGATTCAATAGCGCAGCAACATGTTCAGGTTGTTGGGCAAGAATGCGTTGATAGCCGTCAATGGCCTCTGCTAAACGCCCTGCTTGATGGGCTTGCAACGAAGTGCTAAACATTTGTTCTATTTGCTTGGGTGACTGTGCTTGTTCTTCAACCATTTTCTGTATCCTGACAATTTTATTTCTACATACCTCAGCATGAGAAATCCGTGCCAGATATAGGGGGCATTATACCCCCCCTTATGGGATTGTTGTTTTATGCACGACCTGGTGTATAATTACGCAGCTTTATCAGCACTAACACACTAAAAATTAAGCAACTGGTCACTATTATGGAAAAAATGTATGCATCTCTCATCGAAGCACTGGGAGAAGATCTCAGTCGTCCCGGCCTTAAAGACACACCTAAGCGCGCCGCGCAAGCTTTGCAGTTTTTGACGCAGGGTTATCAGCAAGACTTGAACACCATTGTCAATGGTGCCCTGTTTCCATCTGACACCGATGAACTGGTCTTACTGAAAAATATTGAATTATATTCGCTGTGTGAACACCATATGCTACCTTTCATCGGTAAGTGTCATGTCGCCTACCTGCCGCAAGGCAAAGTGTTGGGCTTATCAAAGCTCGCTCGCATTGTTGACTTATATGCGCGGCGCCTGCAGATCCAAGAAAGCCTCACCAAACAAATTGCCGAGTCGGTCATGCAAGTCACTGGCGCGCGTGGAGTGGGTGTAATTATCGAAGCACAACACCTGTGCATGATGATGCGTGGCGTAGAAAAACAAAACTCGGTAATGAGCACCTCCGTGATGCTTGGCGCTTTGCGCGAAGATGCGCGCACACGTAATGAGTTTTTGACCTTGCTTAGTCATAGTTAAAACAAGCAACTTTCAAGATAGACATTAAATTCAGTTAGAAACCAGGCGCATTCTCAGCCCTATGAGATGATGAATCATCAGCAGAGGGAAAACCTGAATCTACCCACTTCCTGGCTTTGTAAAGGTCCCATTTCCACCCGTTGGTAAGACGACTCTTATATGAAACTAATACGGTCAGAAATCGTCTAACAACTCTGTACACGTCCATGAACAAGCGGTAAAGATTTAGGAAATATCATGTGCTTATTTAACGCCAAACATGACAAAAAGATTATTAATGCGTTTGGTATAAATAAACATACTAAGGCACTGTATATGGGCATTGTTAACAAACTCGAGAATACCAACCACAGTGATACTTATGCGGATGAAAGATTGACATAAATATTAGCATTCACGACTAACGGTTCTAACAATAAAATTGCTATGGCGTTAATTGAAATTAAACCAAGCTAATTGGGCCACCCCGAACAATCGGATCATGCACTTCTGGTTTTGCATAGGCAAAAAAGGCACTGCCACCTTTGATAGTGTTTAACAACTCATCCTTTACCGCTGGTGCAACTGCGAAACACCCCAAACTACGCCCAGCACGATGATATCGCTGAATAAATTGTGGTGTCGCATACCATGCAGAATGGACAACCACAGTACGTCGGCGCGCATTATTATTAATCCCTTTTTCTAAACCATCTAAACGCAATGAGTTTCCGTGATGACCATAATACTCATTCGATGTCACAAACAAACCCAAACTCGATTCGTCTGTACCAACTTTATTGGAAAAACGCGTTGCATAGACTAAACCACTACCCTTGCCTTGAGTCGTATAAAGCTTCATTAGTACTTTGTCTTCTTTGAGATTAAGCACCCACATACGTTCGGCATATGAAGGCAGAGTAAAATCAACCACCGTTAAAGTATTTTTATTATCACCTAACTTATGATGCTGATTTGCCCAAGTATACGCATTTAATGCAGCATCGAGGACTTGTGGCTTAAGGCCATCGGCTGACGCGACCTTTTTTAGCTTCGCTACGTCGAGCCCCGACATAGCATTTTTTTGCACAACAGTATTTGCAAATAACGATGTTGTGCCAAGCAATAAAACCATTATTGCTCCAACTTGTAGCATACGCATAATTTTCCTCTCAGATATACTATATATAAAATAGTGATTATTAAACCATCACAAATGATCTTTTACTGACCAGCAGACTAAATCACCGGCTGTGTATAAAAAGGGCATATTACTGGTTCTTAATGTAAAAACGTACCCCAAGATCTTAGGGATATCACAAATTTTGCACAATCAATGATTGCTGGGTGAGTAGTCCATTTAAACTATTTCTATCCCCCCCAGAGTCCATGTATACTGCTGATTTAGTAACATTAATTCTTCTAGAATCCATACGTATTCTCTTACCAGGTAAATAAAAGGTTGCCCAGCTTTTATATTGGTTTTGGCCTGAAATTTGTCCACATAAACAAGATAAAAGGAGTTTGTCTTTCATGTCGCTAGAAAATCGCAGCCTGCTCTATTGGATACTACCAGCTTTGATGGGTTGCTCTCTATTCATTCAAGCCGTTGACGCAACCAGTATCAATGCCGCTATACCAACCATCGCTCTCGACTTTCAAGTCTCAAGCCTAGCATTAAAAATCGCACTCATCAGCTACTTACTCTCAACCGCTATGTTTATTCCCGTTAGCGGTTGGCTAGCAGACAAGTATGGAACTAAGAAAATTTTTACAATCGCTTTAAGTATATTTGCTTTAGGTTCTATTTTATGTGGATTTTCGCAGAACTTAACCATGCTCACCTTATTTCGTTTACTGCAAGGAATAGGTGGCTCTATGATGCTACCAACTAGTAGGCAAATGATATATCAAACATTTGATAAAAGTGAATTAACTGGAATTATTGCAAAAGTACCATTACTTAGTTCGCTGGGTATAATCATCGGGCCCATTATTGGTGGTTTTCTAACAACATATATTAGCTGGCGCTGGATTTTTTACATCAATATACCATTTGCGATAGCGGCATTGGTTGTTACTCAAAAATATATTATTACCTATAAAAAGAAACACACTCCTCCACTAGATATAGTTGGCATGATTTTATTTGGCTTAGGATTTTCTTGTATAATATTATTTTTCGCAGTGGCAGGCACAGGTTGGCTCAGCTTAAACAACGAGATTGCTTTAATAATTATTGCCGCTGTATCTCTGCTAGCCTATATAAGTCATGCAAAAAAAACAAGATTCCCACTATTAAAAACCCGTTTATTTAAAATAAGAAATTTCCGCATAGCGATACTAAACAATTTATTTATGCGTTTTGCAGTAGGAGGGATATCTTTACTCTTAATGCTTGAGTTTCAGTTAGTATTTAAGTTTACTTCATTTCAAGCAGGCTTATTGATATTGCCATTGCCCCTTGGAATGCTGGCAATGTCAACCATTTACAAAAAAGTCACACTCTACCTGCCTTCAAGAGAATTAATGCTGGCAAATACCATATTATACTCATTAATCATTGCCTCATTTGCAGCTTTTTCTCCTCAACATCTGGTGGCAATCATCAGCATCAAACTTTTTATCTTTGGAATGCTAACCAACTCACAATTTGCCACTAATAATCTATTGGTTTACTCGAACATACGCAAAAGCCATACAAGCAAAGCTGTCACCATCGCGAGCATTGTGCAGCAAGGTGGTCTAAGCATCGGCATCGGCATAGCACCAGCTCTATTGGCATTGTATCTGGGCCATTCTGAAACATCGGATACCGTTCAGAGCATACAAGCTTTTAAATATACATTTCTGACATTAGCGGCAGGATTAATGCTTACCTCAATTAATATATACCGTCTTCAAGAGTCAAACAAAAATACAATTGGCTTAAAGCTCAAGGAGTCAAAATGATAAATGAAACACTATTAGATAAGCTAAAAAATAATGATGAAACAGTAAAGAAAATAAACCTTAGCTGCCAAAATTTACATTACCAAGACATCGATGAATTAAGCAACGCGTTGATTAATAATACTAAGGTTATCTCTCTTATATTAAACAACTGCAACCTTAGTGACAAAACAGCAGAACCAATTATAAAGTTATTAAGAAAAAACCATGTCATTAGCAGATTGGAACTAGCCTGCAACAATTTCAGTGAGAAAATGGTTGAATACTTACATAGCGAATTCGAACAGAGATTTAATAAGCAGCCAAGTCAATTAAATCGATTGTCGCTCAAGCAATTTACAAAACGAAAAAAACTCGCCGTGACATCATCTCTATGTAAGGAAGAATTTATTAGCCTTTATTTAAAAACTCAAACCCCAGTCTTAGTAAAGGGAGGAGTCAAAAGCCTTGAAAACTGGACTCCACAAGCACTATCAACACGATATAAAAAAACGCCAATCAACGTAAAAATCATCAACTACGCAATATACCCAAGAAACAATGTTAAATTGAAAACAAATTTTGGCAGCATATTTGATTTAATCGAAAATAACGAAGACGAAAATATCCGCTATTATTCAGAAGCAAGCCCAATACTAAATAAATCTTCATCTTTACGAGAAGAACTTGATTTGCCAAGTTGGGCTAAGGTTAATGATGTAAGACAAGCACTTTACTTATGGGTTGGGCAAGCAGATACCATGTCTGGTTTTCATTATGATAAAACCAGTAATTTAGGTAATATTTTCATGCAGCTGTATGGTGAAAAACTAATTCGGCTTTATCCACCATCAGAATCGCAATATTTTTCAATGTATCGAGAGCAACCATACCAGCTAACCGCAGAAAAGTGTGATGATCGTGTCTCGGCTAGCAAAATTGCAAATATCGACGAAACTCACCATCCGTTTTCCAAAATGTTCGATTGTGCAAATTCACCTTGGATCATCACTCTGCAGGCAGGTGACATCCTGTATATGCCAGCCTATTTTTGGCATGATGTACGTTCAATCAGTACATCAATTTCAGTGAACTGCTGGCTCGAATCAAGTCCAACTAAGAGCTTAAATGCTAATGGGAAAAAATTAGAAACTTCCTTAGAGTCTATTATATCAAGCACTAAACAAACGAATAATTTCTCTGCACTCTCTGCTCACGTTGAAGAATTCATAAGCGCTGGCGGTGATCCTAATTACGTGAGTAATTTTCTTCGCAAAACGTCGCTACTAAACATGGCTGTCGTTTTCAACCTGCCGACTCTCGTTAGATCACTTTTACTCCATCCGCAAATAAAACCCAATAAAGTAGAATACGGTTATCCATACACGCCTTTTTGCCTTGCAATTGAATTTGGATTCAATAGGATTGTAAAGTTATTTTTAGCTCACCCAGACATTAATCCCAAAGCCGCCTTTGCAAGATTCGGATACACACCACTAACTTTAGCTACAGAAAAAGGTAACGTTGAAGTATTAAATACAATTTTACCTGAAGTTGATATCCTACAGAAAGATGGCAATGGGAACACTGCCATTGAAATTGCACTTAAGCAATGTAACTATGCCTGTCTTATTATGCTATTAGCCAACTACAAAGATAACCTTAGTAAAAATCAACTAAAATTAATATGGCCACACCAGCAAGCGTTGCGCGAAAAAGCCCTAACCATTATACGGCAAACTGAAAAACCTGTTGCTGAGAAAGTAGTTAGAGCCTTATGTATGAGTAACTCTCCACTTGTACAGGCTATACAAAATAACAGTAATCAGGAAGTCGTGGAGCCTAACTAGTACACACAAGCGTTGCTAAATTTCCAATGCCATGGCTCATACATGACACCATACTGATTATTCCTATCGTAGGATAAAGTAAATTGATAAGCCTCTGCATGTTCTTTTAACCAAATATATGATGCAGTTTGCTCAAAAGACTCACAAAGAGTAGTTTCAGGGTGGGTAACTAGATCAACCAAATCAACTGCTACACCTAAGTGATGTTCACTATATCCAGGCGCTGCATTTGTCTTGAGAATTGCAGATATAGACATACCTGCACTCAGTTTTTTCTCAAATAAAAGGGCCTGGTATTGAACATTCCTGAAAGCAGACGCAAAACCAATTTCTACCCCATCATTACTCGCATGTGCCAATAATTTGTTTAACCTGATCGCCGCTTGTGGTTCTAACCATTGACTACGTCCATAAACATCTAAACCGATATTGACTAACTTTGACGGTTCTTCGCACAAAACAAGTTTTAAGCTTTCAGCATAACTACTTGGGATGTTTAATCGAGCATGAAGCTGCTCAATGAACAGCCTAAATTTTGTACCGGAATCTGCTAACATTTGTTTGTAACTATCTCATCTTTACACAGATAAAACTGGTGGGCGTTAATGGACTCGAACCACTGGCTTCCGCCAAGTATATTAAGCGGCACTCTACCTACTGAGTTAAACGCCCATTGATATTATCCTATCTATAGAGAATATTAGCAATAATAGATCATACTAGGTTATATATAATTTTTAAGCCAAACCTATATCAACTTTCCAAATATTCAGCCAACTTATTGATAGTTGGGTATCTAAACAAATCTATAATTTTTATTTCTTTATCAAAGCACTCCTTTAATTTATAACATACTTGTACAGTTAGTAAGGAATTACCACCTATTTCAAAAAAATTTCTATCCGCATCAATTTGTTTTACGTGTAAAACAGATTCCCAAACTTGAGAAATTACTGAAACAGCGTTATTAGTCAACCTTGCATTTTTTTCACTATTACCGGAAACGAAGTCGTCATCAACAGGTGTGGGCAGTGCACTTTTATCTAATTTGCCAGTGGCTGAAACTGAAAATCTATCGACTTGTATAAACAATGCGGGCAGCATATAATTTGGCAAAAGTGGCCTTAGATAACTTAGCATTTTCTCTGGCTCATACTTTGTCTTATCGATTAATTTCACATATGCAATAAGTTTTTTATTACCTGATTTGTCAGCATACGGCATTACCACCGATTGAGAAACCATATCACACATATCTAGAGCAATTTCTATCTCTGATAATTCAATTCTCATCCCATTGATTTTTACTTGGTTATCTATGCGCCCTAGGAATTGAATATTACCGTCAGGCAAGTAAGATACGACATCACCAGTTTTATATAAAATTTCACTCTCTATTTCAGGAAATGGATTTTTTATAAAACTACGCTTTGTTATTTCAGGTTGACCCAGATAACCTTTTCCAACACATAGCCCTCCGATATACAATTCGCCAGCCTCACCATATCCACATAACTGTTGATCACTATCAAGCACTAAGCAGTATACATTATCAATGGGCCTACCAATTGGGAGACAATCTATTCTTCCTGGTGGGATATCATAGAATATTACACCAATTGATGTTTCAGTTGGCCCATAAGCATTTGTGAAATTTGTTTCAGGCATAAAATTTCTTACTTGGTTAATCACATCACTATTTATAGCTTCCCCACCTACAAAAATTTGCCTTAAACTACTCAATTTGTATTTATTATCAGTATGTATCTGAATGTGCTTAACAAAATGATCCAGTACTGTGGGTACAAAATCAGTAATAGTGACTTGATATTTATCAATTAACTCCACTAACTTTGAAAAATCGCTACGCTGATAATCATCTAGCATCACAACACTACCACCATTAATTAGCGGCCAAAAAAACTGCCAAAATGAAGAGTCGTAAACATGCTTAGTAGTCTGCAGAACGACGTCTGCAGTATAAAACTTATATTTTTTGTTCATGTAGATTAGGCGATTTGTGATACCTTTATGCAAGTTTATTGCCCCTTTGGGCACCCCTGTTGATCCTGATGTAAACATCACATAGATTTCATCATCTGGCTCAGAGCACATATCTCTGTGTTGCTCAACATTGCCAAGCTCATTTATATTAATTTGATAATAGTCAACAGTAGACTCAAAATTTTCAGTAACACTTTGATTAACGAGCACAGTATAACAATTTAGTTTTTTAATTATTTCAGAGCATCTTTTTTGAGGCCAAGCTTCATCAATAGGTACATAAACAGTGCCTAGTTTAAGTGACGTCAATATCGCTATCACTACTTCTAAGCACGAACCCATTAGTATAGGTAGGTAGTCGCCTTTTTTCAGCCCTTTTCTCTTTAAAATACCGCACAGGAAATTGGCCTTATTATTTAATTCTAAATAAGTAAGTCGCTCACTGCCAAAATAAATAGCTATCTTATTTGGATTTTCATTCACTTGTTTTATAAATAGTTGCAAAATAATACCTGGCTGATACATATTAGTGGTAAGGCAGCTGTAGGCAGCAGAAAATGTTTTTTTCTTTTCATCATCGCTTAGGAGTTCATTTACCGAAGAACTATCAAGCTTATTGTTTTTTGATTCTAAAGAAACTTCTTGCCTTAAGTAATTTATAATATCCTTTTTATGCGCCTTCATGAAGGAACGAATTTCAGAAGTAAGAAGCTCCTTGCTCGCACTACAAAGTAAACGTTCACCCTCTTCCACCCATATTTCAGCTTGATTTTCCGTTAAATATCTCAGCAACTCTGGCACTTTATTCATTACACTATAACCATCTCTTGTTTGTGTTCTTTATAGACAAGCTTTTCTTGTATCCCTTGTGCTAACATCGCAATAGTTGGCATTTCATAAAGCATCCGCAAGGGCAGCTTAAGACCAAATTTATCCGCAACTGCTCGAATCACAAATACCGCTAAAAATGAATGTCCACCCAGTTGAAAAAAATCATCGTGAACGCTAATTACTTTGACTTTAAGTTTATCCGACCAGATTTTATAAATCACCTTTTCAATCTCACCCGATGGTGGGACGCATAATTCAGAGTGACAAGGCTTGTTATCATGGACGATATTAGTTAAAGTCTGCCTATCAATTTTATCACTAGCTAACCTTGGCATATGATCTAACTGAACGTATTCATTAGGACACAAATAAACAGGCAGTATTTTTTTGGCATGCTTATGTAAAATATTATCTGTGAGCATATAACCATCTTGCAAATCTGACACATAATAAGCCACCAGCTTGTCAGCATCAGCTATCTTCTTTTTGACTACAACGACTGATGAAACGCCTTGAAAGCTAGCAATAACTTTTTCAACTTCTTCGAGATTAACACGAAAACCGTTAAGCTTAACTTGTTTATCTTCTCTACCAATAAACTCAATTTCACCATTTAAGGCATAGCGACATATATCACCAGTTTTATAAAGATAATCATTTGGCTTGGCACTAAACGGATTCAGTACAAAATGTTCCTTTTCAAGACGCTTCTCTCGCAAGTAACCAAGCGACACACCATCCCCACCTAAGTACAATTCGCCAGCAACACCAACTGGCTGCAACAGTAATTGTTGATTTAGAACATATGCCTGCATATTTGGAATAGGTGTACCAATGCTGACGTTGCCAGTAGAATCTCTCTCAACGAGTTTATAGACTGCATAGATAGTACATTCGCTAGGCCCATAAAGATTATATAATTTGCTGATACCTGAGTTATTATAAACATCGTTAGCTAACTCTCTAGTAAGCACTTCGCCAGCCAGGTTTACCGTCACCACTGATTTAGGTAACGTCTTAATAGCTTTGAGTAAATTTGCCACCACTGATGGTACAGTATTAATTAGAGTTATACCTCTGTCCTTCCACTGATTATAGTCAAGTAAATTTTCAACTATAATAACAGTTCCGCCGGCACATAGTGGCAAAAACATCTCAAAGATAGATATATCAAAACAGTGATGCGAACTAGCGAGTGTACGCAATAACTCTTTTTTAGAATAGGTGCTTATTCCCCAAGTTAAAAAAGCTATGACACTTTCTTGGGAAATCAGAACAATCTTGGACTTACCACCAGAACCAGAGGTTGCAATAGCGTAAGCATAGTCGCCTGCCTGATTATAATTATTAGCGGTTCCTTCACTTAGATTATATTGATCAAGATTAAGAATAATGGCGTCTGATTTCATGCCTTTAAATTTTATACTCATTTCCTCATCAACTACTATATATGATGAGTCACTATCAGAAATTACACTGGATAAAGCATTCGGTAAATAAGCCTCGTTTAATGAAAGAAAGGCCCCACCCGCCTTCTGGATTGCAAGCAAAACTACCGGCAAATCAACTGTTCTTGACATACACACGGCAACAATTTGATTTTTCTTCAAGCCTGACTCAAGCAAAATGTGGGCAAAGTTATTTGCTCTACTTATTAGCTGTTTATAAGTAAGTTTATCAGCACCGTCTTCAACAGCTGTTGCGTTAGGAGCAGGTAAGGCCTGTTGTTCGATTAATGAAATGGCCGGCTTAGTTCGGTTGTAGTAACTACTCGTAACTAGGCGTTGCAAACCATCATCTAACTCACTAAGAGTAAGCATGGGAAGCTTTGTAATAGGCAAGCTTGGATTTCTAATTGCATTTTTTAACAGCAACTTGAGATGATCAATTAGACGCACTATAGTTTCATTAGTAAAAATTTCAGTACTGTATTCAATTGCACCAGCAAATCTGTCTTTTGATTCCCACATGTTAAGCATTAAGTCGAAACGTGCTTTACCACTATTAACCTTATAAAACATAATCGTTTTCTTTTGGTTTTTACGCAATGATAAATCAGTAAATTGATAGTATAACTGACTATACGGGAGAATATTCGTTTCACGCTGTGGGTTTAGCTTTTCCACAATAAACTCATAAGGAAGAACGCTATTCGCATAGGCATTTAAGGAGTCGTTGCGCACCTCTTTTACTAACTCAGAAAACGTTGTATTCTTATTTAGCTTAGCACGCATTATCAAAATATTGATGAAACAACCTGGAACCTCTTCAGTGCCGGGCAGAAATCTTGCTCCCATCGTTGAGCCAACGGTAAAATCGCCAGCACTGATGTACCTAAAAATTAGAGACATCCAAAGTGACAGAAAAAGTATTGCTGGTGTAACATTATTTTCTTGCAAAAAACCTAACAAATAGACAACATCTTCTTTGTCAATTTCAAATAATTGTCTATCGCCTGAATGCAGCATAACTTTTGGTCTAGAAAAATCAGTTGGGAATGGAACACGAGCCTTTGCACCTTTTAAGTAATTTAACCAATAATTCAACTGTTCATTGGCCTCATCCTTCTCCAGCCAATCACGCTGCCATAAAGCAAAATCACGGTAGGTTAATTCAAGCGGTGGTAAGGTTACATGTTGTTTGTTTAACAGCTTTGTATATAACTCATCAAATTCTCTCAGCAAGATATTGATAGTCCACTTATCAGTGATAATGTGGTGCATAACGACATATAGAACTGAACGCTGCTCTGAAAACCTCACCAAAACAGGCCTCAATAATGGAGGTTCCTCGAGAGAAAACGGGATGCTTGCAACCATCTTCCCGTACTTCATAAGCAATCTTTCTTCATTTGTGTTATTAAGACTTTCTGCTTGCACTTGTTTTATTTTAACCAACACCTCCTCATGAATACATCTAACGCCTTCACAACCAGAAGGATGGTAACTGCTGCGAAATATGTCATGACGTTGGATTAACTCATTAAAGGCCCTTTCGATCACTGAAATATCAACTGCTTCTGTAAACTCAATTGGCACTAAAATGTTATAAAATGCATTATTAGGTGTAAGCTGCTCCATGAACCATAGTCGTCGTTCAGAAAACGATAATATACAAGTCGTTAAATCATTTTTTTTTGCTACATTCAAGCCTCAACTCCTAATGCTTCCTCTTGAAATTTATTCTCAAGACATTTATTAGCTTCATTTTTTAACTCATTCAGGTAGTTTAACCCCTTTAAAACTTCCGCTTGGGGGATCCCAAAATCAATCAAGCAAGCAATTTCATCTACTCCAGCATCAATTAATTTTTGTATCATAGGCTTGCAGCTCTTTGTAGTACCAAACAAAGAGGCTTGACTAAAATACCGATTAAATGAAAACTCAACTAGCTCTTCTTGATTCTCATCAACCATCTTTTTCTTGGCAGATGATGCAAAGGGCTTAGAAAATTTCATATGTGAACGAAGATAATCGCAGAAAGGGCCTCGCACAGTATTTTTAACTGCATCATCATCCGCCCCTATAAAAGTATGAACCATCAAAGTGACATGTCCCTTACCTGAGTGATGCTGTGAATATGCGTGCTTGTACTCGCGAATATTGTCTGCTAACAACTCAACGCTTTGCTCCATCATGCCTGTCAAAATATTATGGCCATTAATTCCAGCACTAACAAATGTCTCTTTAGTTTTTGAAGCCGTCAACCAAATCGGTAGTTCCTTTTGTACTGGTTCGGGATGCGCTTGCAAAGAAACACTATCACCTTTGCCGTTACGCAAGCTTATGCTCCCGCCACGCCATAGCTCTTGTACGAGAGGTATTGACTGTTTTAACAGATTTCTTCTTTCTGCATAGTTATTTGGTGACAAGCAAAAATCATTAGGGTGAAATCCAGGAGCGAAGGAAATACCTACTCGACCACCCGAGATATTATCAACCACAGACCAGTTTTCAACAACCCTGATTGGATTATTTAGAGGCAAGACGACACTTCCCGCACGCAACTTAATATTTTTTGTCACCATAGCCAATGCTGAGTGTAATATAGCTGGGTTAGGATAAAGACCTCCAAACTCATGAAAGTGACGTTCCGGGCACCATACTGCAAGAAAATCATGCTTATCAGCAAATTCAGCTGCTTTGATAATAAAATCATACTTTTTACTTAACTCCATACGATCACTTCCAGAAAAAAAGAAAATACTAAAATCAATCATCTTCTTTTTTCCACATGCTTCTATGGTTGGATCGTTAAATGAATCAAGCAAACCATCCCAATTATTCACACAGCTCAAATTTTCACTGAAAGTAGCTTCATTGTTTGCTTCATTACTTTCTTGAGCTTGAGATGGCTTATTACTTTCTTTTTTCGCTCCAGGAAACTTTTCTTTATTTGTAAGATAGTTCTGGGCAAGCGTGGAAAATTTATTTGCATTTCTCTCAATATCAAAAAGTGTCTCACAGATTCCTCTTGGTGTTGGTTTTCGGAAAAATCGCTCTAATGGCACGCGCACATTGAAAATTTCGTGTAATTTATGATTGAGCTGTATAGCAGTTAACGATGACCCTCCCAAATGGAAAAAATTATCTCCAGGCTTAATCACATCATTCCCCAACAAATCCTGCATTAGAGAGATAATAACTTGTTCGACATTGCCTATATGTTTTTTAATTTCAACTTTATCTTTACTCACTGTTTTCTCCTTATAAAAAAATCAAACTAATCTCTAACTATGGAGCTGCAGAGATCCAATGCCGCTTTCTCTCAAAAGGTGAATTAGGCAGCGGAATTCTTTTAAATTTAGCATGATCTACTGCAACCCAATTCAATTCCAAACCATATAACCACATCAACCCTTGAATCTCTGCCATTCTATATGAAAAATTCTTATTACTGACATTCTGATAAAAATTCAAAAAACGCACCCCTGTGAGTTCTATCTTTTTTGCTTGTATATTTACTTGTGAGAGTTGCGGTACAATCCCCAAATCAACATTATTACTGAGAATAAACTTTTCTTTTGCAAAATCAGCTTTGTCTTGTATCTGGCTAATCCAATAGTCCTTACTTAACAATAAATCCGACGTGTACAGAGCCTGGTTTTCAAGCAAAAGTAATTTGCACTCAGGTTTTTTAATATTAATTGTCGAAACCGATTTGTTCAAACCATATTTAAACAATATCAAATCTAATGCCGCATCTAATCCAAATACGTTTGCAGCACATGCCGCAATAATCTCTCCCACACCATCCCCAAAAACCAAGTCAGGTTTCACGCCCCAAGCAGATAACAAACTTAACAACATAAGACTTGTCAAACAGTTTATAACTTGCAAGTAAGCATCTGGCGAAAGATTCTGAAAATCAGAAACGTCTACTGTTGTATTATTACGAATACATTGTAAAATATTTATCTCATATTTATTTATTAGATAGTCACAGCCTGCATCAATTATAGTTTTACAGTGCTTATAACCATCATAAAAAAGTTTAATTATTGATATATCCACAGTAAAACTTTCAGCAAAATAATAGGCAACCCTACCGTGCTTTTTCTTCCACCTAAATGTTGCAAAACTATCTTGATTTTCAGCAAAAGAAGTATAGTCTTTGCACAAAACTAATCGTCTATAGGGATAAAATTCCCTCGCCTGTTTTAGGGTCTTAGCAACATCAGAAACATTAATCTGGGGATTCTTTTTGATATAATTTTTTATTATATCAGTATGGCGGTCCAGGCTATCCGCACTCCTCGCGGAAAGCAAAATAGCTTCCCAAGAACAAACGTTTTTTTCATCATTGGCTTCAACATACTCCTCAAGGACCATATGGGCATTTGTACCACCAAGACCAAACGAGCTAACCCCAGCTCTTCGCGGCAATGCTTTTGTATTCCATGGAGTTATTGCATAATTAATATAGAGTTTTTTCTCGTTCAAGCTCACATTTTCATTTAATTTTGAAAAGTTCAAGCTCGCTGGAATTACTTTTTTTCTTAGTGATAAAACGGTTTTGATAAAACCAGCAATGCCAGCCCCAGAATCTAGGTGCCCTATATTTGTTTTAACAGACCCAATTGCACAAGGATTATTTTCCTTACGTTTACCATAAGTCTCGTTTATCCCTTCTAACTCGATCACATCGCCAAGCAAAGTCCCAGTACCATGAGCCTCTAAATAGGTAACATCATCTGCGCTTAAATTTGCATTCGCAAGTGCTTTTTTTACCACTCCTACTTGGCCTGAAACTGATGGCGCAGTAAAACCAACTTTATCATTGCCGTCATTACTCACAGCCGTACCTTTAATCACAGCATATATTGTGTCTTTATGTTCTTGTGCCTCGGTTAACCGCTTTAAAATTACAACACCCCCACCTTCTCCTCTTACAATCCCATCCGAAGTGTTATCAAAGGCACGACAGTGCCCATCTGAAGAATAAATCCCGCCTTGTATATGTTTATAACCTGCTATTTGCGGAAAGGTTAAAGACATTGCACCAGCAACCACCAAATCACATTCACTCCGTAATAACGCTTGTACTCCTTCGTGAATACACACTAAGCCGGTTGAGCACGCGGACTGTATAGTGAGGCTTTTTCCAGTTAGGCCAAGCCGGTAAGATATATTGAGAGCAGCATAATCCTTATTATTACCTAAGCGTACTTGCAAGTTTCCTAACGACTCTTGCAACTGCTTATTGGGCAATATATGTCGATTAAAGTATTCGGTATTTCCAACGCCAACAAAAACTCCAACATTCTCACATTTTGAGTGACCGAGATAGCCTGCCTGTTCCAGTGCCTCATACGCACATTCCAAAAGCAGACGCTGCTGTGGATCCATTAGCTCTGCCTCTTTCGGCGTTAGTCCAAAAAATTCTGCGTCAAACATATCGATATGTTTGACAATTCCTTTCACTGGCACATAATTATGATTTGACAAATCTTCAGGGGAAACTCCTGCTATAATTAGCTCTTCTTTAGAAAAATGGCTCGTTTTTTCAGCACCCTCGATCAAATTATTCCAAAACTCATCAATCGTTTGCGCACCAGGCACCCTTAAACTCAAACCAATAATAGCTACCAAAACGACAACTCCCTATGCTAAAACTAAATATTTCGTAGAATACCCATTAAAGTCTTTCTTGGGCCAAGCTCAATAAAATCAGATACATCAAGACTTCTTAAATAAAGCACAGATTCTTTCCAGCGCACCATATTGCTGATGTGTTCTGCTAAATTACTAATAACAGTATCTAGACTATAAAATGTGGCCGTAACATTTGAGACAACGGGGATTTTCGGCTCTGAGAAATTAAAACCTTGTAAAAACAAAGCATATTCATTTCGGGCTTGCTCCATATATCGAGAATGAAACGCTCCGCTCACATTAAGCGGCAATACCATTGACGCTCCATTACTTTCAAAGACTTCAGCCGCTGCTTCAATGTCAACTGACTTCCCGCTTACAACCACTTGCTCAAATGAATTGTCATTTGCTATATCAATATCTGCTAAATTTTCCTTATTCAATAGATTAGAAACCTTCTCGATATTCATACCAAGTACAGCGGTCATTGAAAAACCTGACTCCTGTCGCATAATAGCAGCACGCTTTTTTATTAACTGCAAACCCGTAGTAAAATCAAAAACACCCGCGGCTAGCAACGCATTATATTCACCCAAACTATGTCCCAACAAGAAACCTGGTGTTACTCCTTGTCCTATGTGCTTATGGTAATGCATCGCATTAACTATGTAGATTGCCGGCTGTGTATACGAAGTATCAAACAACTTGTTCTCAGGATTATTTATACATAAATCTTCAACAGAATATCCCAGCACACTATCAGCTTGTTCGGTTAACTCTGGCATTTCCGTGAATAACTCTGCGCCCATTCCTTTATATTGAGCACCTTGACCTGGAAACATAATTGCAGTTTTTTCTTTGCTATATTTGCTCATGACATCAACCTAAACTCACTCTCTTTCTAAATTTCAATTAACTCTATATCTTCATTAGTTAGAACATCCACCACTCTAACCTTTGAATTCTCTACAAGCTTATCGACTAGACTCTCATATTCAGATAATATACTTTGTATTGTTTCCTTATAAAAAATATTTTTTGCAAAATCCAAACGTAGATAGAGTCCATTTGGCACTTCTCTAGCGTTAAGTGATAAATCAAGTTTCGCAGGTCGTCGAAAATCACGTATGGCCTCGACATGGAGTTCATTAAACGTCGGGAGTGTCTTATGGCAATTTTGCATTACAAACATAATTTGAAACAAAGGGTGAATACTAAGACTTCTAGCTTCCCCGATACAGTCAACCACCTTATGAAATGGTACATCTTGATTTTTATAGGCACTTATGAGCACAGCTTTTAGTTTGTGCAAATAACGATAGAAGGGCTCTGCCCCATCAATAGTTGTTCTAATAACTAATGTATTCGTAAAAAGTCCAATTAAATTTTCAAGGTTCTTAAGCTGTCTACCTGCAACTGGAATACCAATTGCAATATCTATTTGCTTAGAAAATTTAAACAGTGTTAAGTTAAATATCGCCAGCAAGAATGTAAATAAAGTTACATCATTGTTTTTAGCGCAGGACTTGATTAAATTTAAGGCTTTTCTCGAAATTATTGTTTCCACATACGCTCCGACAAACTCCTGCTCATCATGACGCCGAGTGTCAGTTGGTAAAATTGCTTGTGATAAATTAGCCAATTGCTTTTTCCAAAAAGCCAGCTGTGTATTTAGCAACTCCCCTGACAGATACTTGCGTTGCCACAGACAATAGTCTTTATATTGTGTGTTCAACTCTGGTAATTTTAGAGTTTTCTCTTTGCAAAGTGCGTTGTAACTCTCTGATAGCTCTTTATTGAGAATCCCTATTGACTCACCATCAAAAATGACATGATGAAAAACCATTAATAGTAAATGCTCTGCCTCACTTGTTTTTAGAATCGACACACGAAAAAGTGGCCCAATAGATAAGTCAAATTTTGTACTTGCGGTTTTTTCAACAAATCTTTCGGCAGAAATTTGAGGCTCAAGCTCACTGGTTTCAACCAAATGAATTATGCTTTTATTTTCAAAAGAACGTTTATCCATGACTGTTTCTAATCGTGGCACTCCATTTTTGACAGGAATGGCCATATTCAACACCGTATGGCGACGCACTACTGTTTGTATTGCCTTTTCTAACGCAACCAGATTTAGTTTGCCGATAATTTTCATAAACACAGGAATATTATACAGCGCAGCATCTTGGTATACCTGTTCCAAAAACCATACTCCTTCTTGAGAATATGATAATGGAACTGACTTTTGTTGAAAGCTACTAATTTTTTTAAAATCTTTTAATTCGCTAACATGTGAATCCACGTGCTTAATAAAATTTGCAAAATCTTTTAGTATAGGATGTGTAAAAATATCAGACAGTGACAATGATGTATAATCCTTTTCATTCAATTCTGTAACAACTCTGATCGCACTTAATGAGCTCCCTCCCAAATCAAAGAAGTTATCATACCGCGAAATATTACTTAAAGATAAAATCCGCTCCCAGATTGTCGCCGCAAAAGCTTCCAAACCATCTTTTGGTTTTTCATAGGGAGGCAAACCATCCCTAGCTTCTGGAATGGGCAAAGATAACCTATCAATTTTTCCATTTGCTGTTAGTGGGATGGTCTTTAGAACAATAATGCGCCCTGGCCTCATATAATCAGGCAATTTAGCATTAGCAACATCTCTAACTTTCTGAACTAGTTTTCTTTTATAGATATCTGGATCTGAAATTAAATCAAGTTTAGCTTGAGCATCACTCTCAAGCATAATATATGCTACTACAATCGGCTGTTGCACCTCATTCTGCCACTGATTTACCACTACTTGCTTAATTTCAAAAATTTCAGAGATAACATTTTCAATTTCTTCTGGTTCAACTCGAAATCCACGTATTTTTATTTGGCTATCTCTTCGACCTATGAACTCAATATTGCCATTAGCTAATTGTTTCGCTAAATCCCCACTGCGGTATAGTAGCGGAGATTTGGGATCTGCTTCAGCATAAGGATTTATAACAAATTTCTCGGCGGTTAATTTTTCATTATTTATATACCCTTCTGCCAAGAGTGCACCACCAATATAGAGTTCACCGACAGTACCTATAGGCACATGACGCATATTTTTGTCTAGGATATATACCGATGTGTTATACGCTCGAAGGGTAGAATAGTTAATTTTCCCATCATTATAATAGCGTCTATATAGCGGTGAAGTAGCTTCAGTCGTTCCATAAGATTCTGTTAATTGTGTACCTTTAGGCAAGAGCTGAAAAAACTCATCTGCCAGCTTTATAGACAATAATTCTCCTGTAAGCTGCCAAAAATTGATGCTAGTTTTATTCAACACGTTATGTTTAGTTTTTATTAGTGACAATAGCTCCCGTAACATAGAAGGCACAATAGTGATACGAGTTACCTTTTCTTTATTACATATATCTAACAACACACTAATATTCTTACTCACCATTTCATTATAGAGCACAATCCGAGCACCGATAAGTAATGTCCCCCAAATTTCCCAGCCTGAATCTAATACGCTTATGCTAGCCTGTAAACAACATCTGTCCACGTCCCGAAGATTCAATTCATTCCACATAAATGCGAGCCTGTTTAAAATGCTCTTATGTGAACGGCCAACGCCTTTTGGTCTCCCTGTTGAGCCCGAAGTATAAATTATGTAAGCCAAATTAGACGACGGTACATCTACTCTAAGATTAGAATCTGAGAATTGTTGTAAGCTTACTTCATCTATAGCAACTGCTTTTCCTGAGAATTTTGCAAAATCATATTCAACACTTGAGTTCAGCAACAATAGATTTGCACTTGCGTTGTTTAACATATACCACAGTCTTTCTTCAGGCAGTTCAGAGGCTAAGGGTATATATGTGCCTCCGCACTTTAAAATTGCTATTAATCCAATAAGCAAATCGAACCCACGTGGTAGACAAATCGCAACTCGATCTCCCATCGTAATTTGACATTCATTCACCAAATAGTGAGCCAATTGATTTGCTCTTTTGTTCAACTCAGCATAGGTTATTGCTTCATCATCCATTAGCGCAGCTATGCTGGCCCCTTTAGCTAACACAGTTCGCTCAAAAACCTGGCTTAAGCTCTTATTTGAAATGTAATCCTGAGCTGTATCGTTCCACCTAACTATCTGCGAAAGTTCTTTTTGATTAATAACAGTAAATGTTGAAAGTCGCTCATATTGGTAAGCTAGGAATTTTCCTAAGAAGCTTTCATAAAAATCTGCCAATTTTATGATTGTACCTTCATTGAAAAGATCGGAAGCATATTTATAGGTAATACACAACACATCCTTTTTTTCTTTTATGCTCACAGTCAAATCGAATTTTGCGAGCTGTTTAATATGCTCAGAACAGTCAGAAACAATAACATTATCTAGTTTAATGTCCTCATTTTTCTGATTATGCAATATAAAGAATACTTGAAAAATAGGATGGCAACTCAAGTTTCTTGAGATATCAAGATGATCAACTAGTTTTTCAAATGGGACATCTTGGTTTTCAAACGCTGAAAGTGTCGTTTTTTTTACTGAATTCAACAGTGAAATAAAAGTTTCGTCTGATTGAATTTTAGTTCTTATAGCTAACGTATTAACGAACAATCCAAGCATGTCAGTAATCTCTGCATGCCGCCTGTTAGAAATAGGCGTTCCTATAACAATATCATCTTGATTCGTCCACAAACTTAAAGTCGCTTGAAAACCTGCAAGAAGCGTCATAAATAACGTTGTACCGTGCGTCTGCGAAACCAGCTTTAGTTTTTCCGAAATTTTACTTGACAAAAATTGTTTATAAGTACTGCCACTATAGCTTTGAACGCTCGGACGTTGATAGTCAAGTGGCAGTAACAAAGCTGGAACCGCGTCTAACTGTTCTTTCCAATAGTTAATCTGTTTTTTTGCAACACTGCCATTAAGCCATTTACGTTGCCAGATCGTATAATCACCATACTTAACCTTTTGCCGAACCAAATCCGGAAGCTTCCTGCCCCTCAATTTATTGTAATAATGCGCCAGTTCTCTAGAAAAAACTCCCGTTGACCAACCATCAAAAACCATGTGATGAAAAACTAGCAACAACACATAATTATCTTTCGAAAAAGCAAACAATGTGCCGCGGCAAAGTGGCATTTTCACGAAATCAAATGGTTCAAGTAATTCTCCGTTTACAAGTTCACCCAAGGCTTGCAGTGAAAAGCGAGTATTTTTCACATTGTGATTTTTAAATGGGAAAGCAGTTTCAGGCAAAAGAATTTTTTGTCTAGGTTCACCAGAATTCATAATAATAGTTGTACGCAACGACTCATGTCGCCTAACTAACTCATCTAGTGCTCCTTGCACTGCATCCGTATCTAAATCTCCCTGAAAATGCAGACATAAATGTATATGATATAAATTAGTATTGGAAATGAGTTTTTCGACAAACCAAATTCTCTGTTGCGCGTATGAGAGGGGAAAATCCACACATTCATTGCTAATAGGGATCGACGAAAAACGAGCTTCATCTAAATTTTTATCAGCACATAAACGAAAAATATACTCAGACAACTCGCGTAAGGTAGGTTTTTGAAATATAATTTTCAGCGGCACATCAACATCTAATGCTCGTCTTACCTCAGCGGCCAGCTTAGATGCAACAACTGACTGTCCTCCCAGCATGAAAAAATTGTCATCTTTATCAATTATGGTTACTTCCAGAAGCTTCGCCCATAATTGCGCTAATATTCTTTCAACCCCGCCGGATGATATCGTTTCATCCATATTATACGTCCTTATACCAATAAAAAAGTTTCTACGGTAAGTCTGATCTTACTTTTTCAATATATTCCTTAGCAGCTCGTTCTCCGGATATAATATAAAGCCAAATTAAATGTGCCCCTCTACCACGGAACCTTGCCAATTTACAGTAATGATTCTGTCGAACCCAATAATAAAAACTTTTTTGCAACAACTGCCCTTGGTACTCCCAAAACTTATTCCAGAGTTGAGTACGCTCATCATTACTAGCAGCGAATTTAATATCTTCTTTCATCTTACAGTATTGACTAATCTCATCTGCATCACAGCAATACACTAATAAATCGTTGAAATTACCAAGCTGCGCCATTTCTTGTAAATTCTTTTCTCCTTGACTTATCAGGTGATTAATTTTTTTTATAAAAGAACCAAGTTTCTCAACTTCATCAACCTCTGACCACAACCAGGCTGGGGTTTTAATGCGATCGGAAAGTTTTTCTAGTATTGAGAAAAATATTGAGCTCTGGTACTTAATAGACGTCTTATCCGCTGAGCAGTCAATCATCTCACAAGCATGAGGTGTTAATTTATGATAGAGGGTATTTTCAACACCACTTAAGTAAACAGAACCAAATTTAGGATTTATTTTTGAAAAGCTTGCAATTAAAAAACCATGCCTGGCCACAAAAAAACTATTCGGCTCGTTCTGCTTATAGCATTCTATTGTAAGTCCTTTTCGCTTGAATTTAGGAGCACTAATTACGACAAAGGGCAATTCGCCTTTTTCTTTATCAAGTGTGCGATAACTAAGTTTATACTCTCTTAATAGTTGATTATAATGTTCAACGTTCGTTGAATAATTTTCAATAAAGCTATCAATCATAGTTACAAACGCTGACTTATTAGCACAAAAATAATCTGTCATCTTATTTACTGTGACTTTTTCATTGATGTCTAGTAACTGTAGAAGCCTATCATACTGCTGAGTTGCAAAATCGGTAAGATCATCAAAACTAAATTGCACTGTTTTTATAATTTTTTGCAGACGTGCATATTGCTCCTGTGTTGTCAGCATTTTTTCTATATCTGAAAAAATGGCATCATAAAACCCTTTTAAAATTCCTCGACATTCACCATTTATATCAACAGTTCGGATCGTATCTTCACGCTCACATTTAGGCATTAAAAAAAGCTTCTCTTTTTTTATAAAAATATCATCTTTTATTGGAGAGAGAACGTGATGCCCAAGCTTCTTAGGAATAGAGAACTGTTTTAAAAAAGACTGATAGTCAACTTTCGCTAATTTGCCAAAGAATGGAAAGTAATGAAAGATTGCACTATAAAATTTACTGATATCATACCTAGCAGTAACGGATTCTTTGTTAGCTGTTGAGCCTACATGATCGGCATCCGCCAAAAAAAACACAACCTGTTCATATTTAAGTCTTGCTCCAATCCAACGTGCTGCAGATTCGTCAAATATGTGTGGCGATTGGCATCCTCCCCAAATGAACCTTGTTAAAGATGCTTCAGTATCCATACATCTAGTTTTCCTTAAGTCGCACAAAACAATAAAACCCATACCGCGGCAGGATTGTATCAGAATGACTTATTTACAGAAACAAGTAATTAAATACGATATTGAAACAACAAAATGTTGAGATGATTTTTGAACTGTTTATTCTGAGCACTTACCGCAATAACTTACAATGACGAAGAAACTACACTACGTACTCTGGCCTGACACTTAAATAATTATAGGTATAGCCCATGGCCTAATCTATATAACTCCCTACTACTCTATTAAGTGAGTTACAAATATAAAAAAGGGAGCATCTGCTCCCTTTTTTACTGTTGATTTTTCAACAAGCGTTAGCTCACTTCAGCCTCTTCTTGTGAAATATCTTTCATGCTGAGTTTAATGCGGCCTTGGCGATCAACCTCAAGGACTTTAACTTTGACAGTTTGCCCTTCGCTTAACTTGTCACTGACTTTATTGACACGTTCATGACAAATTTGTGAAATATGTACCAAACCATCTTTGCCCGGTAAGATATTAACGAAAGCACCAAAATCCATGAGCTTTTCAACACGGCCATCGTAAATCGTACCCACTTCCACTTCCGCAGTAATCAGTTTAATACGATTGTACGCAGCATCACCTGAAGCTTGATTAGTCGCTGCAATATTCACAATACCAGTGTCATCGATGTCAATAACCGCACCAGTCTCTTCAGTAATTGAGCGAATCACTGCACCACCCTTACCAATGACGTCGCGGATTTTATCCGGATTAATCTTAATCGTGGTGATAACCGGCGCATATTGCGAGAGGTTTTCACGTGGTTGTTCGATGGCTTGATTCATGATTCCCAAGATATGCATACGCGCATCTTTCGCCTGTGATAAGGCGGTTTCCATGATTTCTTTGGTAATACCATCAATCTTAATATCCATTTGTAAAGCAGTGACACCATCACCCGTACCTGCGACTTTAAAGTCCATATCACCAAGGTGATCTTCATCACCAAGAATATCGGTCAACACCGCAAACTTATCGGCTTCTTTGATCAAGCCCATAGCGATACCAGCAACTGGCGCTTTAATCGGCACACCCGCATCCATCAATGCCAATGAAGTACCACACACTGAAGCCATCGAACTTGAACCATTGGACTCAGTAATTTCAGATACAACTCGTAATACATAAGGGTAATCATCGCCTTGTGGCAACACCGCTTGCACACCGCGACGTGCGAGGCGACCATGGCCGATTTCACGACGTTTAGGACCACTCATGAAACCACACTCGCCGACACTGTATGGTGGAAAATTGTAATGCAACATGAATTGGTCTTTTTGCTCGCCTGATAACGCGTCAATTAACTGCGCGTCACGTCCGGTACCCAGGGTAGCAACCACAATCGCTTGGGTTTCACCACGGGTAAATACCGCTGAACCATGTGCACGCGGTAGGAATCCTGTTTCTACGTTGATTGGGCGTACTGTATTAGTATCACGTCCATCAATGCGTGCATCACCCGCTAAGATGTTGCCGCGCACAATGTCTTTTTCCAATTTTTTGAAAAGCTTGGCAACATCATCCGCACTATATTCACTGTCTTCGCCCGGAGATAGCTGCGCATTAAGTTCATCACGGATTGCCGCAATACGCTCTTGGCGCTGAACTTTTTCACGAATTTGATAAGCTTCCGTCAGTGGTTGCTTAGCGATTGTTGCCACTTTCTCTTTAAACGCCACATCGACTACTGGCGCTTGCCATTCCCAAGCTGGATTACCTACTTCGGCCGCCAATTCGTTAATCGCGTTAATAACAATTTGCATTTGCTCGTGACCAAACACAACCGCACCTAGCATGATGTCTTCGGGGAGCTCTTTGGCTTCAGACTCAACCATCAATACAGCATTCGCGGTACCTGCAACGACTAAGTCTAATTCAGATTCTTCTAGGGCTTCTTTGCTAGGATTTAACAAATACTCGCTATTCTTATAGCCTACGCGTGCTGCACCCAAGGGGCCTTTAAATGGCATACCTGAAATCGCAAGCGCTGCCGAGGCGCCGATTAATGCGGGAACATCTGCGCCAACTTCTGGATCATGCGACATTAAGGTCGCAATGACTTGCACTTCGTTGGTATAGCCTTCTGGAAATAATGGACGAATCGGGCGATCAATCAAGCGTGAAGTCAGGGTTTCAAACTCCGTAGGACGCCCTTCGCGTTTGAAATAGCCGCCCGGGATTTTACCCGCGGCATAGGTTTTTTCTTGATAATTAATCGTTAACGGGAAGAAATCACGTGCTTCTCCACTCGTTTCTTTGACGCCGACGGCAGTTACGAGAAGTACGGTTTCACCCATACGTACAATTACTGCGCCTGAGGCTTGACGGGCAATAGCGCCAGTCTCCAAGGTGATCTCATGGTCACCATACTGGAAGGTTTTCTTTATAGCTGTCACAAGCTTTTCCTTTATTTTGTTAACTTAGATTAAATGAGGTTCATTAATAACAAAAACGCGGCATAGTGCCGCGTTTGTCATAAATCAATGGCGTAAACCGAGGCGCTTGATCAATTCTAGATAGCGCTCATGCGATTTGTTCTTTAGATATTTCAAGAGCTTACGACGTTTATTGACCATTTTTAGCAAACCACGACGGGAATGGTTGTCTTTTGCGTTACTCTTAAAGTGGCCGGTCAAATCTTCGATACGTTTGGTCAAGATTGCGACTTGCACTTCCGGGGAGCCGGTATCACTGGCACCACGTTGATAATCTTTTACTAATTTTGCCTTCGTTGCAGTAGTTATGGCTGGCATTTTAAAACATTCTCCTAACATTGTTCTTACACCTGTTCAGGGCCCTCCCCAAATAGGACTGCGCATTTTAACTGGCAGCTCAACAATGAACAAGCTTTTTCAGGCAAATTGCGACATTTTTTGTTTAAAAAAAGTGCGGGTGCAGCGCGTCCATGGACCTAAGGCCTGGTTGTAACCTACTGTCTTTGTGTCAAGCCCAGATGTAGCCCGGATAAGTTGCGCAGCAACGTCATCCGGGAACAGCAATCGCTAACAACCTCCCCGGATGACGCGCGTGCCGCGCTTATCCGGGCTACGGCTTATGTATGAACAAATGCTAATGTAGTCTTGATGCGCGCCAACGGCGCGCATCAAGACTACCAAACTCGTTGATTTCAAGAAAGAAAGTTTGACACTACTTGCGCCACATTCCTCATCGCCACCCGCAAATTACGTTTATTCCAAGCCACATATGGATTCTTACTTGCTTCAGCACCGAGTTTATCACTAATCCCTCGCACAACCATGCACGCTTGCTTGAGCATCCAACACGTTTTCATAAAGCTCGCATCTTCCATGGCAATAGTCTTGGTACCTAAAGCCGCCATTTTATCGATATCCATTTTGGGTGTAGGAAAAAATTGGCTGGTGGCGATACTGTCCACGCTCACTTTCGCCGGTACAATGCGGCCATATTGATTATGTGCGGATAAGTCTAACTGTTGACTACGCTTTGCAATACGCTCAAGCAAAACTTTATCAGTCTTTAGCGTATATTGTTCTTTAGCTTGATTAATTGGATTTTTAAGGGTTGGATCAGAGCTAGGCGCCAATTCACTAAACTTACCAAAGTTCAACAAATAGAATTTATCTCCTAAGATCACATCACCAACGTGTACATGACGCCCTAAACCACCCGCAGAACCTGCAAGTATAATTGTTTTTGGTCGCAGTGTTTCAATCAGCAAGGTAGTAGTAACAGCAATATCCGTTTCACCTACGCCACCCAATAAAAGTACCACTCGCTGTTTACCGAGCTGCCCTGACCAATACGTCAATTCACCCCGGTGTTGTTGGTGCTTATTGTGCATTAAAGCCAAAATAGGTTTAGCTTCACCCAGAATGGGACAGATAATCGCATAGTCCGGCCTTGCGCTTTGTGCCCACGTCAGTGACGGTAAACAGAGTGCATAAAGACTCAAACATAAGATGCTCAGCAACCGTGGCCAGTATTTTTTATGGTACATGCACTTGCTCCTTAAGCCCTAACCATTCACCGCTGCATTTGTAACTTGACCGCCTTGTCGCGTAGGTTGCAATAAACGCCGTGGCGCTAAGTTCCCATCCACTAACACTTCACCAACTCCCAAAAAACACTTATCTTGATTATATAGACGCACCCAACCCGGCTTTGTAGCCGCCTGGGGGGCGCGCACCACTTGGCCTTGTAAAACGAAATGTGATAACGCTTTATCTAAATACAATGCCGGCCAGTGACTCACCATGCTATCAAGTGGTAGTAACTTAGCGAGCAAAGCCGCTTGCCCATCAGGCTTGGTTGCTAAATCGTGCAAGGCTTTTAATTCATGCATTTCATGCTGATAGGGACCAACACTAAAACGGTGTAAGGTCCCCACATAGGCGCCACAACCAAGGGCTGCACCCATATCTTCGACAAGCGTACGAATGTAAGTCCCTTTACTACAATGCACTCGCAAGGTAAGCGTATAGCGCTGATAATCCAATTGTTCAAGTGAAAAGACCGTGATACGCCGCGCTTGGCGTGGTACCTCAATACCTTGACGGGCTAATTTATAAAGTGGTTGGCCTTGGTATTTTAGCGCTGAATACATCGATGGTACTTGCTCGATGTCACCGCGAAACTTTGCCAATACAGCATCTAGCTGCGCTTGTGTATAATGTGGCGGCTCACAGCGCTCAATCACCTCGCCTTCTGCATCACCCGTTTCAGTGCGTTGACCTAATATCGCCGTGACATCATAGTATTTATCGGCTTCCAACAAGAATTGACAGAATTTCGTGGCTTGGCCAAAGCACACAGGTAACATGCCACTGGCTAAAGGATCAAGGCTGCCAGTATGCCCAGCTTTACGTGCTTGATAAAGATCTTTGACTTGTGCGAGCGCTTGCGCCGAGGTTATCCCAGTAGGTTTATTTAAGAGTAAAATGCCATCAACGGCACGCCCCAAGCGGCGTTTAGCAAAACGTTTTTTATGCATTTAAATCCATCTCACAACTATGACAAGTAAGACTAGGGTCTACTTAGACGATTTTGTATCTTTTTCAGTAACTTGGTTAATCAAGTCGGCAATACGATTACCACGTTGCGCAGAATCATCATAGATAAAGCGTAGCTGTGGCATACTACGTAAACGTATAACTTGCCCGAGTTGGTGACGAAAATAACTGGCTGAATCGGCCAATATATCTAGCACTTGTTTACGCAAGACCGTTTCATCGGATTGTTGCTCAGTCGTCGTGAGCAAACTAACAAATATTTTCGCATAAGCTAAATCACGGGACACTTCGACATCTGTCACTGTCAGCAAACCAAGCTTTTTTTCTTTTAACTCGTGCTGTAACAAAATCGCCAACTCGCGCTGAATTTGGTCTGCGACACGCTTTGCGCGATTAGAATCACCCGCCATCACTATCTATTCACTTACTTCGAGAGTACGCGCCACCTCGATAGTCTCATAGACTTCGATCTGATCACCGACTTTAATATCGTTGTAATTCCTCACACCGATACCACACTCTAAACCACTGCGCACTTCCATCGCGTCATCCTTGAAGCGACGTAATGACTCTAGTGCACCTTCATAGATAACAACATTATCGCGCAACACACGGATAGGATTATTACGTTTAACCGTGCCTTCGATAACCATACAACCAGCAATAGCACCAATTTTTGGTGAACGGAATACATCGCGTACTTCAGCAATACCAATGATTTGCTCTTTAAGCTCAGGTGATAACATCCCTGACATCGCACTCTTAATGTCATTAATCACATCATAAATCACGCTGTAGTAGCGCACATCGACACTCTCAAGCTCTGCGAGACGCCGTGCCGAATTATCCGCACGCACGTTAAAACCAATAACTATCGCTTGCGCTGCTAAAGCTAAGTTAATATCAGACTCATTGATACCACCCACGCCTTGAGCGACAATCTTCACTTGAATTTCTTGCGTTGATAGCTTTCTAAGAGCGTCGGTAATCGCTTCAACCGAACCTTGCACATCACCTTTGAGTACCACACTCAGGGTAATCGCTTTGCCTTCTTCGATACGGTTAAAGAGATTATCCAGCTTGGCCGCTTGGTCGCGCGCCAGTTTCACTTCACGAAATTTACCCTGGCGGAATAATGCAACTTCACGTGCCTTGCGTTCATCAGCCACAACCGTGAACTCATCACCCGCGCTTGGTGTCCCAGCTAAACCTAAAACTTCAACCGGGATTGAAGGGCCAGCAAATTGGATTTGTTGACCAGTTTCATTCAATAGAGCGCGCACACGGCCATGCTGTAGACCTGCCAAAACAATATCACCTTTACGTAAAGTACCACTTTGCACAAGCATACACGATACGGCACCACGCCCAACGTCTAGGCGTGATTCAATGACAATACCACGCGCAGGCACATCAATCGGCGCTTTAAGTTCTAAGACTTCCGCTTGCACTAAGACTGAATCCAATAGGGCATCAACACCTTGGCCACTCTTAGCCGAGATTGGTACGAACATAACATCACCGCCCCATTCTTCAGGTACGACGTCATGACTTGCGAGTTCAGTCTTAACCCGTTCTGGATCGGCTTCAGGTTTATCTATCTTATTAACGGCGACAATTATCGGCACACCAGCTGCCTTAGCATGCGTAATTGCTTCTAAGGTTTGTGGCATCACGCCATCATCAGCAGCTACCATAAGAATAACAATATCTGTCAACTCTGCCCCACGCGCCCGCATCGCGGTAAATGCCGCGTGCCCCGGTGTATCCAAGAAAGTAATCATACCCTTGGGTGTTTCAACGTGATAAGCACCAATATGCTGGGTAATCCCGCCAGCCTCACCTTGGGTGACTTTAGTTCGACGAATATAATCGAGTAATGACGTTTTACCGTGGTCGACATGTCCCATGATGGTCACCACGGGAGCTCGCGTAATTTGTTCGCTATCACTGCCAGCATCAACGTTAGCCGCCGCAATTTCTTTTTCAAGTGCATCTTCTTTGAGGAGCCTAGGGGTATGCCCCATTTCTTCAACGACAATCGCCGCAGTATCTTGATCGATCACTTGGTTGATAGTTGCCATCGCACCCATTTGCATCATTTTCTTAATGACTTCCGCGGCCTTAACTGACATACGCTGCGCCAACTCTGCGACGGAAATTGTCTCTGGGATAGCAACTTCTTTAACGACTGGCGCAGTCGGCTTTTCAAAACCATGTTGGCCTAATAATTCTTGGGCCGCCGCGCTAACCGCTGCTTTTGACTTCTTAGCACCTTTTTTCTTGCGTCGCCCTGATTTATCCATCGCCAAGCTAAGTTCGCGTCCACCGCGTTGACGATCACCTTCTGAAAACTTATCACCGCTCTCTTTGCCTTTGCGTTTTTTCTTGCGACTTGACTTACTATCGTCACTGCTGGGTGGTGGTGGAGCTGCTTCTGGAGCAGGGGGCACAGGTGTAGATGCTTGTGCAACTTCTTCTACCGCAGCTTCTTCCGGACTGACCGGTTTTTCGGCGACGTCAGTCCCTTCAAGCCCTTGTGGTTGTGTTGCCTTTTGTGCTGCTACAACGTCGTCTGCTTCCTCTTTAGCTGCCTTTGCGGCGGCTTCTTTTTCAGCTTTAGCTTTGGCCTTGCGCTCTGCCGCTTCGAGCGCGGCTTTCTCGGCCTCTTGACGCACAACTTCTGGATCGACATAAGTACGTTTACGGCGAATCGTGACATTAACTGATGCGCCGCTACCTGCCTTAATGCGACTAGTACTCTTGCGCTTAAGTGTGATCTTTTTAGGTGTTGTCTCAGCAGTACCACCATGATTGCGTTGTAAAAAACCAAGCAATAACTCTTTTTCATTTTGCGTCACAACATGCGAAGAATCGATATCATTTGCACCCACAGCTTTCCTCAATTGCTCTAGCAATTGCTCAACCGGGATACCCACATTCTTTGCCAACTGTTCAACAGTCAAACTGACCGATAAATCCGCCATATACACACCCTCCGTAACCGTTCATCCTTATCAACTCCAGACAACAACATCGTAGTTGCCCTATAGAAATAGAAAAGGATTACGTTACTCTTCCGCAAACCAAGGTTCACGTGCCGTCATAATTAATTCCGCTGCCCTTGCCTCATCCATGTCTTCAATCTCTAATAAGTCATCGACTGCCTGTTCTGCGAGATCTTCCATCGTGACAATACCACGACTTGCTAACACAAACGCCAAGTGGCGATCCATACCTCGCATAGTCAACAAATCCTCGGCTGGCTCGACAGAAGATAATTGTTCTTCTTTGGCAATCGCACGAGTCAATAAGGCATCTTTAGCACGCTTATGTAACTCTTCGACTACGTCTTCATCGAAGCCATCAATTTGCAACATTTCTTCATCAGGAACATAAGCAACTTCTTCGATACTGCTAAAACCTTCTGCGACCAATACTGCCGCCAAATCTTCATCAACGCCCAAACTTTCAATAAATAAACTTTGCAAATTTTCCGATTCACTCTGTCCCTTAGCCTCAAAGTCTTGCTCAGTCATGACATTCAAAGTCCAACCGGTCAATTCACTGGCGAGGCGAATATTCTGACCACTACGCCCAATGGCTTGTGACAATTGTTCTTCTTTTACCGCTAAGTCCATCGTTTTGGTATCTTCATCCGCGGCAATAGAAACTACTTCTGCAGGCGCCATGGCATTAATGACTAATTGCGCCGGATTATCATCCCACAACACGATATCGATGCGCTCACCATCAAGTTCGCTCGACACAGCCTGTACACGTGAGCCACGCATACCAACACACGCACCAATTGGATCGATACGACCATCGTTAGTCTTCACTGCGATCTTTGCGCGCACCCCTGGATCGCGCGCTGCGCTACGAATTTCAATCAATTCTTCACCAATTTCAGGGACTTCAATCTTAAATAACTCGATTAGCATCTCTGGGCAAGTTCGACTAAGCGCCAATTGTGGGCCACGCGTTTCCGTGCGAATTTCTTTTAAATAACCACGCATACGGTCACCAATACGCGCCGCCTCACGCGGTAACATTTCTTCGCGCGAAACAATTGCTTCCGCATTGGCACCTAGATCAAGGATAATAAATTCACGTGTCACTTTCTTAACAACACCAGTAACTAATTCGCCAATACGTTGTTGATATGATTCAGCAATCTTAGCGCGTTCTGCTGCACGTACTTTTTGCATAATCACTTGTTTGGCAGTTTGTGCGGGAATACGTCCAAAACCAACAGAATCCATGGATTCTTCAAGCACATCACCGATTTGCGCATCTGCTTTGATTTCACGAGCTTGTTCTAGAGTATATTGTGCATCCGGTTCTTCATATTCTTCATCTTCAACGACAGTCCAACAGCGAAAGGTTTTATAGTCGCCATTAATTGGATCGATTGTGACTCGCGCATCAATATTTTGTTTATGGCGCTTTTTGGTCGCCGAAGCTAACGCTGCTTCGATCGCTTCGAAGATCGCTTCTTTGCTAACACCTTTTTCATTGGCTAGAGCCTCTGCTACCAATAACACTTCTTTGTTCATCATTTCCGCCTTCTATTTGACAAACTCGTAACTATCTAGCGCTTAGCAAATAGTTACACGACCTCTAAATTCATTTTTTCAACATTTGAAAACGTTAAGTTAAATACGTCTTCACCATCTTGTAGTGTAAGCTTATCATCCGTAACTGCCTGTAAAATCCCACTGAAATTACGGCGCCCCTCCACCGGAATACGCATACGCACTTTAACCCGCTCACCGATAAAACGCTGGCACTGTTCCAAGGTAAACAGGCGACGCGCTATGCCTGGCGAAGAAACTTCGAGGTTATACTCACCAGGAATGGGATCTTCCACATCTAACACCGCGCTAACTTGTGCACTTACCAAGGCACAATCATCAACTGTCACACCTTGCGGTTTATCGATATAAACACGCAATAACGCGCGCTGACCCGCAGCAAAATACTCACAGCCCACAAATTCATAACCCAGTGCCGCCACTGCTGGGGCAATAACGTCATTCAATTGTGTCACTCGTGCCGTCACGCCAATCCACCTTATCTATCACAACAAAAAATGGGCGCTAGGCCCATTCTTGCAAAACTCACATGTACCGCGCCTAATAAAAAACCCCATTAAGGGGTTTATCGTTATTAGTTGGTAGCGGGGGTAGGATTTGAACCTACGACCTTCGGGTTATGAGCCCGACGAGCTGCCAGACTGCTCCACCCCGCACCAAGGCTGGCCATTCTAGCGAAGAACGACTTATCAAACAAGAGGCAATCGGCTTAATCACGTTAAACTCAAGAAAAAATGCAAAAACTATTGAAAATATTTAAGAAATAGGCCAGCTGCTACTTCTAGGGCGACTATATTTTAAGCAGAGCCACACTTGCCTTTTTATAATTACCTCCACGTGGCATTTCAGCATCAAGCATGAGCATGCTAGAATCCGCGCTCAACGCATAAGCGAAATGAACAAGCTGCTGTGAGCAATCGGTATGTCAACGCAATTTTTATTATTAGATGGCACAAGCAACGTCACTATCGCGCAAAATCTCATGCAAGCATTGCAAAATAAAGGACATACTTGTCACTATATCGACATAAAAAATTATAATAAAAAGAGATTCTTTGCTATACGGCGACACCTGGCGCGAGCCTTGACTAGACAACAAAGTTACTACTACTACCCTAAATTAAGTAAATCAATTGAAGGTGAAATTGTTAAAACCGCGCCTGATACCATTATTGTGACTGGCTTTGCTTATGCTTACCTATCATTAACGCGCCTAAAGCAACTTAAAAAACAACTGAAAGCAAGGCTCTATTTAATTGACACTGACAGTGGTAGCTTATTTGAATACCCTAAGAAGTTGGCCTACTTTATGCGCCACGAACTTACTAACTACGATAAAGTTTTTTGCTTCTCAAAGAAAATTAGTGACTACATGAATAAAATGGAACACCATACAGTAGAATGGTTTCCATGCGGTGCTGAGGCGCTCCCTCAGACATCAGTCCAAACATCAGCAGAAAAAAGCTGTGACGTATTGTTCTACGGGACTCCAGGCGGAATGCGGCGTATATTCTGTTTAGAACAATTATCAGATTATAATCTCGAAGTTTACGGCAAGCGCTGGAAAAATTATAAGCATGTCATCTCTAATGCGCTCTTCGCCAAAATCACGCACGCAGATATTTGGGGAGAGCACCTTATTAAAACAATCCACCAAAGTAAGATTATTCTCAACATCAATAGTACTCAGTGGCATAGCATAGAAACAGGAGTCAATCTACGCATATTCGATATTTTGGCAATGGGCGGCTTTCTTCTCACTGAGCATTGTGAAGAACTAAACGAATTATTTTCTATCGGCCAAGAGTTTGAGACATTCAAAAGCCACGAGGAAATGCTTGATAAAGTGAATTACTATCTCCAGCATGAGGACAAGCGCAAGCGCATCGCGCAAGCAGGACATGCTAAAATATTGCGTGACTTTACTTGGGATAAGCGTGTTAATCAGATATTAAAGCAACCACTATAAATATCGTGATTTAGACCGACCCACTGACGTGATCACCAAGGGTTGTGAGAATTCGCAAAAGGCGTGATAAACACGCCCAACCGGGATCAACAACGACCAATTTTGTTTAAATGGCCCACGCGGGTTGGTTATCGGGGTTACCAAACGGTTGCGCGCCCAACCTGGGCGCCAGCGATGAGGAATGCGAGATTTACGGCGGTGAATCGTCAAGGTCGGCAAGCCAAGACACGAACAAAGATGTCCTGTGCCCGAATCATTGCCAATCATATAAGCAGAGCTATAACACAACATCGCTAGCTCCTTGATTGTTGTTAATTCCGGCAATTCGAACTCATTATTAAGACGTTGCAACCACTCTGGGCGTTCGGCTGGGGAGACACTAAATACCGGTTTCCAACCAGACTTACGCAGCTTACGCGCCAATTTAATAAAGTTGTTGGCAGACCAGTTTTTACTCTTTGTCGCGCTGGTTGGGTGTATCAACACTTGCTTAGCATTTATCTCGAGCTGACTATCATTCGGCAATCGCAATCCACAATCTAGGGTTGCTCCCGGCAACTTGAAGCCTTCTCTGCATAATTTAGCGCAATTACTAGCCATGGTTGCACCGCGTTCTAACTCGTAAATTACCTGCGCATGGCAGTCGACTATCGGCTGCAAATAAGCTCGTTTAAGCTCGTCAGATACCAACTGTTGCAAATCCGGACGATAATTGGACAAGGCACTATCAAAGCGCGCCATAGCCATAAAAACGTACTTCTTACTCACTTGCTCAAGTTGCTCCCGAGTTTTACCCGCAGTGGTTACGGTATAAGCGTCTGAAATTACTAAATCATACTTATCGAGCTCGGATTCGAGCTGCTCAGCTTGCGGAAACACTTGAACGTTATAATTGGGTAGCCATGCACGCAGCTGCGCTAGCAAATTGCTGTAAACAGTTACCGAAAAACCGTGCAACGCAAGATTATTCGCAAGCGTTAAAAACAATAAACCATCACCTAAACCTTTTGCGCAGACAACGGCGATATTGGCTTTCGTTGTCTGTGTGAAAGAGCTATCAGAGATAGCACGGGTTGGCGCAGGTTCTAGTGTTTGCATGATTTCCCCATACCTAATATAGCAAAATTAGATAATTGTACCTGATTTTAGTGCTGCGCGCACACGCGCTAACACACTTTCCCAATCGCGAAATGCCGGTTGACGAAATAAAGTCATACTCGGATACCAAGCTGTAGTATCGCCCTGCTTTGGCCAACGCCATTCACACCGGTATGGCAATAGCAACCATACTGGCCGACCTAAGGCACCCGCCAAGTGAGCAGGCGCTGTATCAACGCTAATCACTAAATCCAATTCATTGACAAATGCGGCAGCATCAGCGAAATCATGCATTTCTTCGGATAAGGCAATGACCTTACTCGGGTTTTGCAGGTGCATTTGATCCCACACCTGCGGTCCCTTTTGCAGGCTATAAAATTGCGTGTTTGGCACATCAAATAACACTTCAAAATCTTGAATATGACAAGAGCGATTCACATCATTGGAATGTTTGGGATCACCTGCCCAACAGATACCAACTTTACATGTATTGGCTCTTGCATCAGGTAATGTTTTTTTGTAAGGGGCAGTTAAATACGGTACTTGTTTGGGAATTGTATCCAGCGTACTTTTTAATATATGTGGCAGGCTCAATATTGGCGCATGGTAGTCAAACGCTTGATATTTATCTTCACGCGTGACTACCTCAGCAACGTAAGGCAAGGTCTTAAATAAATTTTGCAAGTCACGCTGACATTCAATAATAATGCGCCCGCCTAACTCAGTCACCAATGGCACATAACGGATAAAATGAATCGAATCACCATAACCTTGCTCCGCATGTAATAAAATTGTTTGACCCGTTAGTGGCTCACCTTGCCAAAAGGTGGCACGAGGATAACGTAAGGCATGAATCTCATCTAAACCAAAACGCCATTCATATTCAGCAAAACCAGCTAAATAATCACCATTGGCTAATAGACAAAAAGCTCGCGCACAATGGGCTTTGACATTATCTGGCTCAGCTTGTAGCAGCGCATCAAAACATTGCATGGCTTGCCTATCGTCACCCATACCAGATAATTCCAAACCAAGCTTTAATAATAACTGCAGATAATCAGCCGCGACCTCAAACTCATTGGTATCTAATAAAGTAAAGGCTTGTTGGAAATATGTCTGCGCTTGCGTGAAGTTCGCAGTTTGCTTTGCAACTAAGCCAAGGCCAAAGTGAACTAATGCTGAATCAGGATGGGATTGCTGCGAGCGTTGAAAGAGTTGTTGTGCTTGTTGCACCTGTCCATTATTAAAAAGTTGCCAAGCCTGCAGACAATCCTTGTCAAACGCCATAGTGAAACCTTACTGTTTTTTATTTGCTTTTACCACAATCACGATTATTGACTTTACCACTTGGCATTATCGTATGACAGAAAATTGCTTTACTTTGTGTTATTGGCTGTGCCCTTTTAACATTAGCTACTAAAATCTTAGCACCTGTTAGATTAGCATTACTAAAGTTAACACCACGCCATAGATCGCCTTTTTGCTTATCTTGAGGCACCACATCAGGCGAGGTAATCAGCGTTGTTCCCTTGAGAATTGCGTTAGAAAAATTAGCACCTGTAAATAGGCCATATAAGCGTGCCTTATTCAATTTTGCGTTAGAAAAATCTGCTTGAGAAAAATTCGATCCCCAACCATGCATTGCGTCCATACGCGACCTTGCATTACTTAAATCAGCCCGTGAAAAATTAGCGTTGGAGAAATCAGAAAGACTCAAGTCTGCCTTGCTGAGATTAGCATAGCTCAAATTCGCATAACTAAAATCAGCGCCATAGAATTTTGCATTACTTAAATTAGCGTGGTTCAAGTTCGCGTTTTGAAATTCAGCAGCGGCTATTGGTGTCATTTGTCCACGCAAACATATCGTAAAATTCGTATTACTTAAATTAGCATGGCCCATATCGGCACCGGTTAAATTACATTTTAGCCAACACTGTGACACTTGAGCTTTGGATTGCCCCACCGGTGATTTAGCAAATGGATTTTCTTGCGCTGAAACGCTACCAGGCTTAAAGCCACCAAGGTTAGCTTTGCGCAGATTGCAATATTGGCATTGGCAAGTTTGTTTAACACGTTGCGTATAAAAATTAGCTGATGATGGTGACGAAGGTTGCGCCATTGCCACCAAATTAAATAAAGCTAAACCTGCCACCCAGACTAGTAGATATTTTTTCATAAGCTAACCTCTAATGCTCCTAAATCATGAGGCAAATGCTACTCGACATAGATTGATCAAACCACTAGGGAATAAACCTAAGGCCAAAACAGCCAGGCAATTTACGCTAATTGCCAACTGCATATCCTTAGTGGTCGTCACTGGCTCTATTTTTTCTGGCTCATCAAAGTACATCACTTTTACCACGCGTATATAGTAATAAGCACCTACCACTGCGAATAATAATGCTAAAGCAGCGAGCCAAACTAAGTGCACTGAAATCAAAGCCTCCAACACACCCAACTTCGCAAAAAAACCTACTGTCGGCGGTATACCCGCCATAGAAAACATTAGAATTAACATCATTAAGGCAAGCCAAGGGTTGCGTGCGTTTAAGCCACGGAAATCCTCGATATTTTCAGCTTCAAAACCAGCCCTACTCAATAAGACAATCATGCCAAAGGCACCCATTGACATAAGAGCGTAAGTAATAATATAAAAAGTCGCTGCAGCGTATCCAGCAGCAATACCGCTTAATACACCCAGTAACATATAACCCATGTGTGCAATTGAAGAATACGCTAACATGCGTTTAATATTTTTTTGCATTATCGCAACAAAATTTCCTAGCACCATCGAGAGTAAAGCGACGATGATCAATAATTGTTCCCACTGGATGTGTAAACTTGGCAGTGTTCCCACTAATAATCGGATCGCCATACCTAGTACTGCAATCTTTGGCGCACTACCAATAAATAAAGTGACACTAGTTGGTGAGCCATCATACACATCAGGTGCCCACATATGAAACGGCACCGCTCCTAGCTTAAAAGCAATGCCTGCAACAACAAACACTAGCGCAAACACAAAAACCATATCTTGTTGCATCGGTTTGCTAGCCACATAAGTCGCAATCTGATTGATATCCAAGCTTTTACTCGCCCCGTAGATCATCGACAAACCGTATAACAACATACCTGATGCCATGGCCCCCATTACAAAGTATTTCATTGCAGCCTCAGATCCCAGCGCTGAATCACGTTGCAACGCAACTAAGGCATACAGTGGCAATGACAATAATTCCAAGCCAAGATATAACGTTAAGAAGTTACCTGCTGAAACTAACACCATCATCCCTAAAATTGAAAACAGGCACAGCACGTAATACTCACCATTAGGAATCTCACGTTCGGCAACGTAAGCACGCGAATAAAGCAAGGCGACAAAAGCAGTGATATAAATAAATATTTTTAATACGGTCGCCAATGGATCCAAGAGAAATGTATCGTTAAAGGTCACTACCGTTGAATATGAAGCCAAGCGCAAAGTTAATAGCATCGCGCCGATGAGAGTCACTTGTGTCAATATATACGCCCACTGTCCTTGCTTTTCCTTAGCAGAAAAAATATCAACAAGCAAAACGACACACGCCATACCCAAAACGAACATTTCAGGTGCCGCAGGCGCAAAATTTGGTATTGTAAACATTATAAAGGTTCCACCTACTCTATGTGATTATACCGCTAACAATTTCGTATAATGTGCTAACACTAAAATATTTCCAATTGAAGCGTGCAATAGCTTCAATAACGCCTCTGGGTACACACCTATGAATAAAGTAGCAAATGCCAGTAATGAAAAAACAATAATTTCATTACCGTGAATATCCGTTAAGCGCGCCACATCATCACTTTCAACCTTACCGAAAAACACGCGTTTATACATCCATAAGGTGTATGCTGCGCTCAAGATAAGCGTGCTCGCCGCAAAAAACATCACCCAGAAATCAGCTTTGAAACCACTTAAGATAATCATGAATTCACCAACGAAACCTGAGGTACCAGGTAAGCCCACATTCGACATGGCAAATAACATAAAGAAAGTGGCCAATAGTGGCATGCGATTAGCAACACCACCGAAGTCATGAATGTTACGTGTCTGCATACGATCGTAAAGTATCCCCACGCCAATGAACATTGCCCCAGAGCTAAAAGCATGCGAAACCATTTGCACCATTCCGCCTTCTAAACTCATATAAGCATCAGGCATACTGCCAGTATGCTTCACAATCGCAAATATTAAAAAACACCCCAAGGTTGCAAAACCCATGTGCGCGATTGACGAATACGCGATTAACTTTTTCATGTCAGTTTGTGCAATCGCAACTAAACCGACGTACACCACCGCAATCAAAGACAACACGATCATTAGCCAATCGAGTGCACGACAGGCATCAGGCGTAATCGGCAAACTAAAACGCAGAAAACCATAAACCCCCATCTTCAACATCAACGCCGCTAGCACGACTGAACCGCCCGCAGGTGCTTCCGTATGCGCATCGGGCAACCAGGTATGCACTGGCCACATGGGGACTTTGACAGCGAAAGCAAACAAAAAGGCCAAGAAAATTAAATTTTGTTGTGTCTCTGTCAACTTCAATGAATAAAACTTAATGATAGAGAAACTATCAGTCTTATTATGCATGTATAACAGTGCGGCTAACATCAAGGCGGAGCCTAAAAAGGTATACAAGAAAAACTTGATCGACGCGTAAGAACGATTATCACTCCCCCAAATACCAATACTCAAGTACATCGGTATCAACATGGCTTCCCAAAACACATAAAATAGAACAGAATCCATGGCCGCAAACACACCGATCATCAAGCCTTGCATAATCAAGAAATTTGCCATGAATTGCGCAACACGGGTATTAATCGTATTCCAGCTGGAAAAAATCACTGCTAAAGTAGTAAACGCTGTTAACGTAATCAAGGTAACTGAGATACCATCAACACCCAAATCATAATTGATGTTATAAGCAGGTATCCATGCCAGATGCTCACGGAACTGCATTTGCGCCGTATTAGTATCAAATCCAACTATCATAGGCACACATAGCAACAAGGTGACGACTGCGGTAATTAAACCGATAACGCGTGCGCGATCAGCGTTGCTATCACCGCCTGAAGCCAGCGCCAATACTCCCCCTAACATGGGCACCCAAATTAATAGGCTCAATACAATATGTGAGAACATTTAACGTCCTTTATCAATAACAAGTTAGAGTAATATCCAACCTAAAAAGATTAATAATCCAATAATCATTGCAAATGCGTAATGATATAAATAACCAGTTTGACTCATGCGTGCCATTTTCGATACCCAATTAATAACGCGCCCAGTACCATTCACGAAAAAATCGTCAATAAATTTAACATCAGCAATATAGAAAAACCAACGCGCAATCCGTGTCGTACCATTAGTCAACACCAATTGGTTAAAGTCATCGAAACCGTATTTATTGACAATGAGAGAATATAACCACTGACAACGTTGAGTTAACTTGGCAGGAATATCTGTATAAACTAAATAAAACAGCCAAGCAACAACTACCCCGCTAAGTGCAAACCAAAATGGTAACGTTTTAAAGGCATGCAAAAAGGTTGCCCAAGGACCATGATAATCTGCAGCCATTTTCTGCAAAATATTTTGTGAAGGCAAAACAAAAATACTACTGCCTAGCAAGCTCGGCTTAGCATAGAGAATAGGCCCAACCACAATAAAACCAATAATTGTCGATGGGATCGCTAAAGCAACCAATGGTAGCCACACCACCCAAGGTGATTCTTTTAAACTCCCTCGCGTATTTTCATCCATACGCTCTTTGCCATGGAACGTTAAAAAGAATGCGCGGAAAGTATAAAGTGCCGTAATAAATGCACCAAACAAAACACAATAATAGGCGTAAGTGGAACCCGGCACATTAGACGCATGAATTGCTTCGATGATCGCATCTTTTGAATAATACCCAGCAAACGGTGGAATTGCTGATAACGCCAACCCACCAATTAAAAAACACACATAGGTAATCGGCATATATTTACGCAAACCGCCCATATTACGCATATCTTGATCGTGGTGCATCGCAATGATCACAGAACCTGCTGCCAAGAACAGTAATGCTTTGAAGCAAGCATGCGTCATCAGGTGAAACATCCCTGCCGAAAAGGCCGACACACCTAGAGCTGCGATCATATAGCCTAATTGTGACAACGTCGAATAAGCAACGACACGTTTAATATCATTCTGCACTACGCCAATTATACCTGTAAATAAAGCACCACTGGCCCCAATGATCAACACAAAGCTCAGCGCCACTTGTGAATACTCATATAAAGGCGACATGCGTGATACCATATAAACACCTGCTGTGACCATAGTTGCAGCATGGATCAGTGCCGAAATAGGGGTTGGACCTTCCATTGATTCTGGCAGCCACACATGCAATGGCATTTGTGCCGATTTACCCATCGCACCGATGAACAGCAATATACAAATAACTGTAATCACAGACCAATGCGCCCCCGGCCAAATTGATAGAGTGTGATGAGACATTGATCCCGCTTGCGTAAATACCTGTTGATAATCAACCGTACCAAAATAATCAAGTATTGCAGCAATCCCTAAGATAAAACCAAAGTCACCAACACGATTAACAATAAAGGCTTTCAAACTACCAAAATTAGCAGATTCACGCTTGAACCAAAAACCAATCAACAAATAAGAAACTAAACCAACACCTTCCCAACCAAAAAACAATTGCATAAAGTTATTAGCCATTACTAGCATTAACATCATAAAGGTAAACAGTGATATATAACTGAAAAAACGCTGATAACCCTCATCATCCGCCATATAACCAATCGTGTAGATATGTACAAGCAAGGAGACAAAAGTTACCGTCGCAATCATGAATGCAGTGAGAGGGTCTAACAAAAATCCAACATTGAAGTGGAAACTACCGCTGATGGCCCAAGCGTAGATATTGATGCTTGTTGTTGGGAATTTATCGAGCAAAAACAATTTACACATAAACAATGATAAGACGAACGCTACGCCTACACAAAAGATGGTCACGCGATGTGTCCACGTACGCCCCAGGGTTTTACCCCAAAAACCTGCCAAGGTCGCACCCACTAGCGGCGCTAAAATAATTGCTAGGCTAGTATAGTATAGTGTTTCTTTCACACGCTATCCCTTCAATGAATCTATTTCTTCGACATTGATTGTCTCGCGCTTACGGAATAAGACCATCAATATCGCCAATCCAATTGCCGCTTCTGCTGCTGCAACCGTCAATATAAAGAAAACAAAAACCTCACCCGTGTTATCACGTAAGTAGCTCGAAAAAGCCACAAAATTAATATTGACGGCTAATAGCATCAACTCAATACACATCAATAAAATAATGATATTTTTGCGATTGATAATAATACCAGCGAGACTCAGTCCGAAGACAATTGCAGCAACAATAAGATAATTCGATAACGGTATCATGCAGATTTTCCCCTATTGTTTCTTCTCACTTGGCATTTTCACAATACGAATGCGATCAGCACGCTTAACCAAAATTTGTTTGTTGGGTTTTTGTGTTTTACTGTCGCGTGGTCCACGGAAAGTTAAACTGATTGCCGCAATAATCGCCACCAATAATAGTGCCCCAGCAAGAATAAATGGATAGGCATATTGGGTATATAACACCAAACCTAGCTCACGAATATTGCTATAATTTGCTGGATGATTTGCTGGATTTGCATAGTGTGCGAGGCCAAACTGGCGCGGGCCAATCACCATTAACATAAAAGCCACAATCAATGCGATAACAATCAAGCCAAAAGGTAAATAACGCACAAATCCCTCGCGTAATGCAATGCGATCTAAATTAAGCATCATCACCACGAATAAGAATAATGTCATTACCGCACCAACGTAGACTAACACTAAAATTAAAGCTAGAAATTCGCTTTCTAGCAAAATCCATAATGCCGCTGTTGCAAAAAATGCTAAAACTAAAAATAATGCTGAGCGAATCGGACTCTTGGCAGTGACCACCATAGCCCCTGCAACAACTAAAATAGTGGCAAAGACATAAAAGATAATTTGTTCAATCATTATTGTGTTCCATTAACGAAATAAGGCATCTTCACTGCGAGCTTCAGCGATTTGCTTTTCAAATTCATCACCAATCGCAAGTAGCTTTTGTTTAGTCATAATATTCTCACCACGATTTTCAAAATGGTAATGCATCTCGCCCGTCTCAACGATCGAATCAACAGGGCATGACTCTTCACAAAAACCACAATAAATACATTTAAATAAATCGATATCGTAACGTGTTGTGCGCCGTGAGCCATCTTCACGTGGTTCTGACTCAATCGTGATCGCTAATGCAGGACACACTGCTTCACACAATTTACATGCAATACAACGTTCTTCACCATTAGGATAACGTCGTAAGGCATGTAAACCACGAAAGCGCGCTGACGATGGCGTTTTTTCTTCAGGAAATTGCACTGTGATTTTGCGTTTAAATAAATAACGTCCTGTTAAACACAGACCTTGCAACAGCTCCCATAGAAAGAAACTTTTTAAATAAAACTGAATTCGCTTCAACATAGTAATCTTCGCTATCCGGTGAACCAGGGCGCCACATTTAATTCAACTGCAAGCGCGACAACAACAATCCAAACCAACGTGGTTGGAATCAATACTTTCCAACCTAAACGCATGATTTGATCATAACGATAACGCGGAAAAGTAGCGCGCAACCAAATATATAAAAATAAAAAGAAACCAATCTTTAGCAAATACCAAACTAAACCTGGTACAAATGCAAACAATGGCCCTAGCAGTGGAATACCTTGAAATGGTGATAACCAACCGCCCAAAAACAGTAAGGCCGCAACCGCAGAGATTAAAATCATATTGGCATATTCAGCCAAGAAAAAAATGGCAAAGGTCACTCCCGAATACTCTGTATGGAAACCAGCCACAATCTCCGATTCACCTTCAGCGACATCAAAAGGATGCCGATTAGTCTCTGCAACACCAGCAATCCAATACACTAGAAATAGCGGTAATAGTGGCAACCAATACCAATGCAGCAAACTGCCACTTTGTGCTATAACAATTTGTTGTAAATTACTACTACTCGCCGCCAATAGTACACCAACAAAGGCAAACCCCATGGCAATTTCATACGACACAGTTTGCGCAGCAGCACGCAAAGCACCAAACATAGAATATTTTGAGTTAGACGCCCAACCAGCAATTAGAATTCCATACACACCAAGTGAAGACATCATAAAGATATACAATAAACCAACATTAATGTTAGCTAATACTAAGCCTTTACTAAAAGGGATCACTGCCCACGCGGCTAAGGCCGGTGCAATTGTTATCATTGGTGCAATCACAAAGAGATATGGATTTGAACGCGTCGGACGAATAATCTCTTTAAATAATAGCTTGAAAACATCAGCAAATGGTTGTAACAAACCAAAAGGCCCAACACGGTTAGGGCCAATGCGTACATGCATATAACCAATCACTTTACGCTCGGCATACGTCATATAAGCAACCGCAATGATAAGCGGAATAAGAATAACCAAGATTTTAATAATGATCCAAATGACTGTTAGTAAGGTTTCCATAATAACCTATCAACTCCGTACAATTGTCAGTTCAGCAAATGAGTCTAAGAGATTCGCTGTTTCGCTAAAGCCACCTGGCACTAAAGCACAATGATTAGGTATGGCATTATTAACTGCTACCTTTAAGCGAATTTGCTCATCGCCTTGCTTCACAATGGCTGTATCACCATCAGTTAATTGTAATTTATCAGCAAGATGCCTATTGAAATGCACTGCTGCTGGCCCACCACTACTTGCAGCAGCTTGTAAAGCAGGCGCACGCCGCACAACGTTGTCCACTCGGTAGATCGGCCATTGCGTGATACGCCACAAGGTTTCACTACTAGCCGTTTCTAGACGCACCAGCATATGTTCGTTATCTGCCGACGTGAAATTTTGAGTATTGATTATTTCACGTATTTCATCACACACTTCTTGTGAAGAAACATAATTAAAGCCCTCGATTTCTAATAAATTACCTAGTACACGTAATACTTTCCAGCCAGGGCGTGCTTGTCCTTGCGCAACAGTCGCCGCAGCAAAATGCTGCCAAATCCCTTCTATGTTAATGAAGGTTCCGGATGTTTCACTGACTGGCACAATCGGTAAAATCACATTACCATATTGTGCGAGAATACCTGCATTATACGGATTCATTGCAACAACAAAATCAGCCTTAGCCACCGCTTCGCTTGCCACACCGGGATTCGCACAATCTAACTCCGGTTCAACATTGAAAAGCACATAAGCCTTAAGCCCTGCCGCAAACATGGCTTGCGTATCTAAGCCTGTGTTGTTTTGCGTAATACCTGCAGGTCCACGATGCGGCAAACTCCCTGCTAAACACGCACCAGCGCTATTTGCACCATCACTCACCGTGCCTACACTAGCACCGGTTTGTTGTGCTAGTGCATGCGCTAATGTGCGCACATAGGCTGCTTGCGGATGATATAATGCGGTGTTACCCAAAATAATACTAGCTTTATCAGCATCTTTTAATTGTTCTGCAATTTGTTGTGCTGTCACGTCAACATCGATAGTTTCTAATACAGCAGCAATATGTGCTGGCACTTGTACATTAGCATGTTGATATGCCGCTTTGGTAATCGCCGCTAACGCATTTACAAACGCAGTAGGATGCACCACTTGCTGTGAATTAAGTGAAAAATTATAAGCATGTTGCATAACGCTCAGAGCTGTGACGTTCGCGCCTTGTAAGCTCGCTTTACGTACACGATGACCTAATAGAGGTTGTTCATGTTGAATGTTGGCTCCCAGCAAGAAAATCATATCTTGCTTTTCCAATTTTGTAATTGGCATGCCCAGACTTGGATATTGAGACAAAGAGGCTTGATCGCTAAAATCGGTTTCACGTAAGCGATGATCGATATTGTGACAATCTAGCGCGCGCGCCAGTTTTTGTAACAAATAGTGTTCTTCTAAGGTAGCGTTTGGTGAAAGGATCACACCGACTTGATCAGCACCATGCTCAGCAATGACTTTTTTCAAGCTATCAACGGTAACTTGAAATGCGGTTTGCCAGTCAGCGTCTTGCCACTTGCCTTCCTTACGCAACAATGGTCGTGTCACACGCTCGTCACTAGCAAATCCTTGATAACTATAACGATCACGATCGGATATCCACGTTTCGTTAATAGCCTCGTTATCGTTAGGTACAGCCCGCATTATTTCGCTACAGCGGGTATGCAAATAAATATTGGAACCAACACAATCATGTGCAGCAATACTCGCGTGTGCGCGCAACTCCCAGGCACGTGCGGCAAAGCGGAACGGTTTCGATGTCAGAGCGCCTACTGGACACAGATCAATAATGTTACCCGAAAGTTCGGACGCCATACTGTGTTCGATATACATGCCAATTTCAGTGTTTTCACCACGACCAATCAAGCCGAGCTCTGGCACGCCTGCAATCTCTTGTCCAAAGCGCACACAACGCGTGCAATGAATACAACGTGTCATATCGGTAGCAACTAAGGGGCCTAAGTTTTTATCTTTGACCGCACGTTTGCCTTCAGCAAAACGCGAAATATCTTGGCCAAAACCTAAAGACACATCCTGTAATTCACATTCGCCACCTTGATCGCAGATAGGGCAATCTAAGGGATGGTTAATCAGTAAAAACTCCATGACTGCTTTTTGTGACGCGCGCGCTTTTTCAGACTTAGTAAATACGCACATACCATCCGTCACCGGCGTCGCACACGCCGGTACAGGTTTACCCATTTTTTCAACTTCAACAATACACATACGACAATTTGCCGCAATGGATAATTTTCGGTGGTAACAAAAGCGTGGGATATGAACACCTTCGCGGTCGGCAACTTCGATGATCATCGAACCTGGTTCAGCTTCGACTTGCTTGCCATCTATTTCAATCTTAACCATTCTCGTCTTTGTCCTGCGTTTTAGGTTAGCTGATGCGCCAACTAAGCAACCATGCACTTCTTATGTTTAATGTGGTAATCAAATTCATCATAAAAATGTTCGATGAAAGAACCTACGGGCCAAGCCGCCGCTTCACCCAAAGCACAAATCGTACGGCCTTCAATATTCTTTGCAGCACTGCGCAATACTTCAATATCACCAGACTGACCTTGACCGCGCTCAATTCGATGAACAATGCGTGCGAGCCATCCGGTACCTTCGCGGCACGGCGTGCATTGCCCACATGATTCCTCTTTATAAAAATGCGAAATATTTTCTAATGCCTTAACCATGCAGGTAGTTTCATCCATTACAATAACTGCGCCTGACCCCAATCCCGATCCTGCTTTACCGATGGAATCATAATCCATATCTACTTCCATCATAATATGCGCCGGCAAAATTTTCATTGAACTACCGCCGGGGATAACAGCTTTTAATTTATTACCATTACGCACGCCTCCAGCGAGCTTTAACAATTCTGCAAATGGAGTACCGAGAGGCACTTCATAATTACCTGGTTTAGCAACATGTCCAGATACACTAAAAATTTTGCTGCCACCATTATTTGGCTTGCCAAGTTCGATAAACCATTCTGCACCTTTTTCTAGGATCACAGGTACAGAGCTAAATGTTTCCGTATTATTAATCGTAGTTGGGCAACCGTATAAACCAAAATTGGCAGGGAAAGGCGGTTTGAAACGTGGCAAGCCGCGCTTACCTTCTAGTGATTCCATCAGTGCGGTTTCTTCACCACAGATATAAGCACCGGCACCGACGTGATTATGCATTTCAAAATCGATACCAGAGCCCATGATATTCGTGCCAATCAGACCAGCCGCGCGCGCTTCTTCTAACGCTTCCTCGCACCGCAAAAAGGGCTCCCAAAATTCGCCGCGAATATAATTATAACCAACTGTGGCCCCCATCGCATAGCCAGCAATAGCCATTCCTTCAATCAGTTGATGTGGGTTATAGCGCAAGATATCGCGATCCTTACACGTACCGGGTTCGCCTTCATCTGAGTTACACAAAACGTATTTTTGGCCAGGTTTGTCATGTGGCAAAAAACTCCACTTCAAACCCGTAGGAAAACCTGCCCCCCCACGCCCGCGCAGAGCAGCCGTTTTCAATGTGGCGATAATCTCTTCGGGTGGCGTCTTTTCTGCAACAATTTTTTTCCATACTGCATAGCCGCCAGCGTTTTGGTAGGTCTTGAGAGTCCACGGTTTCTCAAGATGCAAAGTACGGTAACAAACTTGATTCTGCTCTATCACAGACTCACTCCAATCCATCTAAAATAGCATCAATCTTTTCGGGGGTTAGATTTTCATGATATTGATGCCCAATTTGTAGCACCGGCGCATTGCGACACGCCGCCAAACATTCCACTCGCTTTAAAGTAAATTTGCCATCCTGGGTAGTTTCATCCATTTTAATGCCGAGTCGTTTTTCTAAGTGTTGCATAATAGATTCGTTATCACACAGCATGCATGAAATGCTCGAGCACACACAAATCTTATGCCGCCCAACTGGGCTCAACTCAAACATGCTGTAAAAGTTCGCAACTTCATAGACAGCAATTTTCGGTAACGCAAGATAATCAGCAACAGCATCGAGTAATTCCGTTGTGAGCCAACCTTGATTTTGTTCTTGGACAATATGCAACGCAGGAATGACCGCTGAACGTTGCTGTTCAGCAGGGTATTTTTTCAACCACATATCAATTTTGGCCCTAGACGCTTCGCTGAGTAAATCCGCTGTCTGTGATAATTGTTGTAACGCCATTAGCGATCAATCTCCCCAAATACAATATCTTGACTCGATAAGATAGCGACCAAATCTGCAATCATATGGCCTCGGCACATTTCATCGAGTGCAGCCAAATGTGGAAATCCCGCTGCTCTGATTTTGACACGAAAAGGTTTATTGGCACCGTCAGAAATAAGATAAATGCCAAACTCGCCTTTGGGATGTTCTACTGCGGCATAGGCTTCACCTTCTGGGAGCACATACCCTTCTGTAAATAATTTGAAGTGATGAATGAGCGATTCCATATCATCTTTCATTTCTGTGCGTGTCGGTGGTGTGATTTTGTGGTCGCTAAGAATCACCGGGCCGGGGTTAGCGCGCAACCAATCAATACATTGCTTAATAATATGATTCGATTGACGCATTTCTTCAATGCGTACGAGATAGCGATCATAACAATCACCATTTACGCCGACAGGAATATCAAAATCGATACGGTCATAAACTGCATAAGGTTGTTTTTTACGTAAATCCCATTCCACACCTGAGCCACGTAACATTGGCCCAGTAAAACCAAGCGCCTTTGCCCGCTCGGGACTAACTACGCCAATGCCTACCGTACGTTGCTTCCAAATACGATTATCCGTTAATAATGTCTCATATTCATCGATGAACTTTGGGAAACGTTGGGTAAAATCTTCAATAAAATCCAGCAATGAACCTTGACGGTTTTCATTACGTTTTGCAACTTGCTTTTTGTTATGCCACTTGGACGTTTGATATTGTGCCATCTTATTAGGTAAATCACGATAAACGCCGCCAGGACGGTAGTAAGTCGCGTGCATGCGCGCACCTGAGACCGCTTCATAGCAATCCATCAAATCTTCACGTTCACGGAAACAATATAAAAACACTGCCATCGCACCGATATCCAAAGCATGCGCACCTAACCACAACAAGTGATTAAGGATACGAGTTATCTCATCAAACATGGCGCGGATATACTGTGCTCGCACAGGTACTTCAATACCGAGAAGCTTTTCGATGGCCATCACATAACTGTGCTCGTTGCACATCATAGAAACGTAATCAAGACGATCCATATAGCCAATGCTTTGGTTATACGGTTTAGTTTCGGCAAGCTTTTCAGTCGCGCGGTGCAACAGACCAATGTGTGGATCGGCGCGCTGAATAACTTCGCCATCTAACTCAACAACCAAACGCAAAACGCCATGTGCTGCCGGATGCTGCGGACCAAAATTCAGGGTATAGTTGCGTAACTCAGGCATCCGGTTTCTCCTGTGTTATGCCCGTAGGATTATAACGGCTATCTTCACGGATGACCTTGGGTACTAAGACACGTGGTGTGATGTCAACAGGCTCGTAGACAACGCGCTTTTGCGTAGCATCATAACGCACTTCGACATAACCGCTGAGCGGAAAATCTTTACGAAAAGGATGACCAACAAAACCATAATCCGTCAAGATACGACGTAAATCGGGGTGCCCAACAAAGACAATACCGTACAAGTCAAAGGCTTCACGCTCAAACCAATTCGCTGCCGGCCAAATATCCACGACAGAATCCACTTGCAATGAATCAACATCTGGAAAAGCACGTACACGCAAGCGATGGTTATGCTGAGTCGACAATAAATGATAAACAGCAGCAAAACGTGGTTTATCCCAAACAACTTCGGCCTCGCTCGCCGGTTGCTGTTCTACCGCACGCCCAAAGCCTGTTACCGTGACATTTTCAGTAGCCCACTGCGAAACACCATACTCAAGATAATCGACACCACACACATCGATTAAGGTATCGAACGCAAACTCTGCATGATCACGTAACGCAGTACACACGCCATACAACGCGCCAGCGGTAACTTCAATAGTGAGTTCGCGATTAGCAATCACACTCTCGCTAATCTTATCCGTAAAAAACGCGTGTATTTGTTTTTTTAATTCGACAATCTCTGTCATTGTTATTTTGCTTTCCATTAGTGAAACAGCATGTTGCTGCTATCTATGCAAAGTCACGTACTCACACATCTTTGAGTGTCGTGGTACGCGCAATTTTATTTTGTAATTGAATAATGCCATACAGCAAGGCTTCAGCAGTGGGTGGGCAACCCGGCACATAAATATCAACTGGAACAACACGGTCACAACCACGCACTACCGAATAAGAATAATGATAATAACCACCACCATTGGCGCAGGATCCCATGGATATTACCCAACGTGGTTCCGACATCTGATCATAAACACGACGCAATGCTGGCGCCATTTTATTACACAAAGTGCCAGCAACAATCATCACATCCGACTGCCGTGGACTAGGGCGAAAAATCACACCAAATCTATCTAAATCATAGCGCGCGGCCCCAGTATGCATCATTTCCACTGCGCAGCAGGCTAACCCAAACGTCATCGGCCACATCGAACCAGTACGCGCCCATCCAACAAGCTTATCAACTGTCGTGGTAATAAACCCCGTATGTTTACGGATACCACTATCTTGCGCCTGCGCTACTCCCATTCTAGGGCTCCCTTCTTCCATTCATAAATAAAACCAACAATAAGCAAGCTCAAAAATGCCATCATGACAAAAAAGCCGAACCAACCGATTTTGTGTAAAACAACCGCCCAAGGAAAAAGAAATGCGGTTTCAAGATCGAAAATAATGAATAAAATAGCAACTAAGTAAAAGCGCACATCAAATGGTATACGCGCATCTTCGAACGCGTCGAAGCCGCACTCGTACGGTGCTAACTTTGCAGCATCTGGCTTTTTAGGACTAATTAAAGAACCGAGAGTAAAAAGGCCTAGACCAACACCGATACCCACAATGATAAACACTAGAATCGGCACGTAGTTGGTTAGCATTCTTTTCCCCTCATGTCGGTTGACAATTCGTAAAAGAGTCTCTTAAAACATATTGGTGCCGAAGGCCGGACTCGAACCGGCACGACTTGCGCCACTGCCCCCTCAAGACAGCGTGTCTACCAGTTCCACCACTTCGGCAATCATCTTCATCACACTACAATCTTAGTTATTTTTAGTATTTTGTTTTGTATTTTTCTTTGTAGACGTACCCATTGTTGCAGGTGTTGTAGACTGCTTAACAGATGCATCACTTGTGTTCTTTTTATTTGTATTAAGTTTCTGGGTATTCGTTTTTTGCGTTGTCGGCGTCTTGGGTTGCGGTGCTTGGTTTTGCACCTGCGACGCCTGGCTAGTATCCGGCACACCATTGCTCTGCGCTGCTTTACTCTGTTTAGCCGCCAAATAGCCTAAAGTAATGCTTGTTACAAAAAATACTGCAACTAAGCCTAACGTCAAACGCACTAAAAACGAAGTCGCCCCTTGGCTCCCAAAGACTGTTTGTGATGCGCCACTACCAAAACCCGCACCCATATCAGCACCTTTACCGTGTTGTAACAAGACTAAACCAATCACAACAACCGCCACGATCACGTGAATTATTAAAACCAACTGTGTCATTAATCTGGACTCACTGCATTAGCTATCGCGATGAATGAATCACTCTCCAGTGATGCACCACCAATTAATCCACCATCAATATCCGGCATCGCAAACAAATCACGCGCATTTGTCGGCTTAACACTGCCTCCATACAAAATGCGTATATTTTGTGCGATTTTTGCATTGTGCTCTGCCAAATAGTGACGAATAAAACTGTGCACTTCCTGTGCTTGTTCTGGCGACGCGCTCTCTCCAGTGCCTATCGCCCAAATTGGCTCATAAGCTAAAATAGCATCTTGCAAAGCAGACACCCCTTGGGTGTCCAGAATAGCATCAATTTGGCGTTGAACCACTGCTTGAGTCTGATTTTGACGACGCTGCTCTAGACTCTCTCCCATGCACAATATAGGGCAGATATTGCTCGCTTGTAAGCGTGAAAATTTTTCGCGGACTACAGCATCAGACTCGTTATATATGGTGCGCCGCTCTGAGTGGCCAACCAGGGCGTAACGACAAGCAAACTCAGCCAGCATACTGGCACTCACTTCGCCCGTGAAAGCTCCTTGTTCCTGGTTGCTGACATTCTGTGCCCCCCACGCCACGTGACTATCGTTAAGCGCTTGAGCGGTTTGTTCAATAAATATAAAGGGAGGTAATACGATAAGCTCAACATGGTCAAGCGTTTGACTATTGTCTTTGATACCCTGCAGTAAGTCGTGAGCTTGCCGCTTGGTACCATGCATTTTCCAGTTTCCGGCTATTGTTGCGCGCCGCATCTAAACTCTCCAAAACTGACGTTTAAAGCCAATCTCTACCTCTCCTAACAGACGGCGCAAAGCTTAACCGAGATAAACCAAAGATACAAGCACACAGCAACGAAATTTGTTGATATAACCGGCTGTTACACCCTAATGGAATTGCGATGATATTTCACGGGACGAGCGTGGTTTTTGTATTAATCACGTTAACGTTTGTTATTTGTGGGTTCTTATTGTGGATAACAACTAAATTAGGCATGACTCGATACGACTTCAGCCAGCTCTTTAGCAACCACCAACACTTGTTTTTGGTCTTCACCTTCGACCATCACACGCACGACAGGCTCTGTTCCCGAAGGGCGTAACAACACTCGCCCACGCCCATTAAGTTGTGTTTCAGCAGCTTCCACGGCTTGCATGATTGCTGGATGTTGTAAAGAAATATCGTTCTGCCAAGGGACATTAATCATATGCTGTGGCAATTTGCTCATGCCGCGCTTTAACTCATGCAAACTGGATTGTGAGCTAAACATCGCTACTAATACGTGTAATGCTGCAACGATACCATCACCCGTTGTCGTCGCATCAAGAGGAATAATATGTCCCGATGATTCACCACCAAGAAACCAGTTGCGTTTTTCAAGTTCCGCTAAAATATAACGGTCACCAACGTTAGTACGCACAAACTCAATCTGCATATCACGCAGAGCCATTTCTAAACCGTAATTACTCATGACTGTACCAACCACGCCACCGTGTAAACGACCTTGTTGCTGGGCATCTTGCGCAATCACGTAAAGCAACTCATCACCATCAACAATATCGCCTTTTTCATCGATCATGATAACCCGATCACCATCGCCATCAAGGCTAATACCAACATCCGCCTTTTCAGCAAGAACTACTTTGCGAATATTTTCTGGGTTCGTCGAACCACAACCAGCATTAATATTAAAACCATCTGGTTTTACCGCGATTTCAACAACTTCAGCACCTAATTCACGAAACACACTAGGTGCAATGTTATAAGTAGCTCCATTCGCGCAATCGATCACAATCTTCAAACCCTTCAAGCGCATACGTGCCGGAATGGTACTTTTACAAAATTCAATATAACGTCCTGGCGCATCATCCACGCGCGCCGCTTTTCCCAACAAAGCAGAGTCAACAGTGCTGAAAGGCTGTTGTAACTGTTCTTCAATCGCATTTTCCATCGCCTCAGGTAATTTCGTGCCCGCTGCAGAAAAGAATTTAATACCATTATCATGATAAGGGTTATGCGAGGCACTAATCACAATCCCTGCTTGTGCGCGCAATGTCCGGGTTAAATAGGCAATCGCTGGCGTTGGCATTGGCCCAAGCAGATGGCTATCAACACCAGCCGCAGACAATCCAGCCTCAAGTGCAGATTCCAGCATATAACCAGAAATCCGCGTATCTTTACCTATCAGCACTTTGCTGTCGCCAGCACGAGCTAACACACGTCCTACAGCCCAACCCAGCTTTAAAACAAACTCAGCATTGATTAACGCACTGCCAACGCGGCCACGTACCCCATCTGTACCAAAATATTTGCGTTTTTGTTGTGTCATTCTATTTTACTCTGCAGCTAATACGCCTTGTGTTATCTTAACAGCTTCTACCGTGGCTTTGACATCATGTGCACGGATGATTGCTGCACCATTCATGACAGCTATTGTCGCAATCGCTAGGCTTGCTGGCAAGCGCTGTGCAACGGGTAAATCAAGGTAATCACCAATAAATGTTTTGCGTGAAGCACCTACTAATATCGGCAAGTGAAAACCCTGTAAGCTCTTCAACTGTTTGATTAAGCTTAAACTTTGTTGCGTAGTTTTGCCAAAGTTACCAGCACCAACACCCGGATCTAAAATAATCCTCTCACGGCCAATGCCAGCTTGTTGGCATGCCATCAAGCGTTGCATCAAAAAGACTTCGACATCGGCAACAATGTCTTCCTCATCCTCGGGGGCAGTCGCCGGCGTACCTTTTTGCGGCACACCGTCAGGGTATGCCATATGCATCAGACATACCGAGACTTGTGCCTGAGCCACAATTTCCAATGCACCTTCGTAACGTAACGCGCGCACATCATTTATCAGGCCTACTCCCACATTAATAGCCTCACGCATGACTTCTGGTTTACTCGTATCAATCGAAATCGGCACTGGCAACACTTTACAGAGCTGCTCAAGTACCGGCATGACACGGTCTAATTCTTCTTGCAAAGGCACTACTGGATGCAGGCTAGGATTGGTTGGCTCACCCCCAATATCGATGATCGCCGCACCTTCAGCGACCATTTGCTCCGCTAAGCGTAGCGCTTGATCACAACCTTGCACTCGCCCAACCTCGGAATAAGAATCTGGAGTTACATTGAGGATGCCCATCACACAAGGTTGCGACAAATCTAATATCTTTCCAGCGCAATCAAGTTGCATTAGATACTCCTAAATGGCTCATAATCGCAGACCACTACGCACTCAGCATCATGTTTTCTGTGTAGTCTTGATAAGCGCGTAGCGCGCATCAAGGAGCAGCGTTTGCTAATACATTCCCTTGATGCGCGCCGCTGGCGCTTATCAAGGCTACATATGAGCTTGACGCAGAGACAGTAGGCTACATGAATAGTACTTTAATGCAGAAAAGGCACTAAGATTAATAAACTCATGGGTAACTACAAACTATCAATGATCAATGATCACTCGCCGGATCACCTATCGCACCGCCCTTTTTACCTTTAGTCGATTTCATGGCTTCATCACTCGACGCTTTATTACCACCATTCGGCTGGTACGGCGGTTGATCTTCACCCCACCCATCAGGCTCACGCGGCTCTTTACCCGCCATGATATCTTGAATCTGTTCAGCATCGATGGTTTCATACTTAATCAGAGCTTCTGCCATCGTATGTAACCTATCAAGATTTTCTTTCAATAAGCGTTCAGCACGTTCGTAGTTACGATCGATAATCACACGCACTTCAGCATCAATTTGGTGTGCAGTAGTATCTGAAATTTCTTTATGCTTCGTCACTGAGTGGCCAAGAAAAACTTCTTCATCATTTTCGCCATACACCAATGGCCCCATCTTTTCAGATAAACCCCATTTAGTCACCATACTACGCGCAATTTCCGTCGCACGTTGAATATCATTTGACGCTCCCGTGGTCACACGATCAGCACCAAAGATAATTTCTTCTGCTAGTCGCCCACCAAACAAACTCGATAATTGGCTTTCCAAACGTTGTTTGGTATGACTATAACGATCTTCCTCCGGTAAAAACATTGTCACACCCAAAGCGCGCCCGCGTGGAATAATCGTCACTTTGTATACGGGATCATGTTCAGGCACCAACAAACCAACAATCGCGTGCCCTGCTTCGTGATAGGCCGTGAGTTTTTTCTCATCATCACTCATCACCATCGAACGACGCTCGGCACCCATCATGACTTTGTCTTTGGCTTTTTCAAACTCTAACATGCCGACCAAACGTTTATTAGCACGGGCCGCAAACAATGCACCTTCATTAACGAGGTTCGCTAAGTCTGCGCCGGAGAACCCGGGCGTACCACGCGCCAACAATACGGGTTTAACATCATCTGCCAATGGCACTTTGCGCATATGCACTTTAAGTATTTGTTCACGCCCACGAATGTCGGGTAACGGCACCACAACTTGACGATCGAAACGACCAGGACGTAACAACGCAGGGTCAAGCACATCAGGGCGGTTAGTCGCAGCAACAACAATCACACCTTCACTACCCTCGAAACCATCCATTTCAACGAGTAATTGATTAAGTGTTTGTTCACGTTCATCGTGTCCGCCCCCAAGACCAGCACCACGATGGCGACCAACGGCATCAATTTCATCGATGAAGATAATACATGGCGCGTGTTTCTTCGCTTGTTCGAACATATCTCGTACACGTGACGCACCGACACCAACAAACATTTCCACGAAATCTGAACCAGAGATTGTAAAAAATGGCACTTTCGCCTCACCAGCAACCGCTCTCGCTAACAAGGTCTTACCCGTACCCGGCGAACCAACAAGCAATACGCCGCATGGGATCTTACCGCCCAGTTTTTGGAACTTGCCTGGATCTTTCAAAAAGTCGACCAATTCCACCACTTCTTCTTTAGCTTCTTCAACGCCGGCAACATCGGCAAACGTCACTTTAACTTGGTCTTCACCCAACATACGCGCTCGACTACGCCCAAACGACATTGCGCCGCGGCCACCACCGCCTTGCATTTGCCGCATGAAAAACACCCACACCCCAATCAACAAGAGCATCGGGAACCAACTAATAAATAGGTGCATCAACAAACTTTGTTGTTCTGGCGGCTTACCAGTGACATTGACATTTTTCTTAATTAAATCACTCAGCAAATAGGGATCTTCGAGCGGAATAAACGTCGTGAATTGCTTATTATTTTGTGTTGTGCCGCGAATAATACGATTTTCGATGGTCACAGTACTAATGTTGCCCTGATTAACATCGTTTAAAAATTGTGAGTATGAGAGCTTCTCAACCGCAGGTTGATGCGGACCAAAATTACTAAAGACAAAGATTAATACAACGGCGATCACTAGCCAAAGCATTAAATTTTTAACCATATCGTTCAAAACATACGCCCCTTACTTATCTAATATACCGTGTAGTTTAACCTGAAACTCGGTTAAATGTCGCATTTTTTTTCATTTTACAGACTGAAAATCCTTTGCTAAACAATACACTTCCTGCGATCGCGAACGTGAAGCCTTGGGTTTACGCACCACCACTTTGCCAAAATGTGCGCGCAACTCTCGCATCAATTCGTCAAATCCTTCACCTTGAAAGACTTTTGCAAGAAATACACCACCAGGCCGTAGTACCTGTTTAGCAAAATCTAACGATAATTCAATGAGATACATTGAGCGGGGCTGATCCACAGCACGAATACCACTCATATTGGGGGCAATGTCACAAATTACAAGGTCAATGTCTTGATCTGCAATCACAGCTTGCAAGGCATCTAATGCTTCTTGACTAGCAAAGTCACCCTGAATAAATTCCACCCCAGCTATTGGGTCCATCGGTAAGATATCTAAAGCGAAAACCCGGCCATTTTCAGCGACTTTTTGCGCGGCTATTTGCGACCATCCTCCGGGCGCAGCCCCCAGATCCACGACTTTCATGCCAGGTTTAAAGAGGCGGTCTTTGGCATCGATCTCCAATAATTTATACGCCGAGCGCGAGCGCAAACCTGTCTTTTGCGCCTGTTTGACGTATTCATCACTGAAATGCTCACGTAACCAACGCTTGCTACTTTTTGATCGTTTCATGTTATACTCGGCGGCCTTTTCCACTACATTAATAGAATAGATCAACTCATATGTCTCTCGATAAAAAAACCAAACGCAAATATCAAGGCCAAGCCCAACAACTTAAACCTACCGTTATGATCGGCGATAAGGGTTTAACAGGGGCCGTACAACAAGAAATCGATCGTGCGTTGAATGATCACGAGCTTATCAAAATCCGTATCAGTGGTACCGATCGTGGCGGGCGTCAGCAAATCTGTCAAGCTATTTGCGCGGCACAAGCAGCGGAGTTAATTCAAACCATCGGGCATGTGGCGACATTCTACCGTAAAGCACAAACAGGGTAACACACGCCTCGTACCTGATGCGCGTATAGCCTTGATGCGTCGCTACGCGGCTTATCAAGGCTCTGACAGATCAAGTCTACATTAGCATTTGTTCTTAAGCCTTTTCCCGGATGACGTTGCTACGCAACTTATCCGGGCTACATCTGAGCTTGACGCGAAAACAATAGAGCCGTAGCCTGGATAAGCGCGGTACGCGCGTCATCCGGGAAAATGAGCTTGACGCAAAAACAGTAGGCTACTTTAGGGCTTTATTCGTGGGGATAAATCAGCTCAGGATGACTGTCGCGACTCAAGATGACAGCGACTATCCAGAATGATAATATTCCCACCAGGAAAATTACTCATACAGGGAAGATGATGCATAAGACACACAAAATTACTCTTGGGCTCAGCACTATTCTACTGACCAGTAGTCTACTCGGTGCATGCCACCAGCTCGGATTTGATAATGCAACCACAATTTGCACATCTAGCGCCGCCTACTCAGCAGGCAAGCGCGACGCTAATCGCGGTTATTCAATGCATAGTAGTTATGCTCAAGTATGTCCCGCCAACCAACACGTATTAGAACGTGCCTATCGTGATGGGTATTTGTTTGGTTTGGGCCATCGAGGTCGCGGTTAGGATCATTCCTAATCGTTTTTGTCTAACTGTTTACCCACTTGACTACCAACCAATGCGCCAGTCGCACCACCAATAACAGTACCCGCCGTACTACCACCAGTAACTGCATGCCCAATCAAGGCACCACCCGCAGCACCACCGGCTGCACCGATGTCTTGTTTGGTAATGTTATTACAAGCGGACACCCCCAATGCAAACATTGCAACTAGCAATATCGCACTGAGCCGTTTGATCATTTTCATAATCTTACCCTTTTTCAATACGCCCACTATCTCTTTCATCTGTTTCATACACAGCACGGGCTTATATTAAGTTAGAATAAAAGTCGGAGAGAAAGTTCCCTTACGGCACTATCTTCTTGTTTAATATTGATATTCCGCATTAAGAAATGGGCGTCAAGAGGAAGTGTTCAGTGAGAATTTTGCGGGTAAATCCAGCGCGAAGATAAAAGCCGCGTGGTAAGGTAGGCACGCGTTCACCTTGTTCGTTTATCCCCCAACATAGGGCCCGACTATTCGCCGCCTTAGGGCGAATTTGCAAATAAGTACCGTGGCGAGCGGTAATCAACTCAAGCTGTCCCAAGCACAACATATCAGTTAGTTCATTCCAATCATTGGCAAGAATAGTCGTATCTTCAGCACTTGGGCTCCATAAGATAGCATTACCTACACGACGCTCGCCGATTGCCACACCTGGCTCACTAATAATTGGCAACCATAATACACGCGATAATTTGTGTTTAACCCAAGATGTTTGCCACGTCTGACGCGTCAATTCCAACAGAGGCGCAGTACACACGTAGGTAGACTCAAATGGTTTACCCTGTCGGTCAACAGGAATCGTTTTAAGTTCAACGCCAATCAATTCAAAATCCGGTGCTGCACGACTACTCGCACTCGCGCCCAAAATAATCTCCAACAATTGTCCCACCCAACCTTTTTGGCGTTTAAGTGTATGCGGAACGTACTCACCACAGCGCTCAGCGAGCGTTTGCAAGCTTAAACCTGCTATTGCTTGCACACGTTCAAGTAGTTGATTTTCTGAAGTTGGTGGTGAAACAAGCATTATTTTGCCCTATCGTGATAGCTCACTTATAATAGCGGTAAGAATCATGATTGTGCACTATAGGATGAAATCAAGCAATGCGTGTCCATCAAGTTACCAGCCAATACCTAGCCGAAGACGATCGTTTACTACTACGCATCAATGTCAGTGATCAAGCAGAATTCCGCTTCACACTAACCCGGCGCTATGCCAAACAAATGCTACACGCTTTAGCTAAAATTATTGGCTCTGAGCAAGCCTTACTTGCTGAAGGCGATATTACCAGTAATGCTCCCGCTTTCGACAGTCCAACCACCAAACAAAAAATCATGCGCGACCCTGAGACCAAAAAGGCGATGATGGAATTTGAGCATGAAAGTGCGATCGCCAAAGCAGATTTTGAAAAAAAGTACATGGGCGAACTCAAAAACACCCCGCTCGGCAAAGAACCCATCCTAGCCACCGGTTTGAGCTTCACCCCGCATGAAAACCAATTGCCAACTATGAGTATTGTCGGTAAAGATGGCAAAGGGTTAAATATCTCACTATCGAAGACATTATTGCATTCGTTTTATAAGCTACTAGTGGATGCGGCTAATAATGCAGGCTGGGATTTACCCTTTGGGCCTTTGCAAGTGAAGGCCACAGGTGACGATGAGAATAGTTCAGACAAACTGAATTGATACCAGCGCACTCATTCAATATATTCGACTTTCAAAATTTCGTAATGTACGATACCTGCAGGTGCTTGAAATTCAATTTCATCCCCTTCCAACTTGCCAATCAACGCGCGAGCGATCGGCGAGGTATAAGAAATTTTGCCATGCTTGAGATCGGCTTCATCGTCACCAACAATTTTATATTTCACTTCTTCATCGGTTTCGATATTCACTAAATCAACAGTAGAACCAAATATTACCCGGCCAGTATTCTCAATATGCGTAACATCGATAATTTCCACACGGCTTAATTTACCTTCAATTTCAGCAATACGACCTTCGTTAAAGCTTTGTTGTTCTTTTGCAGCATGGTATTCCGCATTTTCTTTTAAATCGCCATGTGCTCGCGCTTCAGAAATTGCAGCAACAATTCGCGGACGGTCTTGAGTTTTACGTTTATCTAATTCATCGCGCAGCAAATCCGCACCGAGCTTCGTCATAGGAACTTTTTGCATATTTATACCTCAGTCGTTATTCCATCATTAGCAGTAGATCTTGGAGCTTACTAATCCTGCCATGCTCTTGGTCATGCAAAGCTAGACAAGCAGCCTGCGCGCCCGCTAGCGTCGTAGTATACGGCACTTTGTGTTGCAATGCACTACGACGAATACTAAAGGAATCTTTAATCGCTTGCTTACCCTCTGTGGTATTGACAATAAATGTGATTTCGTCGTTTTTAATCATGTCAACGATATGCGGCCGTCCTTCACCAACTTTATTCACTTGTTGGCATGATAAACCAGCATCGTAGATCACTTTCGCCGTACCTCGGGTTGCATAGATAGAAAATCCCACTGCTATTAAATCACGCACTACGGCAACCACATGTGCTTTATCAGCATCACGCACACTCACAAAAGCACTGCCTCCAGGCTTGACGTCAAAGCCAATACCTAACTGACCTTTCGCAAACGCTTCACCAAAACTGCCGCCTATTCCCATCACTTCACCAGTTGACTTCATCTCCGGCCCTAATAAAGTATCAACACCAGGGAATTTTGCAAAAGGAAATGTCGGCACTTTGACTGAGTAGTGTTTGGGTATAATTTCTTGGGTATAACCTTGCTCCCGCAAACTGCGACCTGCCATACAACGTGCAGCAATTTTCGCAAGCGGGGTCCCAATTGCCTTAGAGACGAATGGTACTGTACGCGACGCACGTGGATTAACCTCTAACACATAAATTTTGTCATCTTGGATAGCAAACTGCGCATTCATAATGCCGACGACATTAAGTTCCAAGCATAGTTTACGCATTTGTTCACGCAAGCGATCTTGTAAATCGACCTTAAGGCTATACGGCGGTAGTGAGCAAGATGAATCACCAGAATGCACGCCGGCTTGTTCGATATGTTGCATAATGCCGCCAATTAATACTTCTTGCCCATCACACACGGCATCAATATCAACCTCGATAGCATTATTAAGAAATCGATCAATCAATACTGGTGCGTTATGCGATACTTGGAATGCGCGCAACAAATAACTCTGCAACTCATCTTCATTATAAACAATTTCCATCGCACGCCCGCCCAATACGTATGAAGGCCGTACTAACAACGGATAACCAAGCTTATTTGCCAAGTTAATCCCCGCTTGCACATCACGTACAGTGCCATTAGGTGGCTGTAATAATCCTAGCCGTTTTAAAATCAATTGAAAGCGTTCGCGATCTTCAGCGCAGTCAATTGCATCCGGCGAAGTACCAATGATTTTTACCCCGGCCTGTTCAAGTGCTTTTGCTAATTTCAGAGGAGTTTGTCCCCCATAATGCACAATCACCCCAGTAGGCTTTTCCACTGCAATGATTTCTAACACGTCTTCTAGTGTCAACGGCTCAAAGTACAGGCGGTCTGAAACATCATAATCTGTTGACACTGTTTCAGGATTACAGTTAACCATAATGGTCTCATAACCATCCTCACGCAAAGCCAAAGAGGCATGCACACAACAATAATCAAACTCTATCCCTTGACCAATCCGATTGGGGCCACCACCCAACACCATGATTTTTTTCTTCGTGGTAGGTTCAGCTTCACAAAATTGTTCATAACTCGAATATAAATAGGCTGTCGTTGTTGGAAACTCAGCTGCACACGTATCAACGCGCTTAAAAACAGGACGCACGCCTTGTGTTTGACGCAGTTCTCGTACACTTTGCTCACTGACACTGAGCAATTGCGCGATGTACGCATCGGAAAATCCTTTACGTTTCAATTGGCGTAAAGTTGCTGCATCAAGCTTACCTAAACCTAATGATTTAATTTTATTCTCACAATTCACCAAGTCTTGAATTTGAGTCAAAAACCATAAATCAATCCCGGATAAACGATAAACCTTTTCTAAAGAAAACCCTTGCCTAAATGCATCAGCAACAAACCATAATCTGTCGGGCCCCGGTATCGCCAATTCACCGCGTAAAGTTGTCAAAGCATCAGCATCATTATCATCAAGCGTTGAATTTAATCCAGTCAACCCAGTCTCTAACCCACGAATCGCTTTTTGCAACGACTCTTGAAAGGTACGCCCAATCGCCATCACTTCACCCACTGATTTCATTTGCGTCGTTAAACGTGCTTCAGCTTGCGGAAATTTTTCAAAATTAAAGCGCGGAATTTTTGTAACCACATAATCGATACTGGGTTCAAAGGACGCGGGTGTCAGCCCATTGGTCATTTCATTACGCAACTCATCCAAGGTGTAACCAACTGACAGTCTTGCCGCAATTTTTGCAATAGGGAAACCCGTTGCCTTGGACGCCAAGGCCGACGAGCGTGACACCCGTGGATTCATTTCAATCACAACCAAACGGCCATCGGCGGGGTTTACGGCAAATTGCACATTGGAACCACCGGTATCAACGCCGATCTCACGCAATACTGCAAGCGCTGCATCACGCATCACTTGGTATTCTTTGTCGGTAAGCGTTTGTGCCGGTGCAACCGTAATAGAGTCACCGGTATGTACGCCCATTGGATCAAGATTTTCAATCGAACACACAATAATGCAATTATCTTTGTGATCGCGCACCACTTCCATTTCAAACTCTTTCCAACCAATGATCGATTCTTCGATCAAAAGTTCATTGGTGGGTGATAACTCAAAACCACGCGCACAAATATCAACAAACTCTTCGCGGTTATAAGCAATACCACCACCAGTCCCCCCCATGGTAAACGAGGGACGAATAATCGTTGGGTAACCCATTTGCGCCTGCACTTGCAGTGCTTCTTCCAAACTATGCGCCACTGCCGAACGCGGCATGTCTAAACCTATTTTGCGCATCGCCGCCGCGAAGTTTTCACGATCTTCAGCTTTATCAATGGCTTCTTGCTTAGCGCCAATCATTTCGACATTATATTTTTCTAAAATACCTTCGCGCGCTAAATCCAAGGCACAATTCAACGCCGTTTGTCCCCCCATAGTTGGCAGTAAAGCATCGGGACGCTCTTTCTCAATGATACTCGCAACCACTTGCCATGTAATCGGCTCAATATAGGTGGCATCAGCCATGCTCGGATCAGTCATAATCGTCGCTGGATTCGAATTAACGAGAATGATGCGATAGCCTTCCTCTCTCAAGGCACGACAGGCTTGCACCCCTGAGTAATCAAACTCACACGCTTGGCCAATCACAATTGGCCCAGCGCCAATGATTAAAATACTGTTGATATCATTGCGTTTCGGCATAGCGGTTATTTTTATCCTGCGTTGCTGAGGTTGTTGATGATTTGTGTGTATCACGCATGGCGTGAATAAAAGGATCAAAAAGCGGAATAATATCATGTGGCCCTGGGCTCGCTTCCGGATGACCTTGGAACCCATAGGCAGGTTTATCGCTAAGGCGAATGCCTTGCAAGGAGTTATCGAATAAAGAGCGATGGGTAATGATAACACCCTCTGGTAAAGAATCTTCAGAGACCGCAAAACCGTGGTTTTGGCTTGTAATCGCTACAGTTTTAGTTTGGCAGTCAACCACCGGGTGATTTCCCCCATGATGGCCAAATTTCATTTTTACGGTTTTTGCGCCTGCAGCTAACGCCAATAATTGATAACCTAAACAAATACCAAATAATGGCAGGTCCGCAGCAAGCAACGCTTTTATATTGTCTATCGCATAATCACAGGCAGCGGGATCACCTGGCCCATTCGACAAAAACACACCATCGGCTTGCAGGGCTAATACCGCTTGCGCAGGTGTTTGTGCCGGGACTACTGTTAGCTTGCAACCGCGATCAGCCAGTAAGCGTAAGATATTGCGTTTGACGCCAAAATCATAAACGACGACATGGTAAGGTAAATTATCCGCACTATACGTTTGATAGCCGCCTTGTAACTGCCATGTCCCATGCATCCATCGATAATCACTGCGAGTAGTCACTTCACGCGCTAAGTCCATGCCTTCTAAACCAGGAAATTCGCGCGCGTGATTCAGAGCTTGTTGCGCGGATACCTGTTCACCAGCCATGATACAAGCGTTTTGTGCGCCGCCATCACGCAACAAGCGCGTTAAATGGCGCGTATCAATTTCCGCAATACCAACAATGCTATGCCGGGTTAAATACGTCTGTAAAGACATCCGCGATCGCCAATTACTCGCCATACTGGCCAAATCACGGATCACTAAACCCGCCAAACAAGGCTCGTTGGCTTCTTCATCTTGGGTATTGATGCCTACATTGCCAATATGAGGATACGTAAACGTGATAATTTGTTGAGCATAAGAAGGGTCTGTCAGGATTTCTTGGTAACCGGTCATCGCAGTATTAAAAACGATTTCACCTGTAGTAATTCCATCAATGCCAATAGAAATGCCTTCAAAAACAGTGCCATCGGCTAACACTAAGACGGCAGGCTTAGTCACAAATCCCCCTTTAATCGCTACCTAAAAGAAAGCGGAATGGGGCTAGCCCTTCCGCTTCTGGTTAAACTCTAGAATCCGCAGTCGGCCATTATGCCAGAATTTTGCCGTGGGTGGTATGGGGGAAGCGGCGAATATTCTTAGCTGAGCACTGTCAGAGTGGTAGCATCTCCCAGCAAATTCGCCGTAACGTCAGGGGCGCTATTACCTCGCCGCCAAACTCGCCAACGAAGGATCTGAAGGCGGATGTGCCGCAGAATCCGTCTTCATGACATTATTATGTGTCAAAGCAATCAACTGGTGCTGCTGACATAATACTTCGGGTGTGCTTTTCCAATCGTATAGATAGCACGTAACAAAGGCATAATAAGTTCTCCACCGACGCTATCTGACATTGCTTCTGCACCCAGCCGATTAGGATCTAGTTTCTCCTTTTCTAGGTCATATTTCCCCGTGACAATTTTGCACGCCACACTTTTACCCGTTCTTGACGGCCCAACAAACACAAATCTAACCTGATTTTTGTCAAGCATAATTTTCTTCAAAAAATGAATGGTCGCGAAGACTTAGGTAATATACGCAAACTCTGGCATCATAAACATATATGCTGAGAGAGAAGGACGCTTTAAGCGTAGCAGCGTCAATTCATTATACTACACCGCACCCGGCGAAGACGTCATCGAGCGCTCCTGAATGGTCTCGTTCATAAACCGTAACACCCAAGCTGTTCGCATCAGCCTTGTCAATCCCGTCCTCTTGCACAATGCTTGTGTAGTGGCTTATAGCCCCTTCTGCTTCTAGAAACAAGAGTTGAGAAAGTGCACCAAGCGGTGTTGATGCTCCCCCAACAACGCTGAATGCAGATGCGACCTTCCCGCCATTGACCTCTTCCTTTACGGCGTCATCTATTTTATAGCCTTGCGTCTCCCCATCCCTCGTATACACCGCTTCACAGGTTCGCCAACAGCCTGACATAAAATAAATACCCGAGAAGCCTTGTTGTGAAGCCCAAGACACTACCTGTAGGACTAAGTTTTTCACTTCTGGAGTGTTGAATGTATTTTCGTTAACACGGACTAACAGCGGCTGCCCTAAGGGTAGGCTACTTACATGAGAGCGAATTTTCTCTGTCCATTTGTTTAGCGCGACAATAGCAGGTGATGCACTGTCCCTAGATGAACTCGCGAACATGCTTGCACTAGATTGATATCTGCTAGATTGATTCATTGTGGATTGTTGCACATAATCGCTTAAATTCAAACATAGTGCAATCATTGCTGCTCCACGACAATAAATTTTCATAGTGGTATTGGTATAAACCGATTCTTGTCCCGCCGTATCCCAAACCTGCAGTTTGACCTCCTCATTGGACGATGCTAACCGGGCCTTGGCTATTCCCATATCAATATCATTTGTGGGACGATACTCACTTGAGACTGATCCCCCTTTATTGGGAGCGCAGTCGTTCATTAGAATAGCCAGCGCGCAACTTTTACCCGCTTTTGACGGCCCAACAAACACAACTTTAACCAAATAATCGCAATCCATCGATTTTTCACCCTGCTCATCATCTAACATCACTTCTCTCCAAACATAAAATGTAAAATATCACGCAAACTAAGCGCCTACTCTGCGCCACTGCAACAATGTTTAAAAATACACCAAAGGATGGTCTTCCGTCTACCCGTAAATTTACCGGGTTAGGACTCAAAGCCCCCCACATTTTTTGCCGTTATAATCTATTGAAATAAAAAAAGTAACAGCCCAAAAGAGGCATTTTTTGTACGCTGGATTCATTATTTTTTTGTCAAGGAGAGCCAAGTAATGCCAATCACCATCACATCCCAACGAGTCGATCTTGCCTTCATCAAAGCAAACCTAAGCCACATCAAAGCCAGTGCACGCACGTTGATGAAGTACTATGCGAAGCGTTGGACGATAGCGTGTTCGTTTCGCGATATTAAAGATGACTGTTTTGGGTTTGGCCTAGAGAATGTGAGGACACGGGCGTGCGACAGGCGCGACCAATTATTGATGATAGGCGCAATAGCGATAGCCTTGTTAACCTTATTAGGTGCGGCGTGTGAAGCCATAGGCCACAACCGATGTTTGAAAGTGAATACGTCAAAGAAACGTACGTTATCGTTAGTGCCTCAAGGCTTGCTCTTGTACGCGGGTCTACCCAATATGCCCGAAGAACGTTATTACCCTTGATGCAGGAATTTGATGCCTTGGTTCGTCAGCAGGCCTTTGTCAAAGGGATAGTTTGCTGACATGGTGCAACTTTTCAACCATTATGAAGGGAGCTCTGAGGAGTTAGTGCTTTGATTTACTTTTTAGTTTTTGTCTCACGACGCTCAGAAAATTCTTCTCTTACTTTATTAATGAACTTTGTTACACTCTGCGCCCAGTTTAATTAATCATCGGAGGCAATTATGTGGGCAATTATTGGTGGTACTGGCTTTGAAAATTTGCCTGAGGTTGCCGAAATAGAACAATTAGACGGCGATACACCTTACGGCGCTTGTTCCTCGGGCTTAAAACGTATCCAAGTCAGCCAACAAGAGTTCATTTTTTTGCCACGTCACGGCCAACATCATGAATGGTCACCAAGCGACATCAATTATCGCGCGAATATCTACGCCTTACGCCACCATGGCGCCACTAAGATTGCCAGCATCTCTGCTGTCGGTAGTTTGCAAGAAGACATTCATCCCGGTGATGTGGTAATTCCAGCACAATATATCGATCGCTCTAAAGCAACACGCAAGCAAACTTTTTGTGGCGAGGGCATGGTTGGCCACGCATCATTAGCTGATCCCACGTGCTTAGCCTTAGGTGGCAAACTCGCCGCGATGCAAAAGCAATTCGACTTTAATCTGCATTTTGCTAAGACATACATCTCAATGGAAGGCCCCGCTTTTTCCACCCGTGCTGAATCCAATTTTTATCGCATGATTGGTGGGCATGTCATCGGCATGTCAAATTTCCCTGAATGCGCCTTAGCGCGTGAGGCCGGCATGTGTTATTTGCCTTTGTCATTTGTCACCGATTACGACAGCGGGGTTGGTGGTCATGAACATGTTACCATCGATGTCGTGAAACGCATTATGCGTGAAAATCTTAGTAAGGCGTTTGAAATTGTTAAAAACTTTTTACCAAGCGTTGCAAAGTTTGAGTGCGATAGTTGTATTACGCAAAGTTTACGTGACAATCTACTCACACCGCCAGAGCGTTTAAATCAACAACAAAAAGCGCTTATAGAACTTATCAGTAAAACCTGAAGAGGAACACCGACGTGGCAACCCACTTGGCAGAAAATGAAAATATAATAAAACAGGCCATTATTCGCAGCTGCCAACAGCTGCATGCCAAAAACCTACTCGCTGCTGGTGATGGCAATGTCAGTTACCGCATTAGTGATAAACGTATATTAATGACCCCTTCAGGTGTTGCTAAAGCTAACATCAGTGTCGATGATTTTGCCATTGTCACCCTCGACGGTGACATCATTAAAGGTAAACCCTCCAGTGAAATGCACATGCACCTTAAAGTCATGCAATTAAGCCCCTTGGCAAAGTGTGTGATTCACGCACATCCGCCCGTGGCTATCGCTTGGAGTATTGCAAAACCTGAACTCAATGAACTACCGACCAACTGTTTATCTGAAGTGATTTTGTCGGTGAAAAAGATTCCAGTAGTGCCCTATGCACGTCCAGGTTCTAAAGAAGCAGGCGAAGTGCTCGCGTCTTTTATGCCAGATTACCGTGTGATGATTATGGCCCGTCACGGCGCCTTAGCTTGGGGTGAAGATATTCAGGAAGCCTATAATGGCATGGAACGTCTCGAGCATTCTGCCATTATTCTTAAACACGCAATGCAGTTAGGTGGCATCACTGAGTTACCGCAAACGGAAATCAACGCACTGTTAGATCTAAAAAAGCAATTAGGAGATCGCACCCTATGATAGATATGAATTCTATTAGCCTATGTTACCAAAATAATCAACTCACCATCTTAGATCAAACGCAATTACCTCGTCACGAAGTCTGGGTCGAAGCGTCATCGCTAGACATCGCCTATGCTATTATCAAAATGCTCAAAGTGCGCGGTGCTCCTCTTATCGGCGTATTTGCCGCGGTTTATCTTGCTCATATCACAGAGCAAGGCGCATCACTTGATAGCATTTATCAATCTGCTCAACACTTACTGAGTGCCAGACCCACTGCTGTTAATTTGGCGCACTGTATCGAACGCTTTCTCGCCGTACTTGATCGTAATGAATCACAACGTGCCGCTGCTATTGCATGCAGCGAAGCTATTTTTGCTGAAGATGTTGAGCTATGCCAAAATATGGCTAAACATGGCCAAGCATTTATTCAAGATAACACCAACCTCATGACCTACTGCAATACCGGTGGGCTCGCGACTGTTGGTATTGGTACCGCATTGGGCGTCTTACGTCTCGCGCATGAACAAGGCAAAAACATTCACGTCTATGTCAATGAAACTCGTCCTCTATTGCAGGGTGGGCGTTTAACGACGTGGGAGTTAGAACAAGCAGGGATCCCCCACACCTTAATTTGTGACAACATGGCAGCACAATTGATGGCACAGGGCAAAGTCGATGGCATTTTCTTAGGCTCAGATCGCATCGCACACAACGGTGACTTTGCCAATAAGATCGGCACTTACAATCACGCCGTTTTGGCTAACTATCACAAAGTCCCCTTTTATGTTGTCGCCCCCTATACGACTGTCGATATGGATTGTCCAGATGGTGCCGCCATTGAAATCGAACAGCGTAATGCCAAAGAAGTGCTAGGCGTGAGTTCAGGACAAATTGATATCGCTTGGGCAAAGGAAACCACCAATACCTATAATCCAGCATTCGATGTGACACCAGGCAACTTAGTCACACGCTTTGTCTTAGACAGTGGTGTGTATCGTGCTAATGAAATCAGCGAAATTCAAATACCAAAACATACATTAAGTACAGCTTAATTAAAAATACATCTTAGTCACAAAGTAACCTTGGTGCTTTTGTAGCCCTGTTGCGCGCTAGCGCGCTTATCTAGGCTGCAAAACTCATTGGTTTTAAGCAAATTCGAAAAAATAATTCGTGAGAATCAATCAATATCTGAAGATACAAGAAGTATAACTATGCCGCGATAGCTTTCACATAGTTTTTACCACTATATTCAATAATCTTCGCATCACGTGTGACGACACTCAAGTCATTCAACCTGGCTGTTGCGACAATCATTCTATCGGCAGGGTCACCATGTAAAGCTTCCGGTAATTGACAGCTCTCTACCGCAATTTCTGTATTTAAGGCGAGAGGCTGAATACCTGTTAATTCAAAAGATGTGCTTATCCAATCCAAGCATGGACGATTAAGCGTAATCCGTTTATGTGATTCTAGCATGCTTATTTCCCATGATGAAATTGCTGAAATAAAAACAGCGCCGACTTCTACCGCGGCATTGATCGTCTTGCGTATTTTTGGTGTCAGGGTTTTATTGCCATTCACCAACCATAGCCACACATGCGTATCTAACAATAATCCCTGTTTAGACATCAGCGTCCCACCCTACATCAATGGGCTGAATGATATCCTCATTGATAGTGACACTGTCTTTTAGACAACCAAAGACATCAAATGAAGTAGCTTCAATTGGAACTAATTTCGCAATAGGTAACCCTCTTTTCGTTATAATAATCGGGGCTCTATTCATATTAACTTGCTCCATTAACTTTAAGCATTTTGCCTTAAATTCACCCGCAGGTATGGTTTGCACTCTTTGCGTCATCATGTTACTCCCATGGTCATATATCTATGGTCATATTATAGAAGAGCCGTTGTTTGATGTCAAACCAATACCCAGCATTGTTTGTACTTCATCATTTAACCTCCTGAATAATTAGATTAACTATACCCCTTGTACCTGAATATGCGAAGTTCTAAGCCTTAGGCTAAGAGTGACTACCAAACGCAAAATGGGCTATTCTGTTTCTTATTCTCAGCTAGAGCCTGCTTGAGAGGTAGGTGATGCTGTTGTAGTTGATGATGTGGTAGATAACAACTGTCTGCAAGCGTCATCAAGTTTAGTAACCAACTCTGCCGCCGGAATAACGCGTGCAAGATATGCACCCTGCCCAGCCCACATCGCCATGTACTGATTATCTTTATTGGCAGTCGCCGCTTGGCGCATGATTTTGGTTGCTTTGTTTTGCACGGGAAACGGTAGAATACTCTCTTGCTTGTCGAGCATCGCTTCGGTGAAATTATTCTTAATCGCGCGCGCATACCTGCCCGAAAAAGCAATGGTCAAACGCGTATTGTCAGTGTCTAGATCTAAAATCGCCTGCTTATACAAAGGATGCGTGCCCGCTTCTGGACAACATAAAAATGCGCTACCCATTTGCACTGCAGCAGCACCTAGATAGCGAGCAGCCATAATCCCTCGCGCATCCATAATGCCCCCCGCTGCGATCACTGGCATATCAACGTGGTCGCACACTTGTGGTAATAAAGCAAACGTAGCAATGAATGAATCAGACGGATTACCGATGAAAGTCCCACGATGGCCACCTGCCTCACTACCTTGTACGGATATCGCGTCAATCCCTTGTGCTTGCATGGCCTGCGCTTCAGCAACATTCGTCACAGTGCCAATCACTATTGTCCCTTGTGACTTTAAGCGCGTCACAACCTCTTTACTCGGCAAACCAAAAGTCGAACTAAACACAGGAATGCCTTCTTCGCACAACACTTGAAACTGCGCATCAAAATCCGGTGTATAAGGCGGCACAACCTGCGCATCACTCTTGATATAGTCAGGTGCTACCTGTGCCAACGTTTGCAGGCTTGCTTTAATTGCTTGTGGTGTTGTTTCATAAGACTCAGGAATAAACAGATTCACAGCAAAGGGCTTATCCGTCAGCGCTTTAATCGCGCGAACATTCTCGCGCAGAACATCAGGCTGCAAATAACCAGCACCAAGTGACCCCATCCCCCCCGCATTACTAACGGCTGCGATCAATTCAGGTGTCGTCGGTCCACCAGCCATCGGCGCTTGGATAATCGGTAAGTTTATCCCTAACAGTTGCGTGATTGACGTGCTTGGCCACATAACAAACCTCCTTAGTTTTTGCTTACCTTATCGAGCAAACCATAACGCCAAACTAACAGCATTGCAAGCAACATCATAATCACTTCGAACCAATACATGCTACGTATCGTCAAGCTATCACCGACAAAGAATAAACCCGCGTAGACAAACAATACCAATACTCCTGCCAAACTGGTAAAAATAGATTGTACACGTCCTTGAAAATGGATTGCTGTCATCTCTTGTGCCTTAGTCAAAATGATTGGCCATCCGGAAAAACAAAAACCAATAACAAAATACAAACTATCTGCTAACCACAAACTGTTAATCGTTCTAAAAATATAAAAACTCATCACTAAAAACACTAGCTCGATCATCAGTACGCGCCGCCAACCAAATTTATCTGCAAAATACGGTGCTAATAGACCTCCCAACACAATACCGACAGAAAGCGCTGCTTCAATATGCCCATATTCACTGACACTAGCATGTAAAACATCCTTAGCAAAAGGCGCCAACAATACTGGCGCTGTCATATAACTCACTAGCAAAAATAATTGGATGATATAAATCATACATAAGCGTTGATCCTGACGTAAATAGGCCAAACTCGCGGAAAAATCATCATAGACCGTACGCAAAATGCCTGCATGTTCACGTGTTTCCAATTGCGACTGGTGTTTCACAAAAAACAAACTCACACAGGAAAGCAAAAAACACAGGCCATTGATCACAAATGCTGTTTGCAAAGAAGATAGCGCAATTATCACTCCCGCCATCCCCATACCAGCAATGTTACCGACCTCATAAGCGATATCGACGCTCGAATTTGCATACAACAATTTTTTTGGCGCCACAAATTCGCGAATAAAGGCTAAGGCCACTGGAATATACAAGGCAATACCCGTTCCCAGTAATAACCCCAAGGTATAGATAGTCCACACGCTGACATGTATGGTTAATAACACCGCGAACACCAACATGAAGATGCCACGCACACTATTTGAAATAAGCATCAAAGACTTACGATTGCAGCGATCGGCCAAGACCCCAAAAATCGGGCTCAAGACAATATTGGGCCCCCAAAAGCAAGCCATTAATATCGCCATCGCACTGATAGAATTGGATTGCTGCAATAACAACCATACTAGGGCAATATAACCAATCCCATTGCCAAACATGGCTGAACCACAACTCAGTAAGTACCACGCGACCGACGGTTTTTTGATTAGCGCTAACCTAGCTTGCCAATGCGACATAAGCCACCTCCCTGCAATAAGCTAAGCTGCTGATAGAATATGGAATATTTTTATAAAAGACAAAGAACATAACTACTACCTCAAAATGAAACTCGACTGGACAACCCTCTAATGTGGGGCTGCACAAGCTAGCAATAACGTTAGTTAACGTTATGTTAGAGAATCACCTTGGGCGTTTTCATAGTTATCTCCTCAGAGAAGGAAAGAAAAAAGTTTGTCTGGGGATACTAGAGGATGACCATTAAATTGTCAAGGCCGTATGCTGATCGGTGTACCTACTGATACAAGTTGTGTTAGGTGGCGCATCGCATTATTCGACACAGCGATACAACCTTCCGTCCAATCGAACTTGCCACCTGGCGGACTCGCACCATTGCTAGGTAAGCCATGTATCACTATGTTTTTACCGGGATTAACCCCTAACTTGTGGGCATGCGCTTGATCATTGGAATTAGGATACGAAATATGTAAAGACTCGGTGAACTTACTTTCCTTATTATGAAAATCAATCACGTAATTCCCCTCCGGCGTTCTACCGTCATCCTGGCGTATCTTACGTCCCATCGGGTTACGTCCTAGTTCAATGGGATATTTTGCTAAGACTTGCTTGTCGTTAAGTACATACAGTTTGCGTTCACTTTTGAGCACCAAGACTTGATCAGCTTTGGGTTTGGCAGCTGTTGTTTTAGTTGCAGCTGGCTTGTGGCTCCCCTGCTTAACACTGCAGGCTGAAACACTGAGTAATAACCCAACGATAATCGTAAAATGAAGTCCATTCAAAGTCGCGCGCATTTGTTGACCAGCCTTGTTCGTTTAACATATCCTAAGTGTAGTCAAATATGGCATATTTGTAGCCTACCGTCTTTGCGTCAAGCCCAGATGTAACCTTGATGCGCACCTACGGTGCTTATCAAGGCTACACAAAAATCAAAGCTGCATTACTATCCTGATGCTGCCAAGCTACCACATGCTTCTTGCAATTCTTCCAACCAACTCAAATATTTAATCAAGTTGGTAATCTCGTGGCGGCTACACCGTAGGCGTTGTGGTGAATGGCGCATCGTCACTAAGTGTTGTTGTACCTGGGGCAACAACTGTGGATTGACTTGTCTTTGTTGTTGTGACATTTTTAGCTTTGAGTTTAGCTGTAAACTTTGTTGCACCAGTAACCAGGCATCACGATTCGTCGGCTCAAGATCAATACCGAGCGTTCGCGCTGTCTTTTGTAAGCCATCTAGATCGATGCGCTCAGCAATATTTACTAAAGAGTTTGCCATGCGTCGATACTGAGTCAAATAAGCTTGCTGTGTTTCATTATCTTCGATTGCCAATAATTGCTTGGCCTCATCAAATTGAGCCATCAAGCTTTCATATGCTTGTAACTTATGCTCCGGCTTTGTGCTTTTGAAGCGAAATAATTTAGCACTCAACTTGGCAAGACGATAACGCAAGCGTCGTAATAACTTATTAACTACTTCGTGTGGATACAGTGGCCAAAACAAATAATTAATCAATAGGGTCGAACCTACTCCCAAAAAGATACCCGATAAACGTCCTAGCGATGGTGACAACGAGTGCGTTGGCCCACCGGATTGCACCATGGTAATCGCAAAAGCAAGATTAGCCTGTAACGCAGCATAAGAATACTTTTTACTCTTATAACTGTAATACGCAAAAATCCAACCAAACACAAAGACAAACACCAACAAATCAGCAATGTTATAGATCATAAAGTGCAGAAAAAACAAACCTACACCGCCACCTATGCAGCATCCCAGCATGCGTAACCAACTCATACGCTGAGCTTCACGGATAAATTTTTGCTGCGCAATCACCAGCGAACTAATAATCCCTTGGAAACCGCCAGGCCACGCACTTAACAACCAACCATACAAAGCCAAGTCCATACTGAATCCAGCCTTAATACAATGACGGATCACATGCTTATCTCGCGTGAAACGCACTAACGGGGCATCATCCTGGCGCGGACGTTGTTCACTATCAAGTACGATGCTCAACTGTGTTGCAATTAAGGCTAAGGTTGAGAGCATTTGTTCGACAAAATCAACAAAATGATGCACCAAAATCGTCTCGTGCAACGGATAATCTTGAAATTTAGTCGTTTTACGTGTTGCTTCAAAATTAGCATTAAAAGCAGCTAGGGCTTGAATACAATCTTCTCGCTGTGACAACACTTTTTTTGATGTCACATGCAAATGTAATGTGCGTGTATACGCAACTAAAGCTTCAACCACCAATCGATAATCAAGTTTTAGTTCACCCAGCCATGTGAAAGTCGCTAACGCTTCGAACATCTTACGATTATTTTCAATAAGCCCTAACAAACGTTGCTGGTAATGTGCAATATCACTCAGCGCTTGATAATTAACGTCACTACGTTCTGGATCTTTAGCTAGAGAAGCGACTTTATCCACGGCTTGTAACAATGCCGCTTTTAACTTAATCAGCACTTGATTAGCTTCAGCTGTCTGATGCGAGCGATTCAATAGTGCCAATACATCCGCAAGCGCATCTTGCGTCGCCCCTATCTCTTTAAAAATAGTTTGTTTAATCTGCGGAGAAAAAACTAAATACACCGATGCCACCGCCGCCGCTGCCCCCACTAAGATTTCACTACAACGCCATATTGCGACAAAAAACGGTTGCTCAGCCCCAGAGGGTGTACTGCCCACCACCAACATAAAAGAGAGCCCACCCAATAAAAACACATACGGCGAGTCAGTTGTTAAAATAAAATATTGCGAAATAGCGATCGCTAAAAAGGCAATAGCAAGCAACATTGGCAAATTGATCGTCATCACGCTCGTGATGATTAAGCCAAATACAGCCCCCAAAATCGTTGCAATAATGCGTTGTATCACTTTGTTTGTCGTCATGCCAATATAGGGATTCATGACCATAATGACACTGATCACCGACCAGTACGGCGCTTGCAAGTGCAATAACACCGCGACGTAGGCAGCTAGCACCATCGCCACTGCAGTGCGCAAACCGTATTTATGTGCTTCCGTTAATTTGAATAGACGCGATCGTGTTGTTTGTCGCACTGGTTGCCGACTTGTGGCGCTCATTGGCTTGCAGGCTCAACATAGGTTGTTGCACTCGCCCCCACTCTTAGCGGATACTTTGACGCGGGCGTGCTTAGTAAGATACGCACCGGAAAACGCTGCGCGATACGCACCCAATCCTCTGTTGGCTTTAAATAAGCAAGACTTGAGTCTGCTGCTGTGTTTGATGCTTGACGGCGATTGATTCCCCACCCAATGCTATCCACCTTACCATCGAAATAATGCCAAGGATACATATCGACAAAGACTTTAGCATGATCGCCTACTGCAATACGTCGCAACACTGTTTCACGAAAACGTCCGATCACCCACCAGTGCGTATTATCAACCAGTGCAAATAGCGCCTGCCCCACTTTGACATAACCACCGACACGTAAGAAATAATTCGTGACATAACCGTCAGTCGGTGCAACAACCCGAGTATGCTCGAGATCATACTGCGCCAAATTCACTTTAGCACGAGCATTGTTAATGTCTGTTTTATTATATTTTTGCTTTGCGATCTCAAACTGTTGTTTGGCATACGCAACCGCCGCTTTTTCAGTCTGCACTTGCGCCCGCGTATTTTCGACATTGATTTGTGCAATGCTTTGTGTTTGCAATAATTCCGTATAACGCCGTAAGTGATCTTGAGCTTTAGCAAGTGCCGCTTGTTTTTCTGCTATCGCCGCTTGTGCCGCAGTAATCGCATCTCGCGCGGCATTGTACTTCCTCATTGCCGACTGTAACTCAGACTGCGCTTTCGCTAAGACATCTTGGTAAGGACGTGGATCGATTTGAACTAATAGTTGGCCTTGTTTGACTTGCTGATTATCTTTTACATGGGTCGCAATAATTTGCCCAGAAACAACACTATTGATGCTCACGACATTGGCAAAAACATAAGCATCTCGGGTATAGGTGAAATAATAGAAAAACCAACGATAGAGAAGGATACTCACGATAATCAAAATAATAATAACAAGGCGCGCTTTATTCGTTCGAGAAAGTGACAAGCTCATGCTTCAAATCCTTTTGAATTCTGTTCTCTAAATCCTAGAGGTACTAATTTATAGAGATGTCTTATTATCACAAGTCAGCAGATAGTGGAAGACTTTCACAATATGTCTTGAAATTGGCTCAGTTGTTACTAGGCCATGTTTTCCCAGCTTGTTGGCCCCAGACAGCGCGTAAACGTGCACTACGTCCGCAGCTGTGCTTATAAAACTTATAGCGGAGAGGATTTTTTTGATAGTAATTCTGGTGATATTTCTCAGCCGGATAAAAGATTTTAGCTGGCAAAATTTTTGTCGCCACCGTATCAAAACGCCGTGTAGCCATGACCCTCTGCTTACTCGCTTCGGCCAATTTTTTTTGCGTGGGATTCAGATAAAAGATCGCTGATTCATAAGATTGACCACGATCACAAAATTGCCCGCCAGCATCACCGGGATCAACATTATGCCAAAAATAACCCAGCAAATCGTTATAACTTACTTTGCAATTATCATACTCGACCTTTATCGCTTCATAATGACCAGTACCACCACTCGTGACATCATCATAGCTAGGGCTCGTAACCTGCCCTCCGGTGTAACCCGCAGTGGTCTTCACCACCCCAGGTACCTTCGCAAAAGCTTCTTGCATACACCAAAAGCAACCGCCTGCGGAAATCGCTGTTTGCGTATCAGTGTGGTTGCATTTGGCAAAGGCCGGCATAGCAAAAATACAGTAAATGCTTAGCAATATGAGTAGCGGTAGTTTTTTCATGTGTACCCTTAAAGAAATCAACTCCATGCCAACTCAGGCGTTATAAAGGTAGCGGGAGATGAAGTCGGGATAGCCGTATCATTGTCAGATGATGCCGCTTTTCTCCGCTCAGATACCGTTACTTTTTCTGGCGGCTTTTTTGCGGCTGGTAGCCTACTACGTCGTTGACTAAAAAACACTTGAGACAACTGAGGTACTCGATGCGATGGCAATTTAGGTTCCGACGAGGCTCTTTCTCGTTGGCGTGACGATATAGTAGCTTGCGGCATCAGCTGGGTCATATCACCAATGATTTTATCCAAAACATAAAATGCATGAATCGATTTTCGATATGCCGGCGCGTATCTCGAATAGTATCGTTCAATGCGCTCCAGTATTAACTTTGCCTTTTCTACCTCTTGCGACAGCTTTTTAAAAGAAGCCTTAGTCTCTGGAAAAATCTTTTGAACGTTCTTTTGGTATTGCTGCGCAAGCTCCACAACCGTTGATTCATTACCCTTGTATAAACCAAAAACAAGCGGTAACAGCGCGTTAAGTATATTTTCAATTTCAACAAAAGGGGCACCGGCACATCTTTCACTAAGCTTCGCTCTTAACGCTTTACTAAAACCTAATTCGCGTTTTTCATATGCGTGGCCATTTGTGCGCACAGCTTTTACTTTTTTGACCTCGAAACCTGGCGGTGGGTTGTCCTTAAGGTAACTTACATAATATGGAAAAGCACGGCTTACTCTGCTTGCTTCCTGTTGTGCAGCAGCACCCTTTTGGAGGTGTGTTTTTATCATTTGAGCATATTGTGCGGGATTGGTAGAAGTGCCAGTAGAAGGGTCAGCCATGCGCGATATCCTTTTGCTAAATTTTAGCTTGCTTAATTTGCAATAAAAACATTGCCAAACAAACATAAAAATCACCGCTGCCAAGATTAACATAGTCGCTTGACAATGTGCAGGTGTTTTATCCCGCATCCCCCAAATGATTGGGTGCAGATCCGTCCGTGGCTTGACATCCCTCACTTCCGTCATCCTGAGCTGGCAAATCCCCACGAATAAAGCCTTACAGTAGCCCTGATTTTAAGTAAATTTGAAAAAATAATTCACGGGGCTACACCAGTTCCTAGGCGTAGCGAAGGATCTCTCCGTTCTTCTGCTGTGTCAAAACGAAATTTCCAAAGCGAGGCTTTTTTGGCTGGGCTAGGCGCGGGTATTTTGATACGAAGGAGTTTATATGGCATAAATGACTGAGTAGCAAAACGCCCAGCCAAAAAAGCCGAAGCTTTGCTAGCAGGGCCGCCCAATGCAAACATTAGAACTCCCCAAATTCTCAATCAGCAACACCGCGCCATCAGGCCCGACGTCGATCTTCGGAAAATTCACAAGATTAAACTGCGCTTCATTATACTCTACGTGTAACGAACCATCTGTTTGATTTCCTAAGATAACATTAGGGGTTTTTGAGCTGTATTTCAGCGTAATGTCTTTGCCGTAGGTATCAATGCCGAATGGCTGGTCAGGCAATTTTGCATTAACTGGAATCGTGACAGTGATCACCCCTTGGGGACATAACAAAACACCCGCATTTAAGTTGTTAATCGCATTAAACTGATATTTATCGACACAGGCATCACCAGCGAAGACGTTATTGAACCCTAAGCCCAAAAATGAAATAAGCAGTAGCACTGCTCTAAGATAGTTGTTTTGCATCATGTTTCCCTACCAATGACAAGATTAAACGTGCCTAATTATAGCACCTTAAATATCCATTGTTTCCAAGCCCCCACAACTATCTGATTTATATGCATATTATTTAGGTTGAAAAGTGTGCAACAAATGGCAATAATAGAGGTCAAACCATAAACAAATACGTTTAAAAACACGAGACCGCCTATGAACAAGCAAGCCACGTATACCCACAAATCCAGTCTCACAATACACATCACTTTTTTGATGGCAAGCTTGCTTGGTCTGAGCGTGATGCTCGGCAGTGCGCACGCAAGCCCGCAACATACCAAAAAAACGGTGACTTTTACGATAAAAAATGAAGGTTTTCCTGCGCAGGTAGTTGTCTATAACCCTAGCTGTGGCCCAATGATGTATCTTGGCCACACGGGTTACTGTGATCAATTTCCCGTAGAAAAAGGTAAGCCTGTGCAGTGGACGCACACAGGCTATCACTTTGGATTATTTACTTTCGCAGTCGCGAATGCGGACTTGCCTCTCACTTTTGTCGCGGCTTGCACCACGACAAAGCTGGGCGGTGAAGTGATTATCACTAAAGCAGCTAAGACATCGAGTAAAAACATGAGCGATACGACAACCATCAAACCACGCCACTGTTACGCAGATTGAACAAGTGAATCGCTATTCATGTAAGTGCGATTTCACTTGGCTGCGATAAAGCAATTGTGCACATAGATTCACGATCAAAAAAGTCACGGCAATGGGCAACAACGTGTGTGCGCGTAGCAAGGTTGCGACACCGGTGAAAAAAGCAAAACCAAACCACGATAATGAGAAAAAACACGCATTGGCCGAAGCAGGAATTTGCGGGAACAGCGATAAACATTCACCCACAAAGATTGGAAATACCATGCCGCTTAAGAAGATCAACCCATAGATCGGTAATGCTGCCAAATAAACATTAAAATACCCTTGCGCTGCAAATATCACCATCATCACCGTTACCAAGCTACCCACACTCAGTGCGACACTGATCTTTTTATGCGGATGCACATCAAACAAAAATCGATTCGTCATATTGCCGGAAAACCAACACACACCAACGCCTAGCGCGATATAACCATAGACTACCGCATTAAAATGCAGATTTACTTGAAAAATGAAGGGGCCAATCACACTAAAAATCGCGGTATAGGCATAGAGAAATATGGTAAACAAAATAAACATTTTGTAGCGCATGCTGGCAAACACCATTTGGTAATTATGCAACATACTCGTCACTTTAAAGCGCTTTTGTTCTTTCAACGTTTCAGGCAGGGTAAATAACACCGCTACTAACATTATTAAAGCACAGACAAACAAAAACCAAAAACTTGCATACCAACCTATGTAGTGCTCAGCGTAACCGCCGATAAATGGCGCTACGATCGGCCCTAACGCGAAACTAATCGTTAGATAATTAAAATGCTTTTTGAGCTGTTGCCCACTAAACACGTCATTTAAGATCGCCCGTGCTGGTACGATCATAAAAGCCGCCGCAAAACCTTGCACAAAGCGTCCGGCGATCACGGCAATGATGGAATGCACATGCAAAATGATGAAAATTGCCAATAATTGAAATACCAGTGATGCAACAATCAGTTTTTTACGCCCCAGCGAATCCGACATAGGCCCCGCCAGTAATTGCGCGATCCCCATAGCAAGCACGTACGCCGTCACCGTTAACTGAATATAAGAGCGATCTACCCCAAACACATGCACCATACTGGGTAAAGACGGCAAATAAATATCCGTCCCGATACCGGCTAATGGCACGAGCAAATAAACGAGTGAAGCGAAGTAATAATGTTTCTTTGGCATAAGTTATGTACAACAAATCTGAATAGGAAACCATTATGCTATCGAAAAAAACAAGCCAAGTCCACAAGAAGCACAGACACCACTCACCTAATCTAACGGAGTACGGGCGGCAACTGTCATGCTCTCCCAAGCACGCTATCCCCGTTAATTACTTCATCGACCACCCAGTGCAAGATGATATTGAGTTACCGAAATATAGTTAGGCCAACAAACCCAGCAACTTTAAAATTGCAAATGCTGAATTTAAAGTAATTGTCTGTTCTTTTTTTTCAAAGCGTACCACCGTAGGTTTGCTTAGCCCAGCTAACACTGCAACTTGTTGCTGGGTCAGGTGTGATGCTTTGCGGCGCTTTACTGCTTCTTCGACAAATGCTGCCCAATTGAGCTGAACGTTCCTTTCCATCGTTTCTCCATAAATTTAGCAATCTTATTACGCATCGTCACATGAGCGTGATTCGCATCCATTAGTGTCTGCTGCGCAGCACTTAAATATTTTTGTATTTCTTCCAACGCCATCATAATTGCAGCCTTTTTGAGACCGAACTCATGGCCTAGCGCGATAATATGCTTGGCTTTGAGTTCACCGATCACTCGATCAGCTGCACCGTCTATCATTAGCGCAACAGACTGATAAGGCTTATAGATTGCCGCAGCAACTTGGTCATAATTAGGTGCTAAACGCAACCCTTGCGGCGTATGCAACATAGCAAAATTCTTAAAGTGCATATCAGTATTTCCGGTTAGCAAACCAACCAGTACCCGTTTATACAAACGAAAAACATCGCTTTGTAGACAGTTAGTATTTTGATGGAGAAAGTCGGCCATATCTTTGTAGGCGCCATCGTATTTCTCACGGGTATTAAAATTTAATAACTGATTAAACTCTTCGAAATGAATCTTTTGTAAGTGTTCATTGCGATCAAAACGCTTAATTATAAGCGCTTGTTTACATATACCAGGGAGCTCTGCTAGATCGGCTTCGACAAAATCATCATTGGGCAATAACGCCTGGCATGCTCGCAAAGTCAGCCATTCATTATAGACGATGTCGTTAATATTCTCGGAGGGTAATTTGGCAATGTGGGTACTGACTTCGCCCTGTTGCGTCAGGGTAAATGTTTTCTTTTTTTTAGTTAAGAGTAATTTTGGCTGCACACCTGATAACGAAGCCCTATTACGCATAACAGCTAAATTCATTTGATCTTGTTTGTTGCTGAATTCAGCTAGTATTTGTATGGGCTCAGGATCAACAATGCTCACCGCGCCTGCACAATCATTACCGAAAGCGAGCAACAATTCGAAACGGCTCGCCATACGCTTACTTAATAAACGCCGCTGTGCTCTCTCAAGCCATCCCTCTGCAACTAGATTATCAAAAAAGGCATGTAGACCATTCTCGCTAACAAACGGCTGCGCTCGTAAAGGAAACGCGTGTGCAATCGCTGGATGCTGCGCCGCAAGATAGCTTGCATCATAAGTGAAAACATAGCGCTCACCTGGCTCTTGCTGTAAATAACCAGCGAAATTTTCTTGGTAAAAGACTTTTCCTACTAATAAACTTGCCATCATATAACCCAAATTTAGTAAAATATATTTTATTATTATAGCGAAAAACAATAATTAGTAAAATATATTTTACTAAAATAGAGGAAAAAAGCTTTGAGTAAATTATAGTTGTCTTTTTGATGGATATTTCATCTTCGAGTACGGAAATATAGGCAAGAATTTTGGAGCCATGACATAAAGCTTGTGTCTAGCCTTATATTCCGGGCCAAGGGGTCAGGTATTCACATTACACAACTTTCAACTTTATTCGACAACGTTCCAGAAGTTGAGTAATGTGAATACCTGACCCCTGATTTCTTCAACTGTTCTATGTATACTTGTAACCCATGAAACGGAGGAGAAACCTATGGCTAGTATCAATCATTGCATTGGATTACAGGTGGAAAAAGCAGATTTGCTAGCGGCACTAACGACCACAGATGGCTTAGCACAATGGTGGACACACGATGTGCAGGGCTCATGCCAAGAAAATGAAATCATTGAATTCTATTTCAATGAACACCGCACTGATATGCGAGTGCTAGAATCGAATGCAGAAAATATCCTTTGGGAATGCGTCAGCGGGCCAGAAGAGTGGTTAGGCACAACCTTACAATTTGAATTTATCAACGAAGAAAACGAAACACTGCTTATGTTCCAACACGATGGATGGGCAAGTGAAACGCCGTTTCACCATCACTGCAGCATGAAGTGGGCCGTATTCATGTTAAGCCTCAAAAATTATTTAGAACAAGGTGTAGGACAACCCTTCCCTAACGATGTCCACATTACAAACAGTGGATTTTAATTCAGAGAACAAAAGCTCAAAGGCTGTGGGGGTTAGGTATGATCTGTTACCCATGTCTTCGGTACGAACCGGCGAAAAATGGTGGGCCGTGTAGGATTTGAAAAACAGATAACTAGTACCGTAAGAACTTACTACAAATGTCACACAATGCACTACTTTGCGGGGCTAAAACCCGCAAATCTCCCGCAAGGTATTTTATGTAGCTTTAACTAATAGCTGGGCACTAAGCTCTCAATACAATACGGAGTCAATACATCGGGAGTACTTACTCAATTAGGCAGTCTTCGTACCATACAATGCGACTAATCCTCGTGTTAGCGCCGTTGGGAATAAAGTATCATGATCTTCATTGGGTAGTACTACCAAAGTAACTTGCGGCTTATTTTGAGGTGAATTAGTCAAACCATGCACATAATCTTTCAAATGACCCACCATGCTGTACATACCACCATCTTCTTGGTCACCTACTGCAAAAAAGAGCCTTGGACTTGTAGCTCTAGCAAGCTTAGCCTTTTGGCTATGCATTTTCATTACGTAATGGTTGTCATACCATAGTGAGGGACTCACAATGATGTCACTACTAAATAAGCTGGGATTACGCAAACTCACCCAGGTAGCAAACAGCCCACCAAAAGAGTGTCCAACCAATGTTCTGTCTTTATTGAGCCGAAATGATTTGTCTAAATAAGGGATTAGCTGATTCTGCAAAAATTTTTCAAACTTCGGCGCACCACCAGAGACTTTCTGATATTGTGGCCCATAGCCACCCTTAGCAACGTAAGTTGGTGTATAGTCACGGGTTCGATTTAGCTTATATTGATCTGGGCCGTCATAAGCAATACCAAAGACAAATACTTCAGACATCCGATTCCGATCTTCTAAATGTTCAACAATACCTTTTGCAATAGGAAAACTATAATCCGCATCAAGCAGAAAAATAGCGGGATAGTGCTTGTTAGGATGTTGATAGTAACCAGCAGGAATATTGACATAAATTTTATAATCTTTATGTGTGTAGTTTGATTCGATGTGCCTAACTTGTGTATTAGGTAAGTTTATGCTTTCATAGCGTTCAACATCCTGTACATGGGAACTACCTGCAGCGAACGAAGTCGTGAATAATGGCAAAAAAAATACGATTATAATCAAATAAGCATTTTTCAAGGAACTCTCCCTCTTTAAAGTGCAAAAATAAGTGTCGTTATGCAGCTTTATCTAACGGCTGCACATCTATCTCGTCCTCACGCTGTTGTATCAACCAGACATCGTACTGAGCTTGAAGATTAACCCACATTTCAATACTGGTACCAAACAACTTTGACAAGCGTAATGCCATCTCTGGACTTATTGCCGTATGACCATTGAGTAGACGCGACAAGGTGGTGCGCGTCACGCCTAAGTGCTCAGCCGCTTCTGTGACACTTAGCCCTGCGCCATCAATCAATGTCTCTTTGACAACTAAACCCGGATGTAACGGTTCATACATACTCATAACAACCTCAATGATAATCTAGGTAATCCACCAAAATAGCGTCTTCACCTTCAAATTTATAAATCACTCGCCAGTGTCCACTGACTGATACAGAATAATTTCCTTTCAACGTACCTTTCAGCTTATGAAACTTCATTCCTGGAAGATTAAGGTCGTCTGCTTTAACTGCTGCATTTAAATACTGTAATATCACTTTTAAACGCAGCTCATGCTTGACCTGAATACCAGCAGTCGACCCTGTCTCAAAGAATTTCTTGAGACCTTTATGCTTCCAGCTCGTTATCATGCGTTAAGTGTGACTTAACACGTAACGATTGTCAAAGGTTGGTCTAATAGCTTGATTTCACGATTATTTGTCAGCGAACGCCTGGTTCGTAGCTAGATACTCAAAAGATTAACTCTTTGTTTTAAAAAATTTTACATGAAACGATTCGTTTAAACATATGTCAGTTTGGGTCGTTTTGAAGGCCTGTTTGACACAAATCTGACTCAAGGTATTTTAGCCGCTGAGGAATCATTCCGAGCAATGACTCGTTAAATATAGCTTAGCTAGGGGGGCGTTTTAACGGGGCAAGATCAACTTGCCATCACATTTCGATGGACAGTGAAACGTTAGACCTTTTGGTTTATTATATTACCTTCTTTTATCGCATAGGACTAAATTCACATGACTGTTGTGAAAGACACGCCATTTAAATTAGCCAGCATTGTTGGGGTCGGTATTTTCCTCTCCACACTAGATTCAGGCATTATCAATATTGCTATCCCTAGCCTATTGAAAGCATTTGGCACGCCTATTTCTACTGCCATTTGGACCGTGACGCTATACACTCTCGTATTAAGCGCGAGCATTCTTTTATTCGGCCGCCTCGCTGATCGTTTAGGGCGCCTAAAAATCTACGTCATTGGCTTGCTGCTCTTTGCAACTAGCTCCCTACTGTGCGGCGCAGCAACGAGCATTAGTCTTCTCATCGCATTTCGGGCACTGCAAGGTTTAAGTGCCGCCATGATGCAGGCAACCTCTATGGCCTTGATCACCACTCGTCTTGATGGAGCTGACAAAGCCAAAGCCATGGGTATCTTTGGCGTGTTTATTGGTTTAGGCCCCATGATGGGGCCCGTTGTGGGTGGATTTATCTTAAGCTTGCTCAATTGGCGCTGGATATTTTGGCTCAACATCCCCATTTGTTTACTCGGCCTCTATGGCTGTTCCAAGCTGACAAAAGTAAAAGAAGAATTACACAAAATACCGATGCACTACTTTAATCTAGTATTATTAGTATTGTCCTTATTTTCATTACTACTAACCATGAATTACCTCAGCAATCGTAATACTAACGCGACCATCGTACTTAGCATTGCTGTAGGCTTGTTAGCCTGTTATCTGTTTGCTGAACTAAAGGCCAAGCACCCAGTCATCGACTTGAGCTTATTTAAAAAACTCAATTTTACAGCCCCTATGATCGGTATTATTGCCTTTGGTGGCGCAACCGCTGTTGCGTTTATGCTGCCACCTTTGTATTTTGAACAACTACGTGGTTTCGCCGCCTGGCAAGTCGGCCTAATTAGTCTATCCGCCCCATTGGGCATCATTTTTTCTGCACGTTTGTCGGCAAAGCTTGTGGCTATCACCGGCACACTACCACTCATGTTAACTGGCATCGGGTTAATGAGTCTTGCCCTCCTCGCATTAACTCAAATCCAACTTACCTGGCCAGTCTATTGGATTTTTATACTCTTGCTCTGCTACGGGCTCGGCGGGGGGCTATTCCAAACACCCTGCTACTTGAATATTACCGCTCAGTTTGCCGCAAACAGGCAAGCATTCATTTCAGCTTTAATTCGGATGATCCAAAATTTGGCAATTGCATTCGAATCAGCTGGCGCGGCCATGCTAATAAGCTTTCAATCACACGGGCACAAAGCTAGTCTCGACTTGTTAACTGGCATCCAACATGCTTGGTGGCTTGCCGTCACAATCGCTTTTATCGCAGCACTGATACTGACAAGAAATTTTTTGTCTGGGAGGAACTCTCATGCCAACGCCTAAAAATATCGCCCACGTTGCTAGCCTTATTGGTGATGGCGCTAGAGCAACCATGCTCATCGCCCTACTAGGGGGCAAAGCCATGACAGCTGGTGAGCTCAGCATTAGAGCGAACATTTCCGCACAAACGGTGAGTAACCATTTAAAAAAATTACTCGCCGCAGGGATGATCGTTTGTGAGCCTAGAGGGCGCTATCGTTATTTCTCCTTGGCCTCAGCACAAGTTGCCCATGCATTAGAATCACTCGCAATCATTAGTAGGCCCAGCAAAGCATCTAACGTTCAGAAAAAACAGAACAGCTCCGACATTAGCTTCGCCCGCACCTGCTACGACCATCTTGCCGGCAAGCTCAGTGTAACACTGACCCATGCCCTCATAAAACAACGCTTGCTGATAAAACACGAAGATGGTTTTAAAATCACAAAAAATGGCAAACAATTTTTTGCTGAAATCGGCGTAGATATCGACGAGCTCAAAACACAACGCCGACAATTCGCCAAACAATGCCTAGATTGGACTGAGCGCCAGCCTCATATTGCAGGTAGCTTAGGAGCAGCCATCTTAGATTACTTCATGCAGAACCGGTTTGTAATCCGTTCGAAGACAAAACCAAGGGTTATCGTGCTAACTAGAAAAGGACGGCTGTGGTTGGCACAGAGGCTAAAGATTAAAGGCCCTTAAAGTTAAAGGCACTTACAAAATCAATGAAACATCGGAGCTTTAAGGGGATATGTTGACGAGAAGGATACACCAAATATACTTGAAAGCTTTTAAGCTGCCATTCAGGCAGCAATACTCGTAGTTTTTTCTCTGCAATTTCATCTTCAACCATGAATATTGGCATCACGGTTACGCCCGCCCCATTTAATACAGACGTTTTCAAAAAAGACGACAAATTGCATGTAAGTTGAGGATTGATATCAACGTGGGTATTTTTTTTTGCTTGCTTAAATTCCCAGACTAATTTTCCTGGTGTTTTGTACGCTATACACGGCAATTCTTTTAAATCCTCTGGATGACTAGGCTCTGGATAATTACTAAATATTTCTGGTGCTGCTACTAAGCAGTAATCAACGTCAAGTAATTTGCGAGCCACTAAAGACGAGTCATTCAGTTCAGCACTACGAAAGATCACATCGTAGCCTTCGGCAATAAGATCAATTAGCCTGCTCTCTAAAACCAAGTCTATGTTAACTTCGGGGTATTTCTGCATAAACATGGCGAACATCGGCGCTAGCACAGCCTCACCCAGCCCCGGTGGGGCAGACACTTTAAGTGTCCCAATGGGGTCACCACTGATTCCTTGTAAAGCTTCCAATCCATCAAGCAACGTTGCCTGCATCTCTTTAGTGGTTTCAAGCAACCGTTCACCCGCATCGGTTAACACGAGTCTACGAGTTGAGCGTTGAAACAACTTTAATTTAAGTTGGCTTTCTAAACGGCTTATTGATTTGCTCACATGACCTTTACTCACGTTAAGGCTTTCAGCCGCTTTAGTGAAATTCATCTGTAACGCAACTGCATGAAATACCAATAAATCTCGCTGATCTGGGCGCATATTGTTTCCATATATAAACTATATTTTTACTTATTGATTCTATATCAACACGCCAAAAACTGCTACCATGGTTTAGGTCAAAGTTAGCACAGGCATGAGGTTCGCAATGAGCAAGATACTACAGTCCCGCACACACAAACTTTTTCCGCTCTATACGGTGATTTTTTTAGGTTTCTTTGGTTACGCGCTGACGATTGCCTTGTTTATCCCTATGCTAATGGACAAGAGCTTTGGCATTTTACCAGCCGCTAGTTCAACCTCATTACGTGTGACTGTTTCGGGTTTTTTACTCGCTATGTACCCGCTAGGACAATTTTTGGGGTCGCCAATCATTGGCAAACTGTCTGATCATTATGGGCGTAAAAAAGTGTTAATCCTAAGTTTAATAGCCTGTTTGCTTGGTCTGATTGGCATTACTTTAAGTATACATTTACAGTTGCTCATCCCTTTATTCATAAGCTGTTTTATAACGGGTTTGTGTGAGTCAAACATGGCTATCGCCCAGTCAGTTCTCGTTGAGCACGCAACAGATGCTGCGCATAAAACCAAACTGATTGGTTATGCCTATTCTGCAGCCAGCGTGGGATACGTTGTGGGGCCACTCGTTGGTGGACTTGGAGCAAGCACTTATGGATATAGCTTCCCGTTTTTACTCACCGCAGTTGGCGTATTGTTCTTGCTAGTATGGGTAATACTTGGATTTAAAGACAATTACAAACCACACACAGATACAAAAATCAAAGTTATTGAAGCTATAACGGCAATTGGAACGATAGTAAGCGACAAAAAACTACGCAAAATTTACTTTATTAATTTCTTGATATTTTTTGCCATTCAAGGCCTCTATAGAGTTGCGCCAATTTATGTGATGGATGAGTGGAGCCCAACCTTAAAAACGTTTACAACGTTAATCGCCTTCGTGTCACTGCTGTGTTTGATTGCAAACCTATTTATTATGGGGCCACTAGCAAAAAAATTCAGCACAAAAGACCTATTGAGTGGACTGCTGATCTTCTCCGGTATTTTTGTAATAACTATTATTATACCGAAACATTTTAATTGGATCTGGTTGAGCTATGGCTTAGCTGTGATCCCAACAGTGATGGCATTAACCGCATCCACAACGTGGATTTCCAGCCAAGCTTCACAGCAAGAACAAGGACAGGTACTTGGTAACAACCAGGCTTTATTAGTCCTAGGCGAAGCATCATCAGCTGCAATCGGTGGTCTCATTGCGGCAATAAAGGTTTCATTACCTGTAGCAATTATGGGGGCTATTTTGTTGATGTGTTTCTTCTTAGTAAGGAGGTCCAAGTAACAAGAGCCCTGTAGGATTCGAACCCCGGATCGAGTCCGGGGCAAGCTCTACGACCAATGGATTAAAAGTCCCGCGGCCTAAATTTAACTCATTGAGAAATAAATAACTAATGCTGCAGGAACTCACTATAAATGTCTCACAATGTCTAACATTGCATGACTCAAACCCGCAAATCTCCCGCAAGGTATTCTATGCTGCTGATATTAAGATGCCTTTCTATTTGGTGCCACTTGAAGATGCAATCCAAGACCATGGAGCAATGACGTTAAGGTAGATAATTTGGGGTTACCTTTGGGAGAGAGCATCTTATACATGCTTTCACGGCCCAAGTTGGATTTTTCCGCAAGGCTAGCAATACCCCCTTCTTGGGCATCCACGACGTTGCGAATAGCCATCAGTATAATTTCAGGATCCTCCGATAGCAGCGCTTGATTCATGTATTCAGCCGCTACCTCAGGATTTCGTAATTGTTCGCTATGCGTTTGTCTTACACTTCGACTTGCCATAATCACTTACCTCGTTGGTGCGTTTCCCAATAGGATTGGGCTTTTTTAATGTCACGCTTTTGACTCGATTTATCGCCACCGCACAGCAACAAATAAACCTGCTTGCCGTCTCTCGCGTAATAAACACGGTATCCAGGCCCTGTCTGTATACGCAGCCCCATAACACCATTGCCAACAGGCTTCGAGTCGCCAAAGTAGCCTAGTTCCATACGATCAACATGCGAGATAACAGCAGCTCTGCCTTTAATATCTCTCAATGAACTTAACCAGCTCGAATAAGGAGCTTTCCCCTCTTCCGTCAAGTATTCATTGATAATATTTACCATGTCTTTCATTGTTTAATTGTATCTTATAGGATACAAAAATCAAGTGTGATTAAGTATAAAACCAATGAAATATTAAACACGCGGTAAAGCAACTGATTCGTAGCTAGATACTTAAAGCATTAACTTATTGTTTTTAAATGATTTTACACAAAAGAAACCGTTTAAATTTATGTCAATTTGGGTCGTTTTGAAGGCCTGTTTGACACAAAGCTGACACACAATACTCTAACCTTCGTTCAATTCTACCTCCAACTCAACTTGCCAAATGATACTACATATAGTATCATTAAAAATATGGGAAATGCGGTCAAAATAATCAAAAAAATGAGAACCAATCCCAAAGATTGGCGTATCGAGCAACTCGAAGTGGTAGCTCGGCATTATGGTATCACCGTTCGTAAAACCGGTGGTAGCCACGCCGTTTTTGACCATCCCAAATGGGTTGAATTGCTCTGTGTACCGGCCAAACGTCCCATCAAGCCGATATACGTTAAGCGATTCATTGCACTTATCGATTTACTGGAGGCGAACAACAATGGACTTAATTGAAGATTATCCTTTTACTATTCGCCATCTGAGCGATGACGATGGTGGTGGCTTTCTGATTGAGTATCCTGACTTACCAGGCTGTATGTCTGATGGCGATTCTATTGAAAAAGCAATCACGAATGGCCGAGACGCTATCCAATGTTGGATGGCGGCTGCCAACGCTGCCGGACGTAAAATTCCAAAGCCTGGCTCGCTCGATCAAGTCAGTGGTAAATGGGTACAACGCGTACCGAAGTCTTTGCATCAACGCCTAACCGAGCAAGCACAACTTGAAGGCGTTAGTTTAAATACACTTGTTGTATCTATGATCGCTGAATCCCTCGGTGAACGTACACAGGAAAAACCACCAACAAATGTCTAGCTTTCAAAGCCAATCGAGTAAAAGAATAAATAAAATTCTTCAATATCATCAAAGTTAGTGCCTTGCTCATCTAATTGAAGAGAAATAAATGCCCTACTATAGTCGACTGAATAGTGAATTCTATTCTTTCCAAAAAGCTTCACATGAAAATCCCGAGAATCGATATCTTTAGCAAAAGTAAAAATATAATTAAAAAATCAGACCCTGTAAATAATTCTGTGTAAGTGCTCGGTTAAACATAAGGGGCTAATTGCTCCTCGAATTCAATCATAAAGTGATTCATCGCCGGTTTCCAGTTTTGAATCGACATAGTCCATTTTTTTGAGGCGGCTTGTATCGC
>JAJFKG010000041.1 GCA_021773335.1 Gammaproteobacteria bacterium
TGTCTTGGCTGCATCTTCTGCTTTTAGCTTTGCATTTCTTTTACGAGTTCTTGCAGCTTTTAGAGCTGAAGCACTTCGTTGAGCTTTGGTTTGTGCCATTCTAAATCCTCAGAAATAATCTGGCTCTTATAGTGGAAAAGTTAACAGTTTTTACTCAAATGAGTGATCCTCTGGATACTATTTTTTGTAGTCATGATCAGTTTTTCTACTAGTTCAGATCTTTAGATGTACCTTTAGCAGTTAATTGTATTATAATTTATGAAAATTTATTTGATATTCTTCTGTGCATTTAGCATTCCAATGCCGTATCAATTAGGATTCAAAAAAGGGGCACAAGGAGGAATACATCTAATGGATGAAATGCTACCTTTAGCTACTAAATCAATCAAAAAAGAAGATAGAATCAAAAAACACGCTCTAAATGAGACCAGTTTCTGAAAAATATTGGTTTGAACCCACAAAATGACCGATGATTTGGTTTCTGTACTTCTCAGATGTATTGACTAGATTTTTTAGTTTCTAATTATGTATACCGAGATCTTTTTTTCTGAATACTGTGTTTGCACTCCTCTGATTTTACTTTTGTACATGAAGTATTTTTTACCACTTTCTGTAATGTTACCTGAAATCTTAATTATTTTATCATCAAGCATAGATTGCAATTTACGATAAACAGTTCGTAATGGTATCTGTGTTTGAGTACTAATTTCTATTGGAGATTTTGATAATTCCATTATGTTATCAAGTATGCTTCTTGAATAGACATCTGCAATTGTTTGCAAATACATTTGATTCAAATCGCTGTCATGAATTTTTTCAAATTTTTCTTCTTTTGCCATGTTTTTTGTTCTTAGATATTTGATTGGATTAGTGTCTTATAATCATCAGAGTAAATTGATTCAAAATTCAATATTGATAACTGGTTATTCTGATTATCAATTTCCTCAATTAGATGACTTTCCAGGCATGGTAAATCAATCAAAACTAAATGCTTTTAAAAAATCAGAAAACTTTACCATTCCTAAAATCTCATTTTTGTCACTGATTACAGGGATACTGTTCATTTTCCTAGATTTCATAAGATCTATTACATCCCAAATTGTCTGTTCAGGATCTGCGTAAATCATAGTAGTAGACATAATATCTAATATCCTATCTGAAAATTTAGAATCTTTTACTATTACTTTTTTTAAAAAATCTCTTTCTCTGATAATTCCTACTGGTTCATTATTTTGAATAATTATTAGTGATGAGATATTTTTTTCAATCATTATTTTTGCAGCATCCTTAATTGTTCTAGATGAATCCATAGAGATGACATCCTTTGTCATGATATCTTTTATACGTACAATTTCTGATTGACTCACATCTGATGAATAAATTACCCCACTGTGTATTTTAACAAGTATTTGTTTTGTCACTGATGGCATTTGTATGTTCTCTTCATAAACAAAATCTATGACTCATTACTGATGACAAAAACAATATTTTTAGCTATTTTTACAATTACTGTTCTTTTAACAGGAACAATTGCAGGACCTATTGGATTGATTCAATCTGTTGATGCACTAAAAAGTAAAGGCACTTCAACAGGAAAAATTAATTCAAACAAAGTTTGTGGAGATAGACTGTGTTCTGAAACTCCGCAAGAAAAGTCTCCTGAAATAAAGAAAAAAGAACAAGTAAAATCTGAAAAGAAAGCAGAGGCTGCAGAAAAAGCTAAAGAAGTACCAAAGAAAGACAAAAAATCTGAAACAATGGACGCAGCTAAATCTGAATCTTCATTAAAAGTTCCAAAGACCATTACGGGAGTAATTACATCTGTACAAGATCCTGGGGTGGGACATGAAAATCATCAACTTGCAATAATTCTACCACTTAATGACAAAACTTATCGTGGTTATCTAACATACACTGCATCTGAAAATATACAACTTGTAGCATTACATGGACCACTAAAAGCAGGCATGGCTAAAGATCAAGCAATTTGGAGCATGGATGGTAAAACAAAGTTTGGATTAACATTTGTAGATAAAGAAAACTCTGCAGGCGTATGGCAATTCTCTGGAAATGCTGTTGCGATACATACAAAGAATTCTGATCCATTCACTGTAAGTTATTCTGTTACATATACAGAACATTCAACCGATAGTGAAAAAGTATACACTGGCACTGTCACATCTGTACAAGATTTTGGAGTGGGGCATGAAAACCACCAACTTGCACTAATTTTACCATCTAGAGACAAAGCATATTCAGGACATTTGACATATGATGCATCTGAACCAGTTCAAATTGTGACTCTTATAGGCCCAGTAGCAAAAAATGACCTTAGAGGCATACCGACATGGACTCCTGATGGTAAAACCTTCTATGCATTAGTTTTGGTACCTTCAAAAGCTTCAAACTCAATTCAGTTTTCTGGAAATGCTTTGGCACTTCACACGATGAATACTGAGCCATTTACTGTAAGTTACTCTTTAGTTCTTACAAATCCAATAAAGTAATCTATTCTATGACACCTACAATTTTTTTATTATCTATGCCTAAATTCATTTATTTGAGTTGATTGTTATGATGATGTTGAAAAAAATATTTCTGATTATTCCTATACTACTACTTGTTATTGGAATTGGGTCTGTATCTGCAGAATCACTAATTCCACAATGAGTGCAAAATACTGCATTATGGTATGGTCAAGGAACTATCTCTGATCAAGAATATTTGGATTCCTTACAATATTTGATTGATAATAAAATATTATTTTTAGATAAAGCCGAAAAAAGTTTAGTCCTTGATGCTACTATTACAAGTGAAAATGTAATTGTAACAAAGCCTCGAATTAATCAATGCTCTGTATTGTATCAGGCATACAAAAATGTAGGTCAAATTCAATTCTTGGCAAAATATGATCATGTCAATTTTATCAATACATGTATAAAATTATACAAAGATCCTATCTGGAAATATCAGGGAGATGATAGACTGGAAAAACTAAATGAACGATTCATAGAACTTAACCAAAAAATCAAAAAAGAAAAACCAAAACTATCCTTTGAACCCACTATAAAGATTATATCGAAAACATCTTTAGGACAAGGGAAATTTGATTTGAAATTTAATGTCTGTGCAGGTGATGAATCAATTGACAAAGCCAAAATTTTGCTAAAGTCTGAAATTGAGGCTATTCAAATCGGTACTGACAAAAACATCCCTGAAAATGTTTGCAGAACATATGTTTCTCAACTACATGCAAAAAATCCTGCTAACATTCAGATTAACATATTAGAACAAGTTTATGAAAAATAACCTGTTTTATTGTTGAATAAATTATCCATGTGGACAGTTCTAAAATAATTCTAAAAATTTAATATCCTTTGTCATCTTTGTCTTTGTCATCTTTGTCTTTGTCATCTTTGTCTTTGTCATCTTTGTCTTTGTCATCTTTGTCTTTGTCATCTTTGTCTTT
>JAJFKG010000042.1 GCA_021773335.1 Gammaproteobacteria bacterium
CTGAATTGCTGACACTAAGCCGACAGTTGGCACAAAAACGTGTCGTCGTAAAACGTCCCAAAAGCGCAGACTATTTAGCAAAGGCAAAGCCAACAACCAGCATTAAAACTGCGAGTTATCGCTTCGATTTGTATATTAACGCTTGATATCTTATACATTGCACGGCTAATAATCCTCGAGACAGGCAGCTCTATTTCAAATTTTATTTTTATGCTTAAATAAATTTGGACTATTACCTATATGCAGGCCTTAACGTTGGTAACTATAGAATGGCCCTAGCTATTAAGTGGCAAATTAGTGTACTATAAGGTTGCTATCCGGATGATAGAGAGAGTGAGATGAGATTAGAAAATTTTGAAGAATTTCTACGATATTGGGGTAAGCATTACCAACAGCAGGCATCGCATATCTCTATGTTTAAAGATGGTTTTGGGCGTAAGCTGATGGATAAGCAACGGATGTTATTCGCCGCATACTTTTATCATATCAGAGGACACTTTATCGACTTTTTATGGTATATGGGTAATAATGCACCGAGTTGTAATTATAAAGAAATTATTTTATCTAATATTGCTGACGAATTTTCACCTAATGGTCGCTCACATGAGTTGTTATTTTTAGATTTTAGTGATGCTGTCGGTATTGATTTACGTAACGAGTATATTGAACAAAAATATAACTTAGAATTAATAAAGAATTATAATACAAACCATTTAAAATGGTTATCTCGGCATCAGTGGCCGGCTTGTTTTGCAGCATTCTCAGCTTACGAACGTTTAGACAACATAGATTATTTTAACCTTTTAAAGTTGGTAAAAGAGTTTGAGTTACCCAAGAAAAACTATATTTTTTTTAGCGTACATAGCCAAGTCCAGCATTTTGATGTAACTTTTGAAGAGATTAAAAAACTCTGGCCCAAGAACAAAACAAGCATTATTGATGGATTTACTTTTATTGGAGAGCATCAATTAAGGATATGGAAGTCACTCAGCAATCTCATAGAAAACAAAGTTGGTATCAATTCTCTAATCACTACGTCAGAAGAATCTACCGAAACTCTGGGCCATTAGTTCCCCTCTTTGGCTATGTGATGGCCATTAATTTTCCTTTGTTTTATATACTTATTTTGATTTTTGAACCAGGCTTGGGAATGGGTAGCTTGAGGCTTACGGCTGCGTTAACCTCAATACTTCTCATTTTATTTTACAAACTATGGCCGCAGAAAGACTGGGTTGCATGGTACTGGTTGTTTACAGTGACACTGTGCCTACCCTTCTTCTTTACCTATAATTTACTTGCATCGAACTTGAACACTTTCTCAATTACTAGCCTTTGGTCTGCAATATTTTTCGTATGCTTAGTACTTGACACAAGTGCTTTTTACATCGTTATTTTCCTTGGAGGATTTTTGGGATGCCTGGTATATTTTCTAGTATTTAAAAATTTTAATTTCAATATAGATAATCTATTTTCAATTATAAGTAACCTGTTGGCTTCGATTGTTATTATTGCGATTTTTTCTCACAATCGCGCGCGTTATGATCGAGAAAGATTACGTGGCGCAAGGGCAATAACATCAATGCTTGCCCATGAATTGCGTACACCATTAATGGCAATTGGGGCAGGCATTCAAGCATTTAATAAATATTTAGCCGAACTAGTGCGAGTTTACAAAATTGCTCATGATGAGAAACTGATTCCGACGTCAATTAATCCATTTAAATTCAAACAGATTGAAAAACTAATCGAAGACTCTGAACATCAAGTCAATCAAGCACATAATGTTATTAGCGTGATTTCAAGCGGCACCGAATTAGAGTTTAATATTAGTAAGAGCACTGTTTTTTCAATGGCAAACTGCTTGCAAACACTTATAAACTCATACACTAGCGATGAACAGAAATTAATTAAATTAGAGGTAGACTCAGATTTTAAATTGAACACAGATGCTATTTTACTTAGTCATGTTTTTGAAAATTTATTTAGAAATGCTTTCTATGCAATCCGTCAAGCAAATAAAGGTAACATTAGACTTTTTGTAACAAAAGAAGAACAAGATGGGGTTGTCATTTTTGAAGATACAGCGTTGGGAATTAGCAAGCCTGCTCAAAAACGCATTTTCAAGCCATTTTATACTAATAAAGATAACCGCACTAGCTCTGGATTAGGGCTATACTATTGTAAACAAGCGTTAGAAAAAATTGGGGCATCAATCACTGTAACTTCAGAAGAAGGTAAATTTACTCGTTTTGAATTGCATTTTAAACTAAAGGAAAGTTGATATGTCTAAGCCTGTAATACCATTATTATTCTATCCAACGTCAGTGTTGGTTTTAGATGATAATGAAGGGTTCTTAAACTCATTCAGTTTGCGCTTGCCCGATAATATTCCCTATTGCTTAGTAGCACAGCCATCAGAAGCGCTTAAGCTATTACAAAATAGTGAAGAGCAAAAAATATTAGAACCTGAAGATATCATATCTCATTTTTATGATTCTCCATCGTCAAAAGAACCTAAGTCCACACTTGAGGTTGATTATGGCAAGTTTTCGATTTCTCTAACTAACCCAAAACGATTTAACAAATTTTCATGTGCAATTGTTGACTACACGATGCCTGAAATGAATGGATTAGATTTGTTAAAGCAAATATATGACACTTCAATAGAAAAAATAATGCTTACCGGTACAGTTGATGAAAAACAAGCATTGGAAGCACTAAATCAAGACATCGTTAGCATATGTTATTGGAAAGAAAGTACAAACGTCTATTCTATACTGAGTGATAGACTACAAGAACTGCAAAGAATTTACTTTCTAAATCTCTCTGCGAAATTCTCTGGCTTAATCGAGCACTACGATGAGATCTTCTGTAATAAAGCATTTGCCAGCCACTTTAAAGAATTTTGTCAAAAGAACTCCGTTATTGAACACTATGTGAAAGATGCGGATGGCTCTTTACTTTTGGTCACTAATGACGGGAATGCTTATGAAATGAATTTTTTCGCCACGGAGGAACTTAACGAGCTAGCCCTTATGGCTAAAGAAGCAGGCTTGAGTGAAAAGCTACTCGCGGAGATAGAGACACGCGCCGGTGTGCCTATCAGTTTACGCGATTGGCTACAGTTAACTCTGAAAGAAGTACCTAAGAAGATTGAGAAATTACATCCACTTCCTGGAATAGAAAATCTCTACTATTGTTATCACTCACTAGGCAATCTAAGTGAACATACAGCAGAGTTCGTTAGCTTTGATTACTTCATGGGAAATCTATGGCCCAATTACTGAGACTTAAATAATTTGCGGTGCCAATTGACCGGAGCAATACTATGAATGCCAATATTATAGATAATTGGAGTTTCAACGCTTGTCTCTAGATTGGTGCAAAATAAATGGAAGCAGTGCGTTTTACTACCCGGCATAACACGGCGAACTAATTTCGTTTCATGCTCGGTTTCAATAATACACACTTGGTTTATAGCCAAAACGAAATCTTTTCTAGGTATCATAATACCAGCAACAATATCCCCAATAGCAAAAAATGGCAGCATGCCATCATCATCTATCGCTAAATAAGTTGCACTAGGATAACGCTGTTTATAATAGGCAAGTTCATCTTGCAGATGCTCCTGTCCCGCTATGAAGTTGTTATAGACTTGTTTATCTGTCTTAGTTGCATAATCTATAGGGAGTCCTTTTCCATTCATCAACCATTCAACTGAACATTGTATACCTTCTTTTCTAAAGATATAGACCAGAGTCTTTGCTCCCTTTTCAGAAAGACCACCTTGCAACCCTTGCTCCCACGCTTTGAGCGTGTTCTCACTTAGGCCATGTCGCTCTGCAAATGCACGGCGAGAAAGCTTTCCCTGGCGCCTTAGTTCCCGGATACGCTGTCCACGTTCTTGTTGTTTAGTTAATTTTTTCATACTAAACAAGAGCATATCATAACCTCTCGATTATTTCACCTATTTATACCCGTAAAATAGATATAAATATTGCAAAAAGGTATAAAACTGTATACAATATCTTCAACGTAAATAGAGTTATGGAGAATTTATGCTGAATTTAACGCTAAAGGAAAATGAGGGGCTCAAGCTTGGGCAGGAAATTGAAATTAAGGTTATTAAAATTAAGCAAAATAAAGTAGAGCTTGGAACAACCGCCCCTGAACATCTCAAAATTTCACGCACAGCAAATTGTATTGCGAACGCACTAACTATTAATAATGGTGATTAATGAAAAAATCACTGACCACACAGCTTAAGTAAATACAGGAGTTATCACCATGGAAGTATTATCCCAATACGCTAAACAACACAACCTCACCTTAGAACAGCTCGAGCAATCTTACCCCCTTGATCCCGAGGCACTGGGCTATGTAGAGATAGGCATCGCCCTGAATAATCTCGCCAG
>JAJFKG010000043.1 GCA_021773335.1 Gammaproteobacteria bacterium
TTGAGCACAGGTGTTGAGTTAATTGCTTATACGGCTGTAGGTGAGGGGCATGAGGTGTTGACTAATGAATCGGAGCAGTGTAGCTGGGCGGAGAGGATTAAGATAGAGCTGGGGAGGGTGCTTCCTAGTTATATGGTGCCACTACACATTGTGGCGTTACCGAAGTTTGAGTTAACTGCAAATGGTAAGATTGATCGTAAGGCTTTACCGAAGCATATAAAAAAGCATGGCACTTTTTCTGTTAACCCGTTAACTGCTATTGAATTCGAGCTGATGAAAAGCTGGCAAAATATCCTGTGTATAGATTTTCTAGCTACACATGATAATTTCTTTAAATTAGGAGGTAACTCTCTCTTAATGCTGAAGATGTTAGCTGAAATTGAAAAAATATATCCAGTTCAATTGTCATACGCTTCATTTGTCACGAACCCTACGTTAGCTAACCTGGTTGAGCAAGTCTCCACAGCAGGTATTCCACAAAAACATAGTAATATTATAGAAATTAATAAGTCACCAAAAAATAGGAATAAAACACCATTGGTGTTGATTCATCCAGGTGGTGGTCTCTCATATTGCTATTTATCATTACGAAATTATATGAAAGATTTAGATGTCTATGCGGTTAATAATCCTCATTATGGTGATGCTCAACACACTTTTGACTCAATAACAAATATGGCAGAGAAATATGCTGAGCAAATTTCACGTAGAATTGAACAAGATGTTATATGTTTAGGGGGTTGGTCTTTTGGTGGAGAGGTTGCATTAGAAGTTGCTAATAAAATGGTAAAATATGGGAAAGCTGTTGAAAGGGTTATATTAATCGATAGTTATAATTTACTTTCATTTAAGGAAGAAGCATTTTCAAGAAAAAATATTGTTAAAGATATGGCGCTTATGGGGGTTGATATTAACAGCCTAGAAGGTAAAAAGTTTCTATTTGAAGTCCAGCATAACCGAAACTTAATTCAAAAGTATGAGCCTAAAAGCTATTACAATTCAGTATTGCTGCTGAAAGCAAACGAATATAACAAAGAAGATGAGGTGTTTTATAGTGACGCTAGAAATGGTTGGCCGGAGATATTGCTACCTAATTTGGAGGTTAGAAGAATATCTGGTAAGCATATGGATTTGCTCAGCCATCCGGCCGTCGCGACTCTCGCTGAAGCAATTTTGGATGGTATTAATAAAAATGAAATCGAACCACTTGGAGTATAGTAATGCAAACTTTGTTTAGTGCTGAATGTTATGAAGCTAAAGCTAAAAAAATAATGACAAATGATGTTTACGACTTTTATGCTGGTGGCTCAGGCACTGAACTAGCGTTGAGGCGAAATACACAAGTTTTTGATAATCTGCAAATTATACCAAACTATTTGTGCGGTATTGAAAATTGCGATCTGTCAGTCAATCTTTTAGATGAAAAATATTCCTTGCCAATGCTAATTGCACCAATGGCTTTTCATAAGTTAGCCCACCAGGCAGGTGAGACTGCAACAACACTGGGAGCAAGTGCTAAGAGAGTAAACTCTATAGTTAGTACAATGTCTAGTGTATCGTTAAAGGAGTTAGCGGCATTAGTGTTAGAAAAGCTGTGGTTTCAAATTTATGTTATGAAGGATCGTTCTATAACTAAGCAAATTGTTCAATACGCTGAAGCGGCTGGATGCGGTGCATTAGTTGTCACGGTTGATTTGCCAATAATGGCTAGACGAAAAAGAGATCACATGAATAAGTTTAGTTTGCCTAATAATATTGAAGCTAAAAACTTGCAGGATCTAATAGGTGATGAGTTTACAAACCAATCTTTAAAAAATGCTACGGATCTCTATTTTAAAAATAATTTGAGTTGGCAAGATATTGAGTGGTTAGCTTCATTAACGAATTTGCCAATTATATTAAAGGGAATACTTAGCCCCAGTGATGCAAAACAAGCTATTGATTATGGTGTACAAGGCTTGATCGTCTCTAATCATGGTGGTCGACAACTAAATTCTGCTGTAACTCCATCTGAGATATTACCAGAAATTAAAGAGACAATAAGCGATGCACTTTGTCTCATATTAGATAGTGGTATAAGGAGTGGTGAAGATATTTTTAAAGCCTTGGCGTTAGGAGCAGACGCTATTTTACTTGGTCGTCCAATTATTTGGGGCTTAGCAGTAAATGGTCAAGTAGGAGTTGAGGGCATCATACAAATTTTTATTGATGAGCTTATAGAGACTATGCTTTTGACTGGATGTAGAAATATTCAAGAAATAAAAAATATACGGCTGCACATATATAAGTGATTTCAAATTTGAATTTGCCCTCTTGACAGTGGAGTTGCCCCTATAAAACAGGTCCGGTTAAGCAGCTAGGCTGCGGTTACGAATATACTGCCTAGGGGACATCATTTTCAAGCCCTTATGTGGCGCATTTTCATTATAATCTTCAAACCAGCCTGGTAATTGCTCTAACACGTGAGTTGCGCAAGATCAATCACCCAGCCAGACATAATCTCGCTTAAAGGTCTTCACAAACGCTTCAGCCATACCATTGCTATGTAAGCGGGTAATTAACCCCACCTACCCAGTCCTGCCAAACTGTGTCAATCTCCTGTCTGTTATCACACACAGGAGCAAACGACATGAGCAAGAACACCACCCCACCCGCAAAGCAACGCCCCAAAGGCAAAGCCACGTGG
>JAJFKG010000044.1 GCA_021773335.1 Gammaproteobacteria bacterium
AAATGCACCGTTAGTTGAAGTCAATTACTCACGGACAAAGCTTACTTTTATGGGCGAGCGTTTAATATGAAATTAATAATCGTAGCCTTGATAAGCGCGCTACCACGTAGCCTTGATAAGCGCCGTAGGCGCGCATCAAGGGCCTGTGTTGGCAAATGCTGCTCCTTGATGCGCGCTACGCGCTTATCAAGGCTACAACTGAGTTATTACTTAGTCTGGCGTCCTCTTACACACAGGTTTAACCCTTAACAGAAACATAGGAAACATCAACAATGGAACAGTTAAAACAATGGTATCAACGTCATATTGCTTTTTGGCAAGCCTTTAACGCAATCAGTAGTGCGAGTTTATTAGCGTTTGTAACGACTGCCAGTATGATTTACTTAAGCACACTGGGATTAAATTAATGGCAACACAACAAGGACGCAACCCCGAACTCAGAGCACAATTGTCTACCCTAGTACGTCGGGCAGGATTCTTTCGTTTTTTTGCTTATATCCTATTTAATGACGGTACTGTGGTGGGTGTTTCGACTGTCTTTGACCTATTTTGCTCATCTGCTGAGGCACACCCTACCTCGCCGTCGCCGACGGCACTCATGAAGCTCAGTCAACAACTCGATGGCGACACCGATGAGAAACCCGCGGGGCATCTCATCCGCCGTTGTCACGAAGGCACTTTTGTATTTTACGCTTCTCGCCCAGCAGGACACAATACGCGACACTTACTGATAAAACTAGAACAAGTTAGTGTCAAGGCGATGCGTCTATTATGCCCTTTATTAAAGACAATGTACTCACCCAGCGCCAATCTATTCATCATGAACAATGCCAAGTTACGTGAACGTGTGCTTTTAGCGCCGCAGTGGCCACATCCCACCTTAACCACCAAAGAATGTGAATGTTTGCACTATGCGGCACAGGGATTAACGGTATCGCGAATAGCCCAGGCAATGCATAACAGCAGACATACTATCTCAGAGTATATGCAAAAGATAAAACGCAAATTAGGTGCTAACACCATTAGTGAAGCCCTCTTTTATTCGCTCTATTTAGGCATCATGAATCCATCGAGAGATACACATGAGAATGCAGTTTATACGAGCAATATAATCAAGCAAGTATAAAAAGGAGAAAGGTTAATGCTTTGTCGAGATGAGATTACCGACTATGTGATTGTGTCCACGCATCAGGTGACGCACTATTTAACACAAGGATATCGTCTTTACGGTAATGCCTTTTATCATCCTGAAGCTGAAGATAACAAGCTCGTACAAGTATTGGTAAAAGCGCAAGATCACGTATTAGCAAACGATCCCCTCATTCCCAATTTTCACCTCACACGCCGTGAAATGCAATGCCTAACAGAACTCATGCGACAAAACTCTATTAAGGATATCGCCAAGCAATTACAGTTATCAGAACGTACCGCCGAAGAGCATTTCACGGCCTTACGACATAAATTTCAATGTAAAAAGACACACGAACTGATTCAAGCGGCACAACGTTTGGGATTTATTGTGAATGGCCAAGTCCACAAATATGCGCGCTTAACTGATAAATAAATTTTCACATTAAAATCACGGAGAAAACTCCGGATCCTAACGCATAAAAAAGCCCCACTGCCCTAAGGGCAGTGGGGCTAGTCTTTGACTGTTTACATCACCGAGGGAGCTTACCCGCGATTAATCACTTTATAGAATGCGCCATTGACGCGTAAGACGCGGACCAACAATTCACTCTTCGCTTGTTTAGCAACCGTTTCTAATTGCGTGAAGTGTGTGATCTTATCGCCATTCGCTGACATGATAACATCACCTGGGCGTAGGCCTGCACGCCACAAGGGGCTGTTTTCTTTGACTTGCAACAGCTGCACACCGCTGATATTACCCAATGCGGTCGTGTGCACACTAAAGTCATTGTAAATAGCACCGTATAAGAATGGGTTACGTTTTTTCTCGACTTCTTTATAGGCTTTGGGATCGACAACTACGGCAGACAACTGTAGTTGTTTGCCTTGACGCAAGACGTGTAATGAAACTTGTGAACCAATGCGTACTAAGCCGACAATATTACGCACTTGGAAGGCGGTGGTGACTGATTTACCGTTGACACTTTGAATGATATCACCGACCTGTAATCCAGCTTTTTGTGCGGGCGAGCCCGGACGCACTTCAGTGACGACTGCACCTTTGGCGCTACCTACGTTAAGTGCACGTGACAATTCCGGACTTAAGTTTTGCACTAATACACCCATAATGCCGCGATGTATTTTGCCGTATTTAATGAGTTGTTTCCCAACGTCCAAGGCCATATTAACAGGAATGGCAAAACCAATACCGATGTTACCACCGTCAGGCGCAATGATGGCGGTATTAATACCGACGAGTTGCCCTTTTAAATTGACTAATGCGCCACCAGAATTACCCGGATTGATCGATGCGTCAGTCTGAATGAAGTTCTCATAACCTTCAATACCTAAGTCGCTACGTCCTTTGGCGCTGACGATCCCAGAAGTGACTGTTTGCTTCAAACCAAAGGGATTACCGATGGCTGCGACAAAGTCACCAACTTTGACTGTATTGGAATTTGAAATTTGAATCGCTTGTAAGTGATTTGCTTTAATTTGCAAGATAGCAATATCAGAAGGTGCATCGATACCAATAATTTTCGCATCAAGACGACGACCATCACTGAGTGTTACGGTAACGCTTTTAACATCCTTTAAAAGATGCGCATTAGTAATGATGTAACCTTCCTTAGCGTCGATGATGACACCAGAGCCGATACTTTCGAAGCGGCCTTTAGCGTCGCGATTACCATTGGGACCATTACTATTTTGTTGGCCGGGCATGCGTTCTGCTAATGGGTTGCTGGGAATGGCAATTTCGCCTTGGGCTGAGATGTTCACGACGGCAGGCATAACCATCTGTAACATGTTAGATAAGCTAGGGTGTTGTTGATTGCTGATAGGTGGTGGGACTTCGGCATAGCCAGCGCCGGTTAAAAATAAACCAGCAATGAGCAAGATAGAGGCAAAGGCGTGACGTGTTAGATATTTCATAGTGGGTACTCGATTTTCTTTCATACGGGCAACTCCCATGTCATCCGTTTCTGGAGTGAGAGTTTAATATATGAACTATCTATTATGCAATCGATCTTTGTATTTATAGACTACTGTCTTTGTGTCAAGCTCATATGTAGCCCGGATAAGTTGCGCAGCAATGTCATCCGGGAACAGCAATCGCTAACACCCTCCCCGGATGACGCGCGTACCGCGCTTATCCGGGCTACGCCTATACCTGGGCTTGACACAAAGACAGGCTACACAATTACGTAACTACTTGATTTATTCATTTGCTAACCAAATCAAACTTGCCATGCGACCGGTCTGGGCTTCACGGCGGTAAGAATAGAAACGTTTTTGCTCATTAAATGTACAGAAATTGCCCCCAAACTGTTGGGTAAGCCCGAGAGAGCTGAGTTGCTGACGTGCCAATGTGTATAAATCGGCTTGCCAGCGGTCGTTATGCCCGGCGCTAAAGGCTTCAGCATGTTGCGGATCGAGATGGACAAAAGCATCACGCACTTCAGGCCCAACTTCATAAGCCACTTGACTAATGCCCGGACCGAACCAAGCTAACAATTCGGCATTGCTTCCTGCCCAATGTTGGCAGGTGCGCGCGATAATATCGGCAGCTAAACAACGCCAACTGGCGTGTATGGCAGCGACCCAAGTGCCAGCTGTACTACACAATAAAATCGGCAAACAATCACCGGTCATGACGACGCAAACATTATTGGGGGCGCGTGTGAAGCAGGCGTCGGCGGTGGGTTCCTTAGGCTGTTTGGCTTGTTGCTCAAGTTCAATCACTGTATCGCCATGCACTTGCTCAAGCCACACGGGTTCATTAGGTAAACGCAAATCGCTACGCAATTGTGCACGATTACGCAATACGGTTTGTTCAACATCACCGACGTGGGTGGCGAGGTTAAAACTATCAAAAGGTGCTTTACTACAACCGCCTTGTCGTGTTGTCGTGTAAGCGCGTACATGCGCTGGGGCTGGCCAATCGGGGATAATATAATCACTCACCATGCGTGGTTTGATCCTCACGTAATAAAGCTAAAATCGCCTGTATATCGTCAGGCAAAGGTGCTTGCCATGCTTGTAAAGTTTGTTTGGCTGGATGCTGTAAAGCTAAGCGTTGCGCATGCAGTGCTTGACGCGAAAACTGTTGCAATGCTTCACGCAATTCATCGCTGCAACCCTTGGGTGGACGCGGCCGACCACCATAGGTTTTATCACCCAAAATTGGGTGTTTGATATGCGCCATGTGTACGCGGATTTGGTGGGTGCGTCCAGTTTCCAATTGCACTCGCAGCAATGTGTGTGCACGAAAGCGTTCAGCAATGTGGTAATGGGTAATGGCTTCTTTACCACTATGGACTACGGCCATGAGTTTGCGCTTGATGGGGTGGCGGCCAATCGGCGCTGCGATGGTGCCACCTGAAATTAACGCTCCAGACACGATGGCGGCATATTCACGCTTGATGCTACGTGCCTGCAATTGGCTGACGAGGCTGGTATGCGTGGCTAGGGTACGTGCCACTACGAGCAAGCCCGAAGTATCTTTATCGAGACGGTGGACGATGCCAGCACGTGGCAATGCGTCTAATTCGGGCGCATGATGTAAGAGGGCATTCACCAAGGTACTGTCGCGATTGCCAATCGCAGGGTGAACCACCAAGCCGACGGGTTTATTAATAATTAGCAAACTTTCATCTTCATAAATGATATCTAAATCAATGGGTTGTGCGTGCCAACGTTGTTCAGGTTCAAGTATGGCATCGATAATGATATGTTCGCCACCGCTGACTTTATCGCGAGGACGCCACGTTTTTTGGTTGATTTTTATCCAGCCTTTTTTAATCCACACTTGTAAGCGCGCACGTGAATAATCTGGTAAGAGGTTGGCCAAAACTTGATCAAGGCGTTGCTGTGCCATATCTTCAGGAATCGTCAGCTGATGTTGAATGTGTTGTGGATCGGTGCTTGATCCAGATTTTGGCTCTGACATGGCGGCGGTGGTATACTCCTACGATTTTCACGCTATGGGGCTTAATCATAACATGACACGTCGGACGATACCTTGCTATCTATTCAGTTGTTTATTGGCTGCGGTGCTTGTCTGCGGGCTAAGCGGTTGTACTGGTTCAAAAAAGGATGACAAATATGCGGGCATGACCGCCTATGAAATCTTCAGCCAGGGTGAACAGCAAATGGCGAAGAAAAGCTATAGCTCTGCAATTAAATCCTTCGAAGCCTTAGAGGCACGCTATCCGTTTGGGCCCTACATCGAACAAGCACAAATGAATTTGATTTATGCCTATTACCGCGATAAGGCTTATCCGTCGGCAGCGGCGGCGGCTGACCGTTATATCCATCTATATCCGCGTAGTCCGCACGTCGATTACGCGTATTATATGAAAGGTCTATCGTCGTATAGTCGGGGGCGGACGTTCTTTCAATATTTCTTGCCGATCGATTTGTCGCAGCGTGATTTAACCTCAGCGACGCAAGCGTTCCAGGATTTTACAATCTTGATTAACCGTTTTCCGGAGAGTCCTTACAATAAAGACGCGCGTCAACGCATGATTTATTTGCGTAATCTCTTGGCGCAACACGAAATCAATGTCGCTGAATTCTACATGCGCAGGCGCGCCTATGTCGCTGCAGCGAACCGTGCGAGTTATGTCGTGCGCCACTATCAAGGTTCGCCACATGTTATTGAAGCGTTAGGTATCATGGTGCAAGCCTATACCTTGTTAAACATGAAACCGGAAGCCGATGCCGCAATGTTAGTACTCAAGAAAAATTACCCGAATTCATCTGTTTATCAAAAGTTAGTTGGTAAACAGCAGAAGAAACACTGGTTGTAATTGTACTCTCCCATGTCAGACACAACACTTACACATTTGGCAATGCAACAACAGGTGCCTAGCGTGCGTGAGGAACGCCGCTGTGCGCATTGGTTTTGGGGCCTGATTATCACACAACTCGTGTGTTGGACATTAGCACCACTCATCCTGTTACAAAATTCTTATTACGATATTCTCGAACAATTGGTGTGGGGGCGCCACTGGCAATTGGGTTATGACAAAGATCCCATGCTAGGACCATGGTTAATGCACGCCGCAAGTCAATTGACAGGCGGTAGTATTTGGGTGGGGTATTTGCTCAGTCAACTGTGTGTAGTGACGGCGTTATATGCCGTGTGGCGTTTGGCGCTGCGTATTGTCACACCTCGCCAAGCACTGGCTGCTGTGTTTATCTTAGTCGGCATTTATTACTATAACGTCACTAGTCCTGAGTTTAATGACAATATGTTATTGCTAGCCTCGTGGGCGTTGACCAGTTGCTTGTATTACGCAGCGTTACAACGACAAACTACGACGGCGTGGTTAGTGTTAGCGGTGGTTGCGGCATTGACATTAATGGCGAAATATTATAGCGGTATGTTATTGCTGAGTATGTTGCTGTTTGTCGTGTTTGATCGCCAAGCGCGCCAGAGCTTTAAAATGCCAGGTTTTTATGTTGGGGCCGTTGTATTTTTAATACTAGTAGCGCCGAATTTAATTTGGTTGGTGCAGCACCAATTTGTTTCGATCGGTTATGCCTTTCATCGTGGGCGTATTAACCAAAGCAGTGTCGATAGTCTATTTAACCATCTCTATCATCCATTGTATTTTTTCAGTGACCAACTCGCGATCATCGTGCCGAGTTTGGTGTTGTTTGCATTGTTTTTTGTGCGTTGGCGTAAGGTGGCCGCATTGCAAGAGGTGAGTCGTTTTGATCGCCACTATTTGTTGATCATGTGTTTTGGCCCTTTGTTGTTAACCCTACTATTTTCATTGTTGACGGGTGCTTTTATTCGCCGTATGTGGGGGACGCCTTTATTTAATTTGCTCGGAATTGTCTTGGTTGTATATTTTCGTCCACAAATATCCGCGCGCCGTTGGCGTTGGTTTGTGGCAGCAGTCGCTGCGGTATTTGTTTATTGGTTAGTGTTCTTTGTCTGGGATGTGTCAGTGCATCCGTATTTAAAAGGCAAAGGGCGTTATGTGATTTTCCCAGGGCAAGCAACTGCGCAGCAATTGACACAGCGTTGGCATGCTAAATACCGGCAACCATTGCACTTCGTCGCGGGTAATCGTTTTTATGTCATGAATATTGCTAATTATTCTACGGATAAACCGGTAGGCTATTTCGATTGGCAAGCTGATGAAAGCCAATGGATCAAGGAAACACAAATGCGTCAGCAGGGCGCTTTGTTTGTTTGGCATCCTGCAGATGATGCCAAACAAATTACATTGCCAGCCGTTATTCACGCACGTTTTCCGCTGGCACAAGTGCAAGGGACAATCAGCGTGCCATGGGATGCGAGCAAGTTAGCGCATTGGTTGCCGGGGGATGCCAAGATCCCTGCAGAGCGTATTGCGTATGCTTTTTTACCACCTCAAGCTAATCAACAGGGGTCATAACGTATATGGATAATAGTAAGCTTGTTGACAATGAATTAACGCCACAGCAAAGTGACGCTGCGGCGGTTGGCTTAGATGATAAGCGTGGTTTGCGTTATTTGTTAGCCTTAGTCGGTGTGCATGTGGTGGTGTGGACGTTGCTGCCATTACTGGTGTTGCAAAACAGTTATTATGACATCCTTGAAGAATTAGTGTGGGGGCGTTATTGGCAATGGGGTTATGATAAAGATCCCTTTTTAGGATCGTGGTTAACGGCTTTAGTGACACATGTTAGCGGTGGTGCACTATGGGCAGTTTATCTATTAAGTCAGCTAGCAATTGCTGTTACCTTTATTGCGGTGTGGCGTTTAGCACGGCGTTTTGTTTCACCCGCACATGCTTTGATTGCGGTGTTTTTATTAGAAGGTGTGTATTTTTATTCACTCACCAGTCCAGAATTTAATGATAATGTTTTGATGTTGCCGCTGTGGGCATTGACGTGTTTGTATTTTTACGATGCACTTAAAGGTCAAAAGCTTTGGTCGTGGTTATTCGTGGGATTCTTTGCTGGTTTGGCGATGATGACAAAGTACTACACCGGCATGTTGCTACTCGCTATGTTTATTGCTGTGGTGTTTACGCCAGAAGGGCGACGGAGTTTCAAACATGGTGGTTTTTACCTCGCTCTGCTAGTCTATGCCTTGATCATCACACCTAACTTGCTGTGGCTTTATGATAATCACTTTGTGGCTTTTGAATATGCTTTAAACCGTGGTGACGTGACTCATCAAGTTGCGCAACTTGCGCTGACGCATATCATAAATCCGCTGCGTTTCCTCGGCGATATGTTGGCGATTATGGGGCCGGCACTGGCAATTTTTGCCTTATGTTTTTTGCGCAAACCACGTAATAATCTTAGCAGTGCTGATAAACGCTATTTAATCATTATGGGATTTGGCCCTTTATTGTTAACCACAGGTTTTTCAGTCATCACCGGTGCGCATCTGCGCCATATGTGGGGTACGCCTTTATTTAATCTATTAGGGCTGTTTCTCATTGCTTGGTTTGCACCGCAGCTTACCCGAAAGAATACTCGTCGTTTTATTATTTTGACCTGCGGCATTTTTGTGTGGTGGATGGTTTATTATGTGTGGTCAGATACTGTCTACCCCTATACAAGGGCGAAATATAATACGCAGTTTGAATTGTATGCGGGTAAGCAGTTAGCAAAGCAAGTCACGGATGCTTGGCATAAGCGTTATGATGTCCCATTAAAATATGTTGCCGGTGATCGTATCGAAGTCATGAATATCGCGCATTATTCAGCAGACCAGCCTCAAGCGTATTTTTCCTGGAGCCAAGAGCATAGCCAATGGATCAATGATGCTAATGTCAAAAAAGACGGTGCAGTTTTTATTTGGGAAATTAATAGTTCTGCCGATAACAAACTACCGGTGACATTGAAGCAACGTTTTCCCGGTATCGAATACCAAGGTGAAATGAATTTCAATTATGTCGCAAGTCCTTTTGCGAACAAGTTGCCAGCTAAGGATAAGTTGCCTGCTATGCAGGTGGGCATTGCATTCTTGCCACCGCAGTAAAGCGTCGTCTTTTTCGGCTGGGCGTTGTTGCGAGCATTTTTCTACTTAGTCATTTATGCCATATAAACTCCTTCGTATAAAAATGCTCGCGCCTAGCCCAGCCGAAAAATCCTCGCTTTAGTATTTTTTTCTAGAGCTGAGTTGCGCTACTTATTTTAATTCGGTCATTTAGCTGAGCATGTAGACTACTGTCTTTGCGTCACGCTCAGATGTAGCCTTGATAAGCGCGTGAGCGCGCATCAAGGGAATGTGTTACCAAATCCTGCTCCTTGATGCGCCCCTGCGGTGCTTCTCAAGGCTACGGCTTACGTATGAACAAATGCTAATGTAGCCTTGATAAGCGCGTGAGCGCGCATCAAGGGAATGTGTTACCAAATCCTGCTCCTTGATGCGCCCCTGCGGTGCTTATCAAGGCTACACGCTGTCACACTTCAAACTTATAATCCATTATCTCATTATGCCGAATGCAAAGCTTGCTGCATTTCATTGCGAAAGTGTGAATGCCGGTGGTATTGTTGGTAAACGCTTGAGTTGTATTCATTATTGCGCTGACTATTTTATTTAAGTGTCAATAAAATACACGAATAGTGTGTTTTGAATTTCTGTAAAATACAAAAAATTATTTCAGTCTGGATTCAAGAAGTTTTCTTGGTAAAAGGTGGATTGTTGTATTTAATTAATTCGAGTTGGGTATGATAGTACCTAATATGGGTATTGTTAATTTTGTAAAAATTTCGTTGAAAAGCTAATAAATCGCATTAATGTCGGTTTCGCCGGTGCGGATGCTGGTGGCGCTATCGATGCTGCTGATGAAGATTTTGCCATCGCCAAGATTGCCGGTGCGGCAGATATCGGTGATGATTTCCATACAGTCTTGCACTTTATCTTCTTCGACAATGATTTCTAGTTTGATGCGCGGGAGAAAATCCACTTGATATTCAACGCCGCGATAGACTTCTGTATGGCCGACGGCGCGACCTAAGCCATGGACTTCGTGTATAGTCATACCGAGTATGCCAAGTTCAACGAGTGCGACTTTAACGGCATCGAGTTTATTGGGGCGGATAACGGCTTCGAGTTTTTTCATGGGCAATCCTTGCTTGGTAACTGCGAAGCATTTTCGTATAATGCGTGAATAATTGCAATAGGAATGCGATCGTTGAAATCAACCAACCAGTTTCAATTACTTAAACAGCGCCGTTTCGGTCCCTTTTTCGGCACCCAATTTTTAGGGGCATTCAATGATAATGTGTTTAAAAATGCCTTAATCATTTTAATTACCTTTCAAAGTGCGCAATGGTTGGGATTAAATACCGAGACGCTTGTCAATCTATGTGCAGGCATTTTTATTTTGCCTTTCTTTTTATTTTCAGCAACAGCAGGGCAGCTTGCAGATAAGTTTGAAAAGTCACGCTTGATCCGCTATGTCAAACTTTTAGAAATTTTTATCATGTGTTGTGCTGCTTTAGGTTTTTACCTCAATAGTATTCCTTTCTTGATCTTAGTCTTGTTTTTATTAGGTTTGCAGTCGACCTTTTTTGGCCCCGTCAAATATAGTATCTTGCCACAACACTTACGTGAGACAGAATTGGTCGGTGGTAATGGCATGGTTGAGATGGGGACTTTCTTGGCAATATTAATCGGCACCTTGTTTGGTGGCGTGTTGATTGCGCTTAAACCCTATGGCCCTGTAATTGTGTCCGTGGTGACAATTGTGCTAGCAGTGCTAGGTTGGGTGACGAGTCGTTATATTCCAAAAGCACCGGCAAATGAGTCTGGTTTGAAAGTGCGTCTTAATCCCATCACGCAAACCTGGCGTAATGTCAATTTTGCACGCGAGAAGCGTACCGTGTTTTTATCGATTTTAGGCAACTCTTGGTTTTGGTTTTATGGCGCCGTGTTTTTAACGCAAACACCAATTTATGCGAAAATGTTCCTGGGTGGTAGCCCACAAGTTGTGACCTTGTTACTAATGACCTTTTCTGTTGGGATTGGTATTGGCTCATTGTTATGTGAACGTTTGTCGGGGCACAAAGTTGAAATTGGTTTGGTGCCGTTTGGCGCTATAGGCTTATCAGTATTTGCGATTGATTTATACTTTGCACATCGCGGTGTACACACCAGTGTAAGTTATACGCTAATGAGCTTTTTAGCTACCGCTAGTAATTGGCATGTATTAATAGATTTGGCCTTGTTAGGCGTATTTGGTGGTTTTTATATTGTACCTCTGTACGCCATTATCCAAATACGCAGTAATCCAGAACATCGTTCGAGGATTATTGCTGCCAATAATATTCTGAATGCTTTGTTTATGGTGTTAGCGGCTATCTATGCGATCGTGTGTCTAAAGTTAGGTCTAAGTATTCCACAATTATTTTTGTTAACGGGGATCTTGAATGCATTAGTGGCGATTTATATTTATAGTTTGATGCCAGAATTTTTAATGCGCTTTATTGTTTGGTTGTGGATGAGTATTTTCTATCGGATTACTACAACGGGATTAGAAGAACATATTCCGGATAGAGGCGCTGCTGTATTGGTTTGTAATCATATTAGCTTTGTCGATGCTCTATTAATTATGGCCAGTGTAAGGCGGCCAATACGCTTTGTCATGGATCACCATATTTTTAAAATCCCATTATTACGCTTTATTTTTCGCACCGCCGGTGCAATCCCGATAGCGCCAGCAAAAGCAGATGCTGAGTTGAAAGAAACAGCCTTTGCTGAAGTGGCGCGTGGTTTGCAGCAAGGCGATTTGATTTGTATCTTCCCGGAAGGAGCGATTACGCGTGACGGTGAAATGCAGCATTTTCGTCCGGGCATCAATCGTATTATTAAAGAGACGCCGGTGCCCGTTGTGCCTTTAGCCTTGCGTGGTTTGTGGGGTAGTTTTTTCAGCCGTAAATACGGCAAGGCCATGAGTCGTTGGCCACGTAAGTTATTTTATCATGTTGGCATTGTGGCGGGTGAACCGATTGCGCCGGAAGATGTGAAGCTTGAACAGCTTTATCAGACGGTGTTAGATCTGCGTGGTGATGAGAAGTAAATTTCAGTGTAGGCTTGATAAGCACCGTAGGTGCGCATCAAGGGGCGGTGTTTGCTAATACATTCCCTTGATGCGCGCAATGCGCTTATCAAGGCTACATCTTGGCTTGACTTAGGACTCAAGATCGAGACAAGTCAAAAATGAAACTTAACGAAGAGATTGAATGCTACGTCAGTCCTGATAGAATTTGCCGAATCCATGCGTCATAGGATAGCGCCGATCACGCCCAAACGCACGTGAAGTTACGCGTACTCCTGGTGGTGCTTGGCGACGTTTATATTCGTTGCGATCCACCAATTTCACAATTTTTTTCACCGTTGCTTCATCAAAGCCGGCTGCGCAAATGGTATCGACGCTCTGATCTTTTTCTACGTACAATTCTAAGATTTTATCGAGCACATCGTAAGGAGGTAAGGTCTCTTGATCATGTTGCTCGGGTGCCAATTCAGCAGAGGGTGGACGGTCGATCACTTCTTGTGGAATCACGCGCGATAGTGTATTGCGATAACTGGCCAAACGCATTACCATGGTTTTTGGCACGTCTTTTAATACACAAAAGCCACCGGCCATATCACCGTACAGCGTGCAATAGCCAACAGCTAATTCACTTTTATTCCCCGTAGTTAAAACAATCTTGCGGTGTTTGTTTGACAATGCCATCAAAATCGTACCGCGGCAACGTGCTTGTAAATTTTCTTCAGTAAGGTCTTCGGGAAAGCCAGAAAATTCTTCTTCTAGTGTATTTAGAAAAGCTTTATAGGTTTCTTCGATGGGGATGACGCTGTATTTCACTTCCAGCGCTTTGGCTTCTTGTTCAGCACCACGCAAGCTTAATTCAGAGGTATGCCGTGAAGGCATCATATAGGCTTCGACATTGTCTTTGCCTAAGGCATCGACAGCGATTGCCAATGACAAAGCGGAATCAATACCGCCGGACAAACCGAGGATAGCACCCTCGAAGCCATTTTTATGGACATAATCACGTACACCGAGTACTAAGGCGCCATAGACACGTTCTTCTTGGATACGTTTAGAGGGTAGCTCACCTTTGGCGACGTTTACTAGGCCATCTTCTAGCGTGAAGTCGACCGGGTGCATATCTTCTTGATAAAACTTCGCTATTTCGCATAATTTACCATTAGCATCGACAACCATTGAGCCACCATCAAAGATTAATTCATCTTGGCCACTCACGCCATGTACATAGACAATCGGCATATTACCTTCTGTTGCGCGGTTATATAAGACATTTTCGCGCACGTCGGGTTTATGCATATCAAATGGTGAAGCATTTAAGTCGAGCATCAGCTTGGCGCCGGCAGCCTTGGCCTGTGCCATCGTTTCAGGAAACCAGAGATCTTCACAAATATTCACAGCAATTGGGATGCCTTTAACCTCGAAAATACATGCTTCACTGCCTCTTTTGAAATAACGCTTTTCATCAAAGACGCCATAGTTTGGTAAGCATTGTTTATGATAATTTGCAATGATTTTACCTTTGTGAAGAATCGCAGCACTATTAAATAAGTATTCGTCCATGCGTTGCGGGTAACCTACAATCGCATAAATATCATTAGCTGATTTTTCCAAGTGAGAGCAAATATACTGCATGGCATCGCTAACGCGTCGGTGTAAACCGGGCCGCAGTAATAAATCTTCTGGTGGATAGCCAGTTAAGGTTAATTCTGGAAAGACAATAATATCGGCGTGCTTTTTTTTGGCCGCTTGGCGGGTCAGTTCAATGATGCGCTCGGCATTGCCTTCAATATCGCCCAAGAGAAAATTGACTTGGGCCATGATGACTCGTAAGGTATTTTGCATTTTTCGACCTAGCTTGTTAGTGTTGGTGCGCCGATATTAGCGAATCTGGAGCCAAAAGCAACGTGGAACACCAACCTCATCATAATAAGACTACAGGAATGTCCGAAAGTTTACGTATTGATTACCTGGATGCCATGGGGGTGGCCGTTTGGCAGCGTAAAGAATTGGGGCAACTGACTGATAAAAAAATAAAAAGAGCCCAGGTAAGCGAGGTCAGCAAAAAGGTTGAGCAAAAAAGAGTCGAGACCCCTGCGACAGATCCTGCCCCTGTCGCTAAATCCAGTGTGAACAAACTAGAATCCACAGATTGGGCGGCTTTGCGCCAAGCAGTCTCTGCCTGCCAAGCGTGCCAACTGGCCCAAGGGCGTACCCAGACCGTGTTTGGAGTGGGCAACCAGCAGGCCGATTTAGTGATTGTGGGTGAAGCACCTGGTTTCCACGAGGATCGTCAAGGGGAACCTTTTGTTGGCCGCGCTGGTAAGTTACTCGATGAAATGTTAAAGGCAATTGGTTTGAACCGGGCCGAGCACGTTTATATTGCTAATGTCTTAAAATGTCGTCCGCCAAAGAATCGTGATCCTAGCCCAGAAGAAGTCGCGACCTGTACGCCATTTTTGCAACGCCAATTAAGCTTATTAAAACCCAAATTGATCATGGCAGTAGGGCGAGTATCGGCAAATTATTTATTAGGAAAAAATGCCAGCCTAGCAAGTATGCGCGGGCGTGAAATGTATTATCCTGAATTAGATATTCCATTGATTGTGACGTATCACCCGGCTTATCTATTGCGTAATCCGCGTGACAAAGCCAAAGCCTATGCTGATTTGCAATTGGTGGCGAGATTACTGAGTTAAGAATTTTATTACCACCCGACAGCTTTCTCTCGGGTATTCGATATGCGGCAAATGTCCACAGTGTTCGAACATATGTAATTGCACCCCCCTTATTAACTGATGCATTTGCCGGGCTTCTTTAGGCAAACAGAATAAATCTTCATCGCCACTTAAGATCAAGCAAGCGTTTTTAATTTCAGCTAGCCACGCTAGAGAATTGAAACCGCAGAGTGCTTCGTGTTGGCGTTGCATACCAGTGGGGCTCATCGGTTTTGGGTTGTTGGCACTTAATTCAAGAAAGGTGTTAACCTGTTCGGTAATACTAAGAAAGCTAGACGAAAAAATTAAGGGCAAGGTTATTTTTGCCTGCTCAAGCTGGTCTTGGTTGAGCTGGTAACGTTCTAGACTGTACTTGGTGATATAACGCAGCTGATGATTAAAACAGGGCGATGAGTTACCGATAATAATGCGATCAACTTTGCTGCTATGACGATGTGCAATCATTTGTGCGATTGCTCCACCCATAGAATTACCGTAAATATGCGGTTTTTCTAGGTTTAAGGCATCGACTAGCGCTACGGCATCATCAGCCATCATTTCAATTGAGTAAGGAGTATCAGGAGCTTCAGTGTCACCAGCGCCGCGATTGTCGAACAAGAGTACTTGAAAGTGTTGCGTTAGAATATCGAGTACAGGTATCCAGGTGAGTGTATTTGTCGTATAGCCACCGATAAGAACAAGAGGTTTACCATAACCATGTAGTTCATAGTGGATGTTGATTCCATTGGTATTAATGTGTGGCATCGTTAATAGATCTCCATTTCTGATTTTTTGAAGCAGTGTGCCAGGTTTAAACAGGCAGATTGTAGCATAACTTTTGTAACTTTAGTCGATTTCCTACATCACTCTCCTCTGCATTGCGTTACCATAGATACGTTTAACGCTACATAGGATACTAACAATGAAAAAACAAAAAGCCGTTACTTTAATCGAGTTGATTGTCACGATGACGTTAATCATGATTACTAGTTTGCTCGTTTTGCCAGTATGGCATGACAAACTCCAATATGAAGGTATGATGAGCCATATCAACCAGCTATATGTGAGCTTGAATTATGCGCGGCGCCAGTCAATCGCGCGTGGTTATACGGTGACGGTGTGTGGTAGTAGTGGTTTGAAGCAGTGTGATGGGCAGTGGAGTGCAGGGCATATTGTCTTTGTTGATAAAGATAAATCAGGCCAAGTGAAAGATGACTTCGATCTTTTGCGCGTGAAGGCAGCACCTAACCATTATGGCACTTGGACATGGAAAAGTTTTCAGCAGCATCCTTATCTACAATTTTTGCCAAGTGGTTTTACACGACGGCAGAATGGTACTTTTATCTATTGTCCGAATAATGGCGATATAAAGTTTGCTAGTGCTCTTGTCGTGAGTCAGAGTGGTCGGGTGCGGGTAGAAAGGGATAAAGCCAAAGGCTGCGCATAATTTATGTGAAATCTGTCGTAGTCGTATCAATAAATTGATCTAATGAGCTGACCATAGCGTGATAGTCGGGATTGTAAGTTAATCGCTGTAGATAGTATTGCTTCAAGTTCATCGGGCTGAGGGCGCCCGCATAAGGTTCGCCATTATGTTTTGGTTTAAACCAGCGTGCTAACGAATGTTCATAGTGCTGGAAGTCTTTAAAATCGCCTTCACGACCGTAATGTGGATTCCTGGGCGAAAAGGGGATAGCTATATGTGAAAAGTCCAATACGCGTTGTTCGGGGAAATGACTATTACGCATAATCACATTGTCGAGTTCTGAGTATTGATCATGTGCGGCTTTATCTTTGCTATAGCGTATTAGTCGCGTATGCGGGTGTGTTTGTAATTCAAAATAATCCAGCGTCGCTTGTGGACAAACGACTTCATCATCATCGCTCATCACCACAAATTGCGGGATAGTCAAACATAGCGATTGTTGCATACGTCGGATTTCTTTGAGTAACTGCAAGACTTGCCACGCGGCATTGAGGGCGTAAGTTTGATAACGCGAATAATCTGTATCTTTGCCCACTTTAAACCAACGACAGCGTGGAATAGCCCAGCTTAAGGCATGGTGCCAATTAGTAAACTGAGCGAAAGGACTTTTTATTTTAATCGCGGGTGTGAACAGAACAATGCCCGCGAGATTAGTCTCTTTAAGGGCATGATAAATTGCCAAGGCGGCGCCAGTGGAGACACCTGCTATGTAGATATTCTCGACTTCGTCGCGTAGCGAGGCTAAACCATAAGTACTGGCTTTAACCCAATCTTGATATTTGATATTGAGCAGATCACCTGGCACGGTGCCATGTCCCGGTAATAAAATAGAACGGACTAAAAACCCCTTATTAGCGAAATAATCAGCCATATCGCGCATAGAAAAGGGAGAATCAAACAAACCGTGGATGAGCAGTACACCATTTTTATGTCGTGTTGCGCCTACAGGTGGCTTAATTTCAAAGGGACTATTGGCTGCGATGATAGTATCAGCTCGTTCTGGGTTGCATTGTTCTGGGCTAAGGTCGACGCGAGCACGCGCGATGATGCTTTGGATGTGTCGGATATAATCGGGAAAACTCAAGGTAGATGAGGCAAAACGGCTGTTTAAGCCAGATGGGTGTAGGCGCTGCTTATGTTTTTTATTCATCCTTGTCGTTTACTCCGTTTAAAGGGTATCGGTAGTATAATCCTAAATTACTTATTCACCAAAGATCGTTATAGGCATTTTTTCTTTAGGTTGTGGATATAACTACTTCTTGGGAATTTTGCTTAGTTAAGGTAAAATGGGCCCTATTAAAATTAAAGGTACTTTGTGACATGAAAAAGAGTGCATTATTCATTTTTCTCGGCATATTATTGATAGCCGGCACGGCCCAGGCGGTTACCCTAGGTGAAATGTCAGCCTATTTACTGCGTCCTACCGAAGGCTTAGCCAAAGTCATGCATGCGATTTCGTATATTGCCGGTGCGGCGCTATTGATGATGGCTGCAGTACAATATAAAGCGCATCGCGATAATAAACAGCAAGTGCGTCTCAGTACCCCAGTTGTATTCCTTTTCTTAGGGCTAGTGTTTGTATTCTTGCCATTTTTATCGAATTTGTCTGAATCTTCACAATTTATCACGCGCCAACTTGGCCAAGAACAATTGCAAAAAGATTATAGTTTGCCGCCGCCACCGGTGAATAACGATAGCAATTCCGGCGTAGTTCAGCAGCAGTCTGCTGTGCCTGCACAGCCCGGTCAGGCACAAAGTAGCCAAAGCCAGAACAACCATATTCCCAGTGCTGATGATGATTGGTACCAATAAACGAAGCGGGGTAGCTCCAAAATGAAAAAATCAGGTTATCGTTGGATTGGTATGATTACCTTGTTAGGGGTTCTATTGTTGAGCGCCTGTGGTGAAAAACCTCACGATTACCATTATTATGTGTTACACCCAGAAAAAATTCCCCCAGCTTTAGCGCAATGTCGTAATCAAGAGCTACAGCGCGGCGCGGTTTCACAAAACTGTCAAATGGTCTCGCGTGCTTATCAAGATACACGTAGCTTGTTGGTTCAAGTCGAAGAAGACCCAGTTACCTTTGGTAAAAAAATATTGGCTGCACAAGTGCAATTAGCTAATGACCGTCAGGCATTAGCCAGCGCGCAAAAGACCTTTAAAAATATTGCAGAGAATACCGCTAATACAGAACCAGCATCACCACAATTGGTGTTGGCGCGTCAGCAATTACGTGTTGCGCAAGCGAAGGTGGCATCGCAGGAAATGGTGGTGAATCGTTTCTATGCTATTGTCCGTATGGTCGGCGAATAACTTAAAGCTTCGGCTTTTGCCGCTGGCTGCGTTGCAGATGCAGTCTCTCCTCCAAAATCACTATTTCTGGCCTATAATTTGCCTATTCGGAAGTAAGAACCTCTATCTAATCAGGGAGTACGTTGTGACGAAAGCGCGGTGGCTTAAGTGGCTAATTTTATTCGGTATTTTGATGATATTGTTGTATCTAACGTTTCTCTTTATTAACCTTAATCAAGTCAAAAAGCTCATTACTAACAATGTGAAAGAGGCGACAGGGCGCGAGTTAGTGATTAATGGCCGATTGCACATAGAGTTGAGTTGGTGGCCGACCCTGCGTGCCGAAAATGTCACATTTTCCAATCCGAGCTGGGCACAACAACCTTATTTGTTACAAGCCAAAGAAGTGACTTTGCAACTGAAACTTATGCCGCTGTTTTCTGGAGACGTCGAACTCGAATCGGTTGAACTACAGGGCGCTGAATTTTGGTTAGCAACCAATCAGCAGGGCACGGGCAATTGGGAATTGGACTGGGTGCCCAAAGCAAGCAACAGTAACAAATGGCATTTTTCATTGCCGCATGAAGTGACAATCAGTGGTAGCACATTTCAATATCACAATGGCAAAACTAATAAGTTGTATACCTTAGCGGGACCTTATCAAATCACAACCGAATTAAGTAACGGTACGCACCAGCTGGATTTTCAGCAGATACAAGCAACGTTCGGTAAAAATCAATTAGCCGGTAATTTGAGTTTTATCTTTCAGCCAAAACTGATCAAGTTTAATGCCAAGCTAAAGGCGAAATATTTAGATTTAAATAAGCTGATCAGTGTCGAGTATAAAAAATCGGGGAAAAAGCCGACAAAGCAATCGGCGAAGAAAAAGAATGCCCCAGATAATTATGTTGGAAAATTAGAATTAGTAACAAATCAATTGCGTTTTAGCGACATAGAACTTAACCACGTTAACGCTAATGCGGAGCTTAATAAAGACACATTACGAGTTAACCGTTTGGAAGCTGTGTTTAATGGTGGAAAGTTAAATGCGAGTATGCAATTGTCGCAACCAGGGAGTCAATTGCTGATTAAAACCAATGGCGATATTCTTGGGGCTAATGTCGGTGAAACGCTACATTTATTTGGTCTGAGCCGACGTTATCAAGGTGGCAGCCTGGATGTGTCCTTTGATGTTGCTACGAGTGGTTCATCAGGTGCACAGTTTGCAAAAAATATTGCTGGCAACATAAAGTTGGCTATTCGCAATGTGAAGTTTGCGCGTGCAGATAAGGATAAAAGTGGTGAAAGTTTTTTTGAATTATTAACTGGTAAAAAGAAGAGTAAGGATGTTGCGATTATCTGTGCCAAAGGGGGTTTTTCGGTAAAAAATGAAATTGCAACAAGCAAAACTATTTATCTTGAAACAGGCACCGCTCGTGTTGCAGGTGCAGGGCAAATTAATTTAGGTAAAGGCACGCTGAATTTATTATTAAAGCCCAAAGCTAAAGGTCTAACCTTAGCGCAACTGGCCGTACCATTTAAAGTGACAGGGCCTATGTCAAACCCGCATTATTATCCTATGGTGACGACCGGAGGCGTCATTAAGACGATTGCAGGTGTGGCGACAGGTGCTGGGATTTTAGGTGTAGTGGGGATTGATGTGTTGGATAAGGTGCTTATATCTGGCAAACAACCCTGCCACCTCTAGGCGGGCCGTAGGAGGCCAATCTCTTCGTTAAGCGGTTAATTTAATTCGGTCATTTAGGGAATACTAAATACCTTTATTTTTGTAGGCTGAGGCGAAGCCGAATAGTTTTGTAGCCTTGATAAGCCCCGCAGGGGCGCATCAAGGTTTCTTAGTGGCAATCATACACAACCTTGATGCGCGGCTACGCCGCTTATCAAGGCTACGTAAGAGACATTGTTGCTAAGATGGCTGTTGACTATTTTCTTGCAATTTTCAAGCTATTCACATAACATGACCCGCATTGGCTAATAAGGGTCGCCACGGAATAACTAAGAACCACTTAATGCAATCAACAACTCAGCCTACACGCCAGCCGCGTGCGCTTTATTTCCTCTTTTTAGTTGAACTGTGGGAACGCTATGGGTTTTATACCGTGCGTGGTATTTTAGTCTTATACCTCACTAAAGTTTTTTTATTCTCTGATAATCATGCTTACGGTTTATTTGGCGCGTTTACAGCTTTACTGTGGTTGACACCAGTTGCTGGTGGTTATTTGGCGGATCGCTTACTCGGCTTTCAACGTGCTTTAATTATTGGTGGGGTGTCACTAACACTTGGCTATGCTTGCTTAGCGGTGCATAGCGTGCAATTTTTCTATCTTGGTTTGAGCCTGATTTTGATCGGTAACGGTTTTTTCAAAGCCAATGTCGCGAGTCTGGTGGGTAGTTTATACGATGGGCCTGATGATTCACGCCGTGATGGTGGTTTTACCATTTACTATATGGGTATCAACATTGGTGGTTTATTACCACCATTATTTGTCGGTTTTATCATTGCGAAATTTGGTTGGGGCGTCGGTTTTGCATCGGCAGCGGTCGGTATGTTTATCGGTTTACTAACCTTTTTAATTGGACGCAAGGCATTAGAAGGGCGTGGCAGTGTGCCAGATATGAAGGTGTTGACCGAGCGATTCTTTTTGATTTTCAGTCGCCAACATGTGATCTATGCTGTAACTTTGGTCTTGGCTTTTGTTGGCATTTATGTCCTCCACCATGTGCGTCTGTCCAACTGGATATTGGAAGTCAGTGGTGTTGTCTTGATTGCGCTCTATCTCGTCACCAGCTTTCGCCAGTCTGAAGGCAGCCGCAATAAAATGCTGGGTTGCTTAGCGCTAACGTTATTATCTATTGGTTTTTGGACTCTCTATCAGCAGGCACCGATGACGGTGAACCTGTTTACCCTGCGTAACGTTGATCGTACCGTTTATCATTGGACGATTCCAACAGTGATGTTTCAAGCCTTAAATCCAATCTTTATTATTGCCTTGACACCGTTTCTCAGTAAATTTTGGACTTATCTCGGACATAGCCGCTGGTCGATGCCGACCTCATTAAAATTTGCGATTGCGATTTTGCTCATGGGCTCAGGATTTTTAGTCTTAGCATTTGCGGCACAAGTGGCTCCGCAAACTGGTATTGTCTCTCCGAGTTGGATAGTCGTCAGTTATTTCTTGCAAACCTTGGGTGAGCTGGCGATCCAACCGATTGGTTTAGCGATGATGACGGCGTTAGCGCCGCCCAATTTGGTGGGTATGATGGTGGGAACGTGGTTCTTTGCTAGTGCAGCGTCGAATGCAATTGCGGGTAGTGTGGCGAAGATTGCGAGTATTTCACCGAATCAACATTTAAATCCTTCTTATTCTGTACATGTTTATGGTCACGCTTTCTTTATCTATGGTCTTGCGGCAATTGGCGTGGGTATTTTGACATTGTTTCTGGTGCCGAAGTTGTCACGAATGATGGAATAAGGAACGCACGCTGGAGCGTGCGTGAGTGTGCGTTGGTTGGGATGAGTTTGCGGTCTTGGAATAGTCTGGATAAGTTAATCGCAGCCTTGATAAGCGACGTAGTCGCGCATCAAGGCTGCAAGAGAATTGGGGCTATCAGTTAGTTCTTCTTACTTTTAGATTTTCTCTTCGCAATAAACAATGCTGGATTAACGCGTGCGTCATTCATGCTAATGCCCCAGTGTAAATGTGGCCCGGTTGCGCGTCCGGTTTTACCAACGGTGCCTAGCACCTCACCACGCTTTAATGTTTCGCCTTTTTTGACTTTAATCTTGTTTAGATGTGCATAAATAGAAATAACACCATAACCGTGATCTAAAAAGACGGTATTACCGGTAAAAAAGAAATTGCCGGTACCAATGACGGTGCCGGCTGCGGGTGCTTTGACTGGCGTGCCCAATGGCGCCGCGAGATCCATGCCCGTGTGTGGGCTACGTGGTTTTTTATTGTAATAGCGGCGTAAGCCAAAGCTACTACTCTTGTGGCCTTGTATGGGTAAGTTAAATTGTGTCAAGGGTTGTGAGGGTACACTCCAGTGGCTTAAGATTTTGTTGATTTCAGCTTTTTCTTTTTTGATGCGCCTCATATCCAATTTATTGGGGGTGACTTTGCGCTTGTTGGTAATAGTTAAGTACTGTGTTGCATATGCTTTGCGTTTAATCTTAAATGTTTGTGTTGTTAGCTTATTGTTGTCGATGTCGACTTTAAGATACTGCGTGCCAGGCACGCTCGCTAAAGGAATACCGACAACGGCGAGCCAAGCTTTTTTGCCAGTTTTATCATTGTTGTTTTTTACAACCATAACACGGTGTTTTTGGTAGTAAGCTTGTGGTGCAGTTTTACTATCTGAGTTAATCGCAAGGCGTGTGACCCCGCCTGGCACAGCCATGCTGCGAGGCACTTGTGAGCTTGTTGCTGCATGGGTCGTTGAAAATAGTAAGAAGCTTGAGGTAAGAGCGAATAAATTTTTTGTGATGAGGGACTTGTGGGAAATAAGCTTGCGCATCATAAACTCCTTAGGTGGTTTCTATTTCATCGACAGTACAAATTAATTGGCCTTCATGCAGGCGAGTTTTAATTTTCTCGCCAATATTGATTTGTTTGGTGCTGTGAATAATTTCGTTGCTGTCATAGATGGATGCAATCGCGTAACCGCGATTTAGTGTGGCGAGTGGACTAATGGCATCTAAGGCGCGCGCGACATTGGCTAAATGTTGTTGGCGTGTCTTGAGTATATTCGCTATCGCTGTGCTTAAGCGTTTTTCTAAGTAATCGAGGCGCTGCATGCACTCTCTTAAACGTTGTCCGGGGTGGCGTAGACGCTTGCGCAGTGCGAGTAAGTAATGTTGCTGCATTTTTAAATATTGCAACATGAAATGTTGGCAACGTTGTCTTTGGCGATAAACATGTTGCAACCACTCGCACGCATCAGGGCTAATCAATTCGGCAGCCGCTGAGGGTGTTGCGGCGCGTTGATCAGCAACAAAGTCTGCAATAGTCACATCGACTTCGTGGCCAACGGCGCTAACAACGGGGATATTGCTATCAGCAATCGCACGCGCTACAACTTCTTCATTGAAGGGCCAGAGGTCTTCGAGTGAACCACCACCGCGTGTTACGAGTAATACATCACACTCTTGACGGCGATTTGCCAGTTTAATGGCTTGTGCGATTTGATTAGCCGCTAATTCGCCTTGTACTTGACTAGGGTAGATAATCACGGGAATCGCGCGAAAGCGGCGGCGCAAGACGCTGAGTACATCGCGAATAGCGGCACCTGTCGGTGATGTCACAACACCAATGCATTGTGGTAAGCGCGGTAAGGCTTGTTTTCTTTCGTCGGCAAACAAGCCTTCTTTAGCGAGTTTTTGTTTGAGTTGTTCAAAGGCACGGCGCAGGGCGCCATCACCGGCTTCTTCCATATGTTCAATAATGAGTTGGTAGTCCCCGCGCCCTTCATAAAGGCTGACATTGGCTTTGACTAAGACTTGCAGGCCTTCCTCAGGTTTAAAGTTAATGCCGCGATTACGTGAGCGAAACATGGCGCAACGTACTTGGGCGTCTTTATCTTTGAGCGTGAAATACATATGGCCGGAAGCAGGGCGGGCGACATTCGATAACTCACCTTCGACCCAAATTTTAGGGAAAGTTTCTTGCAGTAGATCGCGTACTTCGCCGTTGAGTTCAGAAACGCTATAGATTTCGCGCTCGGGGGTGAGTTCTAGTCCGTATTGTTGCATGTTATTCCATTTTTGTGCGAGTTACGCTTAAAGGCGATTCATACTAGCAAACAGCCTAATTAATGTCCAGAAGCCGATGATTTCACAGGAAAAATGCTTTTGAATGAATACTTTACATGAATCTAGTGGCTATGCTACTATTACGCGTTAAATCTTTTAACTTTAGATTTGACGAGAGGTTCTACTACCATGTCTATTCAAGTCACTGACTCTCCTGCATTAACCTTTGATGATGTCTTACTCGTGCCGGGTTATTCAACGGTCTTACCTAAAGATGTCGATTTACGTTCACGTTTAACGCGAGATATCACTTTAAATATTCCCTTGGCTTCTGCTGCTATGGATACGGTAACGATTGCGTGCACGGCAATAGCCTTAGCACAAGAGGGAGGCATTGGTATTATCCATAAGAATATGTCTATCGATGAGCAAGCCTTGCAAGTTAAACAAGTCAAAAAATTCGAAAGTGGGATCGTCAAAGATCCGATTACAGTGTCGCCAGATGCGACAGTGCAAGAGCTCATTCATATTACCAGGATGAATCATATCTCAGGTGTGCCGGTGGTGCAGGGCGAAGAATTAGTTGGGATAGTCACCAGCCGCGATGTGCGCTTTGAAAAAAATCTTGGCCAACCCGTATCACAGGTGATGACACCGAAAGAGCGTTTAGTCACGGTTGAAGAAGGCGCGAGCAAAGACGAAGTCCTCTTAAAATTACACAAACACCGTATCGAAAAAATCCTTGTGGTGAATGATGATTTTCATTTGCGTGGCATGATTACCGTTAAGGATATTCAACGTGCTAAAGATAAGCCTTACGCATGTAAAGACGCTGCTGGACAATTGCGTGCAGGTGCAGCCGTTGGTACCGGTGATGATGGTAAAGAACGTGCGGCAGCTTTAATCGATGCGGGTGTCGATGTATTGGTGGTTGATACGGCACATGGCCATTCGGCTGGCGTCATCCAACAAGTGAAATGGGTGAAAGAAACTTATCCTGATGTGCAAGTAATTGGTGGCAACATTGCAACCGGTGATGCAGCAACTGCTTTAGTTGAAGCGGGTGCTGATGCGGTGAAAGTGGGGATCGGTCCTGGTTCAATCTGTACGACACGTGTCGTCACGGGTGTTGGCGTACCCCAAATTAGCGCTATTAATGAAGTGGCTACAGCCTTGGCGAAAGCGAATGTGCCGTTAATTGCAGATGGTGGTATTCGTTACTCAGGTGATATTTGTAAAGCGATTGCGGCAGGTGCAAGTACCATTATGATCGGTAGCCTATTTGCAGGTACCGATGAAGCCCCTGGCGAAGTCGAACTCTATCAAGGACGTTCATATAAGTCTTATCGTGGCATGGGTTCATTAGGCGCGATGTCACAAGTGCAAGGTTCGAGTGACCGTTATTTTCAAGCTGATATTGATGACGCAGAAAAATTGGTGCCCGAAGGTATTGAAGGTCGCGTGCCTTATAAAGGCAGTTTGCTGGCGATCGTGCATCAACTTATAGGTGGTCTACGCTCTAGTATGGGCTACGTTGGCGCTGCGACCGTTGAGCACATGCGCACGCAAACAAAATTTGTACGTATTACCAATGCAGGCATGCGTGAAAGTCATGTTCATGATGTCAGTATAACCAAAGAAGCACCTAACTATCACACCGAACGCTAAATATCTTACGGAAAAATAATAACGTGAACATTCATGCTCAAAAGATTTTAATTCTTGATTTTGGTTCCCAGTATAGTCAATTGATCGCACGCCGTGTGCGTGAAATTGGCGTTTACTGTGAAATTTATCCTTTTGATATGGCGGCTAATGCCATTAAAGCATTTTCTCCGCAAGGTATTATTTTATCGGGTGGCCCTGAGACAGTGACTATGAGTGCGACGCCACGCGCGGCTGATATCGTCTTTGAATTAGGTTGTCCCGTCTTAGGCATTTGCTATGGCATGCAAACTATGGCTGCCCAGTTAGGTGGACAAGTGGAAGCAGCGGGTAAGCGCGAGTTTGGTTATGCCAAAGTCGAAGCCCATGCACATTCACCGTTGTTACGTGATATTGAAGATGAAACCAATGCCGAAGGTAAAGCATTATTAGACGTGTGGATGAGTCATGGTGATCATGTTAGTGCATTGCCGCCGCAGTTCGAGTGTATTGCCAGCACTGATAATGCACCGTATGCGGGGATGGCCGATGTCAGTCGGCATTTTTACGGGTTGCAATTCCATCCTGAAGTGACACACACGCGCCAAGGCGGACGTATTTTAGAGCGTTTTGTACGAGAAGTTTGTCATTGTGATGTTTTGTGGACAGCAGATAATATCATTGAAGATAGTATTGCACATGTACGTCAGTTGGTAGGTACAGATGAAGTTATTCTTGGTCTATCGGGTGGCGTGGATTCTTCTGTAGTTGCTGCATTATTGCATAAAGCTATTGAACAGCAGTTGACGTGTGTGTTTGTCGATAATGGCTTGTTGCGCCTCGACGAAGGTGATCAAGTGATGCAGACCTTTGCGCAGCATATGGGAATTAAAGTCATTCGGGTTAATGCGCAAGAACGCTTCATGAGTGCATTGCAAGGGGTTAATGACCCCGAACAAAAGCGCAAAATTGCTGGCAATGTTTTCGTTAGAATTTTTGAAGAACAAGCAGCCCAAATCAAAAATGCTAAATGGCTGGCACAAGGCACGATTTATCCCGATGTGATCGAATCTGCTGGCGCCAAAACCGGTAAAGCCCATGTGATTAAAACACACCACAATGTCGGTGGTTTGCCTGAAGATATGAATCTCAAATTGATCGAGCCACTGCGTGAATTGTTCAAAGATGAAGTACGTAAGCTCGGACTTGAGTTAGGATTGCCGTATGAAATGCTTTATCGCCATCCTTTTCCTGGGCCGGGTTTATGTGTGCGCATCCTTGGTGAAGTCAAAGCTGAATATGCCGATGTTTTGCGTAAAGCCGATGCCATTTATATGGATGAACTGCGCAGCAATGACTTTTATGACAAGGTTAGCCAAGCATTCGCGGTATTTTTGCCAGTAAAATCAGTCGGTGTTATGGGTGATGCGCGTAAATATGATTACGTGGTCGCTCTGCGGGCAGTAGAAACTATCGATTTTATGACGGCGCGTTGGGCGCACTTGCCGTATGAATTATTAGAAACGATTTCCAACCGTATTATCAATGAAGTCCCGGGCATTTCACGCGTGACCTACGATATCTCCAGCAAGCCACCTGCCACTATCGAGTGGGAATAATGTCAGACAATGATGAGATGTGGATGCAACAAGCTTTGGCATTGGCGCGACAAGCGCGTGATGCTGATGAAGTCCCCGTCGGTGCTGTAGTTGTCCTAGAAAATCAAATCATTGGTCGTGGCTTTAACCAACCTATCGGAAGAAAAGATCCCTGTGCGCATGCTGAAATCATTGCCTTGCGTGATGCAGCGCGACAGCAAAACAATTATCGACTATTAAATGCTAGCTTGTACGTCACATTGGAGCCTTGTATAATGTGTGTCGGTGCGATGATTCATGCGCGAATTAAACGTTTAGTTTTCGCTGCTTATGACAAAAAAACCGGTGCTGTGTGTAGTGCTTTTGAGGCTTTACAAGCACGCCAACATAATCACACAGTAGAATGGTTTGGTGGCGTGTTAGCCGATCAATCGAGTGTGCTACTCAAAGATTTTTTTCGTCAACGTCGCTAATCAATAAAGAATCAATATTATGGCTCAGTTAATTTCTTTTAGCTAATTTTCTTTCAACTGGCGTAGCAGTTCTAACAAGTGATAACAAATCAATTCAATAGCGTAATGGCGTACTGCGCGATTACGGTAAGGAATAGCTTCTTCAATGATTTTTTGCTCGTGTTTGTCACTCCAGTGAAGTTGAAATTTTGTTTGCTTATTTGTCGAACTTTGCCAAAATTCATCTAAGCCAGTGATGTGTACGCTAATTTCAGCATCGTCGGCGTTAGCAGGGAGGCCGGCGCGATGATGCGTAAATAGCAATTTACTGTGTGTTTCGGGGGTTAATAAACTTGTCGCTAGCAAGCCTCCTGTCGCCTCATCTGTGATGACTATCGTCGTGTCTTGCTGTGTTAGTGCTTGGCAAAATAATTCACTTGCCGTGTGCTTTGCTGTGCATATCAGGTAAGGCGCAATGACATCTTCAACGAGTGTGCGGATGTGCTCAACATCTTCACCGTGCGCGATGTTTAACTTAAATTCAATAAAAGGAAAGGCTGCACGGTAGCCAGTTTCACAATCATAGTCCTGCATTAATGCATCGAGCTCTTCAGCGATACTGCCTTCACCAATACCGAACAGGCGCCATTTTAGAAAAATGCGGTTAGATGGCTTAATCTGTTGCTGCTGTTGCAGATCAGGAATCACATTATCATCAAGTATTTTCAAGCATTCGTGCGGTGGCCCCGGTAGCATATAGATAATTTTCCCCTGATATTCAACCTTGCAAGCATCGGCTGTACCACGGTAGTTAGGGTAAACCGTCGCCCCTTGTGGGAATAAGCACTGTTGCTTATTTGACGCTGGGATTTCACCATACGAGAGTTCTTTAAAACGGTTTTGGATGCGTTGCCAACTTTCAGCGTTAAACTCTAACGGCTTATTAACCGCATCACTTAAACAAAAACGCGTACGATCATCGCTAGTCGGGCCCAAGCCGCCAGTGATGATTAAGGCTTGGTGGTGCTGTAAGAGAAAGTGCATCGCTGCGATAATTTCAGCATCGTGATCGCCAGCACTGGCGTGCATACCTACGACAAAGCCGTTTTCCGTAAGTTTTTGTGCGGTAGTTTGGCTGTTGGTATTTAAGATATCGCCATTGACGATCTCATCGCCGGTAGCGAGTAGGGCTATCTTGTTATTCATAACATTTTCTATGAGTCATTACTCTATAACGGTTGCTATTGTACGCTTCTTCCATAGAAAGTAAACGGCGGGAATAATCATTAAGGTTAAAATTGTAGCGCTGACCATGCCGCCAACCATGGGGGCAGCGATACTACGCATAATTACCGCACCGGTTCCGCTGCCAATCATAATGGGTAATAAACCGGCGATAATAGCTGAGACAGTCATCATGATGGGGCGTACTCGCAGCAATGCGCCGTCAATAATCGCTTGACGTAAGTCAGTTTCTGCAAAGGAACGTTGCTGTTGTTCTGCTAACGCTTTTTGTTTGACGAGTGATTGGTTGAGATAGACTAACATGACGACACCAATTTCAACGGCAATACCGGCGAGAGCAATAAAGCCTATTGCAACGGCAACTGAGAAATTGTAATTCATTAGGTACAGTAACCAAATACCACCAACCACAGCTAGAGGTAAGGTTGCCATAATTAAAATTACATCACCAATACGTTTAAAATTAAAATACAGCAACAACATAATGATTGCGATGGTAAAAGGGATAACGATTTGCATGCGCTGTTTAGCACGCTCCATATATTGATATTGCCCAGACCATTGTAACGTGTAGCCAAGTGGTAACTTAAGTCCTCGTGCAACAGCGCGCTTTGCCCGTTTGACATATGAACCAATGTCGTTACCTTTGATATTGACATACATCCAACCAGAAGGACGAGAATCTTCAGTTTTGATCACTGGCGGCCCATCAGCGATCGATATGGTTGCGACATCGGCGAGGGGAATATGAGCGCCAGTGGGAGTGACAATCGGTAATAATTTTAATTTTTCTACTGAATCTCGCATACTACGCGGATAGCGGATATTAACCGGATAACGTTCTAAGCCCTCAACTGTTTTCGTGACATTGGTGCCTCCAATTGCGCCTCGCACGACTTCTTCGACATTGGTAATATTCAAGCCAAAGCGTGCGGCTTTTTGGCGGTCTATATTGATATTAATATAACGGCCACCAACCACGCGTTCAGCGTAGGCAGAAGCCGTATCCGGCAATTGGTTTAATATGCCCTCAAGTTGTTTACCAATGTGCTGTATGACTTTGAGATCAGGTCCAGTAATTTTGATACCAACCGGCGTTTTTATTCCGGTTGAGAGCATATCGATACGTGTCTTAATGGGCATGCCCCATGAGTTAGTAACGCCTGGAAATTGAATCAATTGATTGAGCTTTTTCTTAAGCTTGCTCATTGTCATGCCCTTAGGCCATTGACTCTGTGGCTTAAGTTGTACCACGGTTTCGATCATGCTCATTGGCGCTGGGTCGGTTGCTGTATCTGCGCGCCCCACTTTACCAAATACGGTACTAACCTCTGGCATGGTTTTAATTAAACGATCTGTTTGTTGCAGCAATTGGCGCGCTTTTCCGACAGAAATACCTGGCAACGTGGTTGGCATATACAATAAGGTGCCTTCGTTGAGTTCTGGCATGAACTCAGAGCCGATGCGGGATAGTGGCCACAAAGTAACGATGATAAGTACAATAGCACCAATAATAATAGTTTTTGGGCGCTTAAACACGAAACTAATCATGGGTTGGTAAAGGTTCAGTAGCGCACGGTTAATCGGGTTTTTATGTTCAGGGGTGATTTTTCCACGAATGAAATAACCCATTAATACGGGAACTAGTGTAATCGATAAGAAAGCGGCAGCTGCCATAGAATAGGTTTTGGTAAAGGCGAGGGGTTTAAACATGCGACCTTCTTGCGCCTGTAATGTAAATACAGGTAAAAAGCTAAGAGTAATAATCAATAGTGAAAAGAATAATGGTGGGCCAACTTCACACGCGGCATTTTTAACTAAAGTCCAGTAGCCAGATTTTTCGACTTCACCGCGCTCAATATGCTTATGCACATTCTCAATCATGACAATAGCAGCATCGACCATGGCACCGATGGCTATTGCAATGCCACCTAAAGACAGAATGTTAGCATTAATACCTTGTAAATGCATGATAATGAATGCCATTAAAATCCCAACAGGGAGAGTAATGACTACAATAAGAGCGGAACGAAAATGATAGAGAAATAGCAGGCAAATCAGGGTAACAACGATGAATTCTTCGACGAGTTTTTCATTAAGGTTGTTGATGGCGCGTTTAATTAAGCCGGAACGATCATAGGTTTCAATAAGCGTAACGCCCTTCGGTAGATTCTTTCTTAATGAATTCAGTTTTAATTTTACCGCATTGATAGTGCGCAAAGCATTCTCACCTTGGCGCATTTCGATGATGCCACCGACAACTTCGCCTTGGCCATTGAGATCGGCAATACCGCGACGCATTTCCGGGCCAAGTTGAATGTGAGCGACATCGGTTAGTAAGATAGGTGTGCCATGTTTATTGACCCCGAGTGGAATATTTTTTATATCATTGAGTGAAGTGAGGTAACCGTTGCTGCGAACCATATATTCGGCTTCACCTAATTCGATGACAGAACCGCCAACCTCTTGATTGGCATTTTGTACAGCATTCTTGATTTTAGATAATGTTAAACCATAAGCACGTAATTGATTAGGGTCGACGATAACCTGGTATTGCTTAACCATACCACCAACAGTGGCAACTTCAGCAACCCCGGGGACTGTTTGCAATTGAAATTTCAAATACCAATCTTGCAAGCTACGTAGTTGCGACAAATCTAATGAGCCACTTTTATCGGTCAAGGCATATTCGTAAATCCAGCCGACCCCAGTTGCGTCAGGCCCTAATTGTGGATGCACACTAGGTGGAAGTTGGCTTGCAACTTGCGCTAAGTATTCGAGTACGCGGGAGCGTGCCCAATACAAGTCAGTGCCATCTTTAAAAATAATATAAACATATGAATCACCGAAGAAAGAATAGCCGCGTACAGAGGTAGCACCGGGCACAGATAACATGGCAGTGGTAAGCGGGTACGTAATTTGATCCTCGACTACTTGAGGTGCTTGTCCTGGGTAAGGTGTTTTTATGATGACTTGCACGTCAGATAAGTCAGGTAGGGCGTCTACTGGTGTGTGTTTGACGGCATAAATGCCGATTGCAACGATAAAAACAGCTAGGATAATAATGATATGACGGTTATCAACGCTGCGGCGGATAATGCGCTCAATCATTATTGTGATTCTCCTTGTTGGGTTGTTGCGTATTTGCTGATATGGTGTTATCAGTCTGCATGCGATTGAAGCTGGCTTGTAGATTAGATTCTGAATCGATAAGAAACTCTGAAGAGCTGACGATGCGTTGTCCAGCTTTTAGTCCTGAGGTGATTTCTGTACGTGTTCCAGACTCTATGCCAGTGGTGACGGTTTGGGGTTTAAAGTGTCCATTGCCCAGAGCTACAATCACGCGTTCACCACGACCGGTGCGGATGATAGCTTCTGTTGGTATTGATAAAACATCTTTGACAGGGGTTGCTAAGATCTTAACATTGGCATACATATTGGGTTTGAGGGTTTCATCGCGATTATCGAAGCGTAATCTGACGCGCAGTGTGCGAGTTTTTGCATCTAGTTGCGGGTAGACGAAATCGACTTTACCGTGCCAGTTTTTTTCAGGCAGATAAGGAAAGTGGGCAATCACCGTTTGGCCCACATTCACCCAATTTGCTTGGCGTTCATAGATTTCTACGATGACCCAAATTGGCGATAATTTTTCTAATGTCATTAAGTCGCGGCCAGGATTCACATACATGCCTTCACGGACATTTAAATCAGCAACGATACCGCTTTGGGTTGCATAGATTTGCACGAGTGGGTTGGCGTTTTGCATTTTTTTGATTCGTGCGATTTGTTGTTCAGACATTCCTAATGTCAGTAGTTTGCGCTTAGACGCGCTCATAAGATTAGTATTATTGGTTCTTATTGCTAACAAATACTCTTCTTGGGCATTGACTAAAGTGGGTGAATAGAGATCTAAGAGTAATTGTCCTTCATTAACATGCTCACCCTGAGTTTTAACATAAAGTTTTTTAACCCAGCCGTCGGTGTAGGTATGAACGTGAGAAATACCATCTTCATCAGCAGCCACATAACCAACTGTGCTGATTTCTCGGTATAAGTCGCCACGTTTTACGGTTGTGGTTCTGACACCTAAATTATTGATGACGTTTGGTGTGATAAAGACTCGATTCTTCTGTGTGTTATTTTTTGCATAAACAGGCACTAAGTCCATACCCATCGGTGATTTACCGGGTTTATCACTACGATAGCTTGGATCCATCGGTGAAACCCAGTATAAAGGTTTTTGCGTATGCTGTTTTGCAGGCTGAGCGCCTAAAAACCAGTAAAACACAACAGCGATAATTGCAATAATAAAAAATATTAAGCCGAGTTTATGTTTATTCATTACGTCTGACCTGCAATATAGAGTAAATTAGCTTGGGCCTTAAGCCGTGATGTTGCATTTTTTAGATAGTCGAGTTGAGTGATTAAGTGAGTTTCATAAGCCTGTACAAGCGTTGGAAAGTCTGCTTGATTATTTTGATAAGCAGTTAAGGTTGCGTTGGCAAATTCTTTGGCTTCAGGTAGTAGTTTTGCACGGTACAGCCAATCACGCTTACGTAACTGTTGCCAGGTACTGTAATAAGCTTGCAGGGCACTATTAAGCCTACGATAATCGGACGCTTGCGTTTCTTGTGCTGCGTCTAAGTTTTGTAAGCTTGCTTTGAGAGTACGATCCTGACGGTTGTGAGTGAAAAATGGTAGTTCTACGGAACCTTGAATGCCAACAAAGTCAGAGCGGCTTTTGCCATCAAGTTCATTACCTTGGCGTAGACTGTAATTCACTCCAAGGTTCCAACCCGGCATAAATTGTTGCTTGGCAAGTTTGACGCCTTCTTGGCTCGCATTCACAAGTTGACTATCAACTTGTAACTCGGGATGCATTTTTAAATGCGCTTGCAGATTTTCGATGGTGGGTACTTTAGGTAGGGTTGGTAATTGTTTAGGTTGTGGCACCTTGGCCGCAGCGACACCGATCCACCGGGCGAGTTGAGCGCGGCTGATTTCGAGTTCTTTGATAATTTGAATTTGTTGCTCGTCAACTTTGGATAGTTCTAACTGTGCTTGGATAACGTCGTGTTGAGTGGTGCGGTTAGCCGCGAGCATAGACTCGGTAATTTTGACTAAACGTTGAAACCATTGCCGATCGCGCTTAACGATAGCTTGTGCTTGCTGCCAATAATAAAGGTCTAGCCAACTGGTGCGTACATTACGAATGATCTGTGCTTGTAAATCTTTGCGTTTGGCGAGTTGTGCGGCAGCCAGGGTGTTTTTTTGTTGAGATTTAATGCGTAATGAATGTCCTCGTGGAAAGGCTTGTTCAAGACCAAATTTCAACTGTGTCATGTTTTCTTGATCAAGTCTAAACGTGTCAGTCGGGACGTTGATCATGCCAGCTTGGAAGCGCGGATCTTTTAGCTGGCCAGCAGCAATAGCTTCTTGTTGTAACGCATTGGCTTGATATTTTAACCGCTTAAGCTCCGGTGCTGTGTCCAATGCAATTTTCTGTGCTGCAGGTAATGAAAGTATCCGTGGTAGCGCAAGCTTGTGTCCCATAGGAGACGGTAAGGTTACGTTTGTTGCAGCGCAAGTCATTCCGCAGCCAAAGCTAAGGCTTACAATGTAAGTCAACGTCCGTATTGATTTAAACATTTGTAAAGTTGCCTTATTTTAAATGATGAATTCTTTTTCTAGTTTTTTCGCTACAGCCATATTTTTCAAAGTGACATAATTAGGTAAGCCATCTTTATACGGTGGATAGGCTTCCCCTTGGATTAAAGGCAGCAAATATTCGCGACATTTCGCTGTAATTTCAAAACCATTGTCACTAATAAAATCGCGCGGCATTTCGCGTTCAATATTGGCAACGTCGGCCAAGGGTGCCTCACCGATCGACCAACGATAAGGATTATTAGACTCACGCACAATCGCAGGCATTACCGCATTTTTACCCGCGAGAGCGAATTCAACCGCAGCTTTGCCAAGTGCATAGGCTTGGTCAACATCGGTTTTTGACGCAATATGGCGTGCGGCGCGTTGGAGATAATCGGCGACTGCCCAGTGATATTTATAGCCCAGTTCGCTTTTGATTAATTGCGCGATAACCGGCGCGACGCCGCCAAGTTGAGTATGGCCAAAGGCATCAGTCAGGCCTGCGTCTGACAGGAATTTGCCTTCTGTATTTTGTACGCCTTCAGATACTACAATAGCGCAGTAACCGTATTGTTTGACGCATTCATCAACGCGTTTAAGAAACGCTGCTTGGTTAAATGCGATTTCAGGAAATAAGATAATATGCGGGCAGTCGCCTTGTTTTTCCGCGGCGAGTCCACCGGCTGCTGCAATCCAACCTGCGTGGCGACCCATGACTTCCATGATAAACACTTTTGTGGAGGTTGCGCACATTGATGCGACGTCGAAACCCGCTTCGCGAATTGAAACGGCAACGTATTTGGCAACGGAGCCAAAGCCGGGACAGTTGTCAGTAATCGGTAGGTCGTTATCAACGGTTTTGGGAATGCCAATGCAGGTAATGGGATGGCCGAGTTTTTCACTTAATTGAGATACCTTATGTGCAGTATCTTGTGAATCACCACCACCGTTATAAAAGAAATAATCGATATTGTGCGCACTAAAGACTTCGATTAGGCGTTCGTATTGTTCGCGGTTTTCTTCGAGGCTTTTGAGTTTATAACGACACGAGCCAAAAGCGCCTGAAGGTGTGTGGCGTAACGCAGCAATGTCGGCATTGGATTCTTGGCTGGTATCAATAAGATCTTCAGTGAGGGCGCCAATAATACCATTACGCCCTGCTAACACTTTGATGTTGTTAGCACGCGCCGTTTCAATGACGCCACAAGCTGTGGCGTTGATAACGGCGGTGACGCCACCGGATTGTGCGTAAAATGCAACTTTATTGGCCATGTTGGTGTCTCCCTACTATGTGCATGCTCTGTGCGCGCAGATTGTAACTATTTAGGCTTTTTAAGTCTATTGATACCTTCTTTCGTATCTTCAGGAGGGGTATAGCAATGAGGCAGCGGTGTTCAAGCATTTTTGGAGGCCCAATTAGTTAAGGGCGGCAAATAACGCTGTTATATGTAGCCCTAAAGTTGAACTATGGTTAAATGCCCTTGAGTAGTAAAGAAAGCTTTCTTTAAAAGCACCAGACTCGGATGCTTGACAGAGTGGGTTGTGCTTCATGGGGCGTCTACGGACAGTTTATTGGTAGTCGCTGAGCACAGCTTATTCTTGAATTATCAATAAACACAACATCCTAGTGCATATGGCTACCGTTTAGGTTTAAACTGCCGCCCCAGCGCTACAGCTAACAAATGCTCACCTGCCAAGGTTGCCAATGTTTGCCACGCACGTGCTGAAGCTTGGGCTTTATCTTCAAAGCGTTGATAGACTTCGTATAAGGCATCTAACCAAGCAATGTAATAAGTACGAATGGGCGCACTAAAATATTCATGTATACCATCGAGTTCTAACGCAAAACGATGAACTAAGCGGTGCTCTACGGTGTCTTTATAGGGTAGCAAAATAGGTAGAACATCGTCGGCTTGGGTGATTGTATTATTAAGGCTAACCATTATACATTGCCACTGTTGTTGCCAAGTAATTTGGCAACTGGCAAGCACAGCTTGGGCTAACACACCTTTATTGTCATAGTGGTGATATAAGTTACTTTTGCTGGTCTGTAATAACCGTCCGATGTCATCCATTGTTGTCTGATGAAACCCTTTCTCCGCAAATAGGGTTTTGGCAGCTAACACGCATTGGTTGTGAGTCAGTGGTTGTGAGTTTCCCTTGTCGTTGTCCATATGTCTTCTCCCTTAATTACACACTTGAATCCTCACTCAATCACATCACTCTTATACACCGCATTATCATTGACATAATCGAGTTGATTAATAATGCCGAGATAGAGCGAATAAAATAAGGCTTCACTAATCGTATTCGCGTTAAGCTTGTGCTTTATCATTTGCATA
>JAJFKG010000045.1 GCA_021773335.1 Gammaproteobacteria bacterium
CGCGGGACGCGCGTCATCCGGGGAGGATGTTTGCGATGGCGGTTCCCGGATGAGGTTGCTGCGCAACTTATCCGGGCTACACCAGACTGGTCCCGACCCTCTAGGGTTGGGACCTTAAACTTACGGACGCTCCAGCGTCCGTTCCTTTATTTGTCGGGCGCGCAGCGCCCGCTGCTTTACCGTCCCACCCCACAGGGGTGGGACGAGGTAGGTAGCATTTGTTTCTAGGTAAGCCGTCGCCCGGATAAGCGCGGGACGCGCGTCATCCGGGGAGGATGTTTGCGATGGCTGTTCCCGGATGAGGTTGCTGCGCAACTTATCCGGGCTACATCTGGCCTTGACTAGAAGGCAGTAGTCTACACTCTAGTAACTAGTTGTGTTGAACAACTGATAGTTCTGTTGCTGCATGCAGCCCATCTGTTGGCGTATACCAAGCGCTTGGGCTTTGAGCTGGAGTAGGTGTACTGCCTGTGATTACAGCGACTTTATCGATGATCTGTTGCAAAAACCGATTAAGAAGTGCTTCGTTTGCTGCTGATGCAGCGGGTGACACGTTAGTACCTACACCTACGTCACTATCAGCAGACGCTCCCCGACCTGCTGATGCCCGCAAGTTAAGGTGACTAAACCCTGAACCCGCTTGAGTGCCCTTGTTGCTAGTATTCCGTAGGTCGCGCAACGCTCCTCGAAAGTTGTCAATACGCGCCGCATAAGCGGTGTTACGGGAGTAAATAGGGGCAAGATAAACGGATGATGCCTGTTCTCCTCCACTATCACTACTCTCGCTGGAAGAACCAAAACTGTCATTGTGGCTTGTTTGTTCATCAGGCTCCCATTGCCCCATAACCTCGCCTCCAGATTTTTTCCCAGTCAAAATAGCAACGGCGACACTTAGCTTGGAAAGTTGTCTTCTTATGACATTGGCCTCAGATTCTGAGTCTGACTCAGAACTCGAGCTATCATCTGATGACGATTTGGAAGGTTGATCAGCAGCTTCTCCTAAAAGGTGACTGCTTGTTGACGACGACGATGCCGCTGCTACGGAACTTGTACTCGATGCAGGGCTTGAGTTTGCTGCGCCAAGGAGCGCATGGTGCAACTCTCCAATCGCGCTAGCATAGGTTGCTTGGGCATGTTGGTTGTTTACATGTGTAGGCCAAGTACCGAGTTGCTCGGCTGAGTAAAGGCAATTAAACACACGCTGCGAGAGTGTTTCTGGCTGTGCTGGCACAATGATTTGCTCTTCGCGCTCTTCTTTTTCTGAAGAGGCTTCGTTGTCGCTACCTCCGAGCTCTTCTTCCAGGCTGTTTAACGTGCTTTTTGTTTCCTGTATCAGGGTGGTATTGTCCTTAGCCATATCGTTTAATACGTTCTGTAATTGCGCAATCAAATTCGAGTCATCAGGATATTGCCCAACGACATTACTCAGTGCGAGTGATAAGCCCCGGGCAATGGTTTGTTGAGGGGTAGAGTGAGATTCGTAAAACTGAATAATGCACAGTACGGTGAAATCAAAGTCGCACTTGGTGGCCTGTGCTGTATTGAATAACTCAGTGATATCACCTGCTAGAATGCCATTACCCTCGTCAGAAGATGGATTTGGCGAATGCTGCTCAGTATTCTTTTGTGCTGCCATTAGCTGTTGTGCTCTTGTCACCATTGCTACTGCTTGTTCGGCAAGGTTTTGCAGCAATGGGTCTGTTATTCCCTCAATTTCCGCCACTGCAGCTTTGCCTGCCTCTGAATCCAGCAAGTCTCCGAGTTCAGTCACCCCAGTATCTGTTTCAGTAATGTGTATACTTAGTTTTTCAAGCATGGTTGTTTGTACGTTTGATTCAAGTGCCGAGGCGGCTACTCGTGCAATCATCAATTTGTATGCTGCACTCAGTGCTGCATCAAGTACTGCATTAAGACTTGCGGCCGGTGCATTGACGCATGCTTGGGCGATAGCGATATTACGTAGCGCAACAATAGCTGGATTGTTTTTGGCTTTCGTACCATGTACATTCAAGCGCTGATCAACCTTATTCTCAGGGCGCCCCTCATAAGGCAGCTGGTCTGGGGCTTGAGAATTTGCTGAAAAAGATTCATGTGAAGGGTTCGCTGTCAAACCGAATACGCCGTTTGCTAGGTCAAGTAAATATTGACGCGTATGAGGATATGCTTCATACGTAGGAACAAAGAAAGACGAAAAACCATCTGCGGTGTTGATCTTAGGATCTGCCTGCGTAATCAATGCAATAATGTCGCGCACTTGTGCGGCAGCGATTTCGTCAGCATCTTTGAGGGCGAAAGCTGCCCGCGTAGCTTTTGGTAGTGTGCCCAGAAATTCTTCTTGAAACATCAGTAGACGTTCAAGGTGCACGAGAAAATTACTGCTGGGCGTGATACTCAAACGGACATCATTTCTAATCGCCTGTAGGGATAAAACAAGTTCTTTATAGGCGATGGCGATGGTGATGCTATTAGATGGGTTATTAACAGCATCGCATAAGGTGATTATACGTTGAGCTTGAAAACATAATTGTGTCGCTTGTTGTAAGCGAGTCTGTTCTGTTGCAGAAGGAGCCCTATCGGCATTACTACATTGCTGCCGTTTAGATTCAATGTACTGTGTCATTTTGTCAATACAGTGTTGGGCAAAATCACGTGTGATGAGTATAGCGATATCCTGGGTAAATTCGTTATCCTTTGCAGTGCGCAACAGTTCGGTGACTTGTTCGCGTAATTGAATACGCAGCATACTACCGCCATGGTCTTGATTGACACGATCATCAATGATTTGGAAGAGCGTAGCATAGGCTTTTTGCAACAGCGCATTAGCAAGCTCCACATAATCTGTATCACCCGTTACAGTGTTAAGCTGTGACGTAATAAGCTGACGAAGTTGCTGTGCGGCATTGTCACGCTTGCTGTCTTGTAGACTAATGTTGGCGCTATATTCTCTAGCGACACAATCGATAGCGTAAGCAATATCGATATAGCGTAAAAAAGATTGCATGCCAGCATTCATCACGGAAGGTGCTTGGGTGCCTGCAACCATTTGCTGTTCAAAGGTTGTAATTTTTTCACGAGTTTGCTCAAGTAATGCTTTTGCCTGCGTGCGTTGTTCGGGCGTACGATCTTCACGTAAACACTCATAGGCTTGTGCGCGTAATAGGGCGCGTAAATTATCACGTATTACGCTGTATTCAGGCACTTGAATGTCGGGTTTAATTTTGCCATCCTGTTCCCTGTCAATGCTATCAGCTGCATAGAGTACATTAAGACGCGCTTGTGTTAAGCCACGATTGTGTAGGTTGGCGCGTGTAGCCACTGGTGTGAAAAATGAGCCACTACTGCTTGATGCTGCTACAGGTGAACTATTAGGTAAATAGGCTTGACTGAGTCGCACTACCTCGGCCAATGTATAAAAAGCTAAGCGTGCGCGCGCAGGTTCGCGGAAGCCTTGAGCGGAAGTAGTTTCGGTAGACAGCATACTGTTGCTATCGGCTTGGCTTGGCTGCAAGGCTAAGCCAAACAACCGCTGTAAGGCGCTCAGGTAATTTTCCAGCGACGCATGATCCGGTGATGGTAAGCGTGTTTGATACTGAGTGCTTAAGATATTTTCAATGGCATGGATTTCGCCGCGTATGGCCAATAGTACGTCAGCATACACTTTGGGATTAAAAGCCTCAGAAGCTGTTTCCTCAAGAGTAGTAGGATTGAGCGCGTTTTGAATGGTGCTGTATAACGCTTCAATACGATTGCAGATACTCTCCAAATGGCCTTGCGCACCTTCAATGGCGAAATTATAGTAAGGCGCATAACCAGCATAGGTTTCTTCGTGCGTTTGTGCTTGTTCTGGTTCTGGTTCGTTGTCACTGTCATCGCTGTGTTGAATGCTGCTCGCACTCGTCGAACTGGCTGCGTTTGCAGATGCAGGTGTTCGCTGTGATAGTGTGAGCTTAAGCTCCGGCACCCCAAATATTTGGGTGTTGACTTGGTAAGTGGTGTGGCCATTTACCACGACTTCATCAAGGCTGAGCGTTTTTCGAAGTGCTTCTGCTAAGTCATTGGCGTTTTTAAAATAATGAGGCATAAAACATTCCTTTCTTGGGTGTTCGCATAGTGGTTCATGGGTTATCAGGGGTTATCGAAACGTGGTGGGGGAAATTCACCAAACTATTGGATAAGCTGCCAGCGCGCATTATCGCACGCTTTAAAGAGGATTCAAGCACCACAGTAGTATTTTGGAAATAGTTAGGTGTGTGCACAATCGTTTATACGTTTGTGTTTTTGAGTTGACGCAATGTCTGTTTCCCCATAAAAATATTAGATAATCAACGGGTTAAATAGGCGGTGATGTTTTATGCGTTTGGCCTGGAATCGGCAGTTACGCGATAAACTTGTGTCCAACTGCGGATTCTAGGTTTAACCGAGTTTACAGATTGGATTCTTGAGTTAGACTTACTGATAGAACAAGGGATACACAGGTAGGTGAATAAATTATGGCCATGAAGCCGACTTTCCAATTACGCCTCGGACAGCAATTAACGCTAACCCCACAACTGCAACAAGCTATTCGCTTACTGCAGTTATCGACCTTAGAACTCAGTATGGAAATCCAACAAGCCTTGGAATCCAATCCCATGTTGGAAGTCAAAGAAGAGAATGCGGATGAGCAGGTACAAAACACAGCGCAGCAAGAAGAAAATGCCGTGCCTGTGGAAGCCCAACCCGCTGAACAAAGCATCGATTTACAAAAATCAGATATGCCCGATGAATTGCCGGTCGATAGTGCTTGGGATGATGTGTATCAGCCGATGCCGATACCGAAAGCTGTCGCGAAAAATAATGATACGCAGTCATTTGAAACGCAGCGTGGCACAGTGACGACCTTGCGTGATCATTTAATATGGCAAATGCAATTAACCCCATTTACGGAAATGGATAATGCAATCGCAACAGCAATTATTGATGCTGTTGATGATAGTGGTTTTTTGCGTGAAAGTTTACAAGATATTCAAACGTCACTGGCTTTAGATGAAAGTACCAGTGTTGAAGTGCCTGGGCTCGATGAAATCGAAGCCGTATTACATCGCATACAACGTTTTGACCCACCAGGAATCGCCGCGCGGGATTTGCGTGAAACTTTACTACTGCAATTACAGCAATTACCAAAAGATACACCGTGGTTAGAGCAAGCCACACTCATGATCAATGATCATTTTGATGTTTTGGGCCAGCGGGACTACCCAAAGCTGATGCGTCACGCAAAGTTGAAAGAAAAACCTTTGCGTGACGTATTACAGTTGATTAAAAGCTTAAATCCACGCCCAGGCAATGCGATTGCCAGTGAAGAGCCCCACTATATTATTCCTGATGTAATTGTGCGTAAGGCTGGCGTAAAATGGAATGTTGAACTCAACCAAGAGGTCACGCCTCATTTGAAGATTAATAATCAATATGCACGTTTAGTGCAACGTGCTGATACTAGTCCTGACAATAATTTTTTGCGTAACCATTTGCAAGAAGCACGCTGGTTTCTAAAGAGTTTACAAAGCCGTAATGAAACCTTAGTGAAAGTGGCCAAGTGTATTGTTGAGTATCAAAAAGATTTCTTTGAGCATGGTGAAGAAGCGATGAGGCCGTTGATTTTACATGATATTGCCGAAGCCGTTGAAATGCATGAGTCAACGATTTCACGTGTGACGACACAAAAGTATATGTATACGCCACGCGGTGTTTATGAATTGAAGTATTTCTTTTCTAGCCACGTGAGTACGGATACTGGTGGTGAATGTTCTTCAACAGCGATACGTGCCCGTATCAAAAAATTGATTGCCACAGAAAATATCCGTAGACCACTGAGCGATAGTAAGATTGCAGAACTTTTAGGTGGCCAAGGGATAAAAGTTGCCCGCCGTACCATCGCCAAATACCGCGAAGCGATGGGTGTATTGCCCTCCAATGAAAGAAAAAGTTGGATCTAGCCAACAAGAAGTGGTAATTTTCTGTCTGACATTTCGGCAAGCAAAGTAGAGCAATATTTTTCCAGCTTGCCACCTAGAGCGAAACAGTTTGGGAGACAAATGATGCAAGTAAACTTCACTGGTCATGGCTTAGATGTGACTCCAGCATTACGCGATTATATGACGGGGAAATTAGAGAAAATTGAGCGTCACGCGTTGAAAGTCACCAGCATGCAAGTGATTTTGGGTGTTGAAAAGCTCAATCAAATCGCCGAAGCGATCATTCATGTACCCGGTAGTGAAATTCATGCCCGGGCCCAGTCCGAAGATATGTACAGTGCTATTGATATGTTGATCGATAAACTCGATCGTCAAGTTATCAAGCACAAGCAAAAAGCGACTGACCACCGGGACTAATTCCTTGATCAAACAATTCAAACGCATCTTAGCACCGGAGCGTATCTGTTGTGCTGCCGAAGCCGATAGTAAAAAACGCGCATTACAAATTGCGAGTCAGCAATTAGTACAAGGCTTAGAAGCTATTAATCCGATTGAGGTGCTAGAAGCCTTCGTCACACGTGAGCGTTTAGGTAGCACGGGCATTGGTCATGGCGTAGCGATTCCACATGTGCGTTTTGCGGGCATAGAAAGTACGCGTGCTGCTTTCGTACAGTTGCAAAAAGGCGTAGATTTCGAAGCGGCAGATGGCCAAGAGGTTGATTTGTTGTTTGCGATGCTTATGCCTGACAATAGTGAAGATGCGCAAGCCAATATCGAGCATTTGGAAGTTTTAGCTGTATTGGCACAATTGTTTAATGACGAAGATTTTTGTCGTGAAGCGCGCGAGCGCTGTGATGGTGAAACATTATATGAATTATTCGTTAACTATCCCATGGCATCAGCGCAGGAAGCAGCATCTACAGAATCTAACAATAATGATTCGGCGGTGTAGGCAGTCCCCCACATGAGCAGTCAAACAAATACAACCGCAACGCCGAACTCTCAACAGTCGGCCATCCATGGTGTGTTATTGGATGTCTTGGGTATGGGGGTGTTGTTGACGGGGCGCAGCGGCATCGGTAAAAGCGAGTTAGCATTGGGGTTGATTAACCGCGGGCATCGCCTCGTCGCCGATGATGCGCCGGTGTTTGAACGTACTGGAGAAGGTAATATTATTGGTTCTTGTCCTGATTTATTGCAAGATTTCTTAGAAGTGCGCGGGCTTGGGATCTTAAATATTCGCGCCTTGTTTGGAGATACCGCGATCAAAACCCGTAAGCGCCTACAATTGATCGTGAAAATTATCGAGATTGATCATAAATCAATTCAGCAAATTGATCGCTTGCATGGCATTCATCGTAAACGCCGTGTATTGGATGTGGAAATTCCAGAAGTGACTATTCCAGTAGCCCCCGGGCGTCACTTGCCCGTGTTAGTGGAAGGGGCGGTCCGTAATCAAGTGCTCAAAAGCACGGGTTATGAAGCGAGCGCCGAGTTTATCAAGCGACAAAAACAAATCATGGAGTCAAACAAGACATGCGATTGATCATCGTTAGCGGTTTATCCGGCTCAGGTAAGACCGTGTGTTTGCGTCTATTAGAAGATTGGGGTTTTTATTGTATTGACAATTTACCTTTGACTTTGTTGCCTCTGCTGGCACAAAGTGTTGATGAATCCTATAAGAATATCGCCGTTAGCATTGATGTCCGTAATATTCCGGCTGATCTTGATTCCTTTGATGCAATCGTATCAAAATTAAAAAAGACATATCATAGCGTCGAAACCTTATTTTTTGATGCCAGTAATGAAACCCTACTAAAGCGTTTTAGTGAAACCCGGCGTAAGCACCCATTGACCGATGACCATACCTCTTTATCTGAAGCGATTACACAAGAGCGCTCATTATTAAATTCGATTATTGATGTTGCTGATTTGCATGTCGATACTTCACGGTTGAATGTACATGAGTTACGTGACTACTTACTAGAGCGTGTCACGCATACACCGCAGAAATTATCAATTCTGCTGCAATCATTTGGGTTCAAATATGGTGTGCCAGCTGATGTTGATTATGTGTTTGATATTCGTTGTTTGCCGAACCCACATTGGGTACCAGGCTTAGATAATTATACCGGTACTGACCAAGTTGTGATGGACTTTCTCGAGAAACAGCCTGCTGTTGCGCAAATGTTCGCTGATATCAAACAATATCTTGAGCGTTGGTTACCGGCATTTGAAATCAGCAGTCGTCGCTACATGACAATCGCCATTGGCTGTACGGGCGGCCAACACCGTTCGGTCTATATGATCGAACGTTTGGCGGAATGTCTGCGCGAGCAGCGCGATAAAATTCAAGTCCATCATAGGGAATTATCATGAGTGTTAGCATTTTAATTGTGACTCATCGTGATGTTGGACAGGCTTTGTTAGCAACGGTGAAAACTACCTTCGCTGATCAGTTACCGTTACCTGCAAAAGCTGTCTCTGTCAGTAGTGACGATGATCCGGATCAATTAATACCGATGCTTAAAAAAGAAGTTGAACAACTCGACCGAGGCGACGGTATTTTGCTATTGACGGATATGTTTGGTTCAACGCCATGCAATATTGCCAAAGCCTTACAAGAGAGTGCACAGGTACATTTGGTGGCAGGCTTAAACTTACCGATGTTGATCCGAGTAATGAATTATCCTGATTCCTCACTCACAGAACTCGCCGCAAAAGCCATTAGTGGTGGTAAAGAAGGCGTCTATGATTGTGGCGCAGGTTGTGAGGAACAAGACTAATGCAAACGCAAACTGTCACTATCATTAATAAACTCGGCCTGCATGCGCGTGCGGCCACTAAATTTGTCTCACTTGCGACACGCTATCGCAGTCAAATCGAACTTATTCGTGGCAATCACACTGTCAATGGTAAAAGTATCATGGGGGTGATGATGCTCGGTGCTGGCAAAGGCACGGAACTAGAATTGCGTGTCGATGGTGATGATGAAGCAGACGCTCTGCAAGCCCTAGTCGAACTTATCAATGATCGCTTTGGTGAGGGTGAGTGAGCCAAGCTTATTTGTTTCTATGAATCATGTGGTTATGCAGGTGTTTTCTGTAGTTTGGCTACAACCAAGTATCAAGGTCGCTTTTAACTGAATGTATTGTCAAACGATATTTTCATAGGCTATAAAAAATCATTCTGTTTGCTTTAATTGCCTGCCAAAGATAGTTGACTATTATTGCGTATATTTTATCAATTGACTTTTTTATTTCAATTGATAAAATATACGCAATAATAGTCAACTAAGGTGTGCTATGGATTGGGAAGGAATTGGTTTTTTAGAAAATCCGCTAGATACGGATCCTATCAAGCAGAAAACACTTTCTTTATATGTTGGTCATAAAGAGGAGGTCCGTATTTGCTCGAAAGTGCTAGCAGGTAAAAATGTAAATCTGATCATTGAAGGGGCAAGAGGAGTTGGAACAACCTCATTTGCGAACTTAATGCGCTTCGAAGCCCAAGAGAAAAAGCTTTATTTTACACCACCTAAAGAAATTCGAGTTGAAGCTGGCTGGAGCATTGAAACATTGTTCGCTGCTATTGTTTCAAATGTTGTACGTGGCTTAGAAATGGCATTTGCGAAAAAAGTAGTAAAGAACAAACAATTTCAAGATGCAAAAGCAATATCAAATCGAATATCGGAAGTATATCGCTCTTTTGGAGCCCAGCTTGGCGCTTATGGCTTTAGTGGTGGCTTAAGTTACAGTAAATCAACGGAGGTTGTAACCCAGCCAGTTATCGTGCCCTCAAATGTTTTAGGGGAACATTTAGAAGAATTGACGCAAGTTATTAAATCCCTTGGTTTTAAAAATGGTTTGCTGATCCAGCTCAATAATTTAGATGTAGGCATTATTCATGATGAGGCACACTTAAAGTACTTATTTAACGCGTTACGTGATTACATGCAAACAGATGGTATAAGCTGGATACTTGTTGGCGATAAAGGGTTGCGATCATTCATTGCTCAAGAGATAGATAGGCTGGATGATATCATCAGTCATGAAGTGTTTATTGAGCCTTTAAGCCAAGCTGATTTTAAAAAATTAATTACGAGAAGAGTGGAAACCTATCGAGTTAATAAAACAGTTGAGTTACCTATCGATTGGTCGGTGATGGTTTATTTGCATCAATTAACACACGGTAGATTACGCTACGTATTTGGTTTATTATCGAGAATGTTAAGGATATTACATATTGGTGATCTTGCTGATAAAATTTCGCTAGAAACAGCTAAGCCACTTATTGATAGGCTAATTAAAGATAGGTTAAAGCAAAAAAGCTTATCTGAATTACAGGAAGACGTGTTAAAAGTTATTGCGACTAAAGAAAGCAGCTCTGTTACCACTATAGCAAAAACAGTTAATAAGTCAGCTTCACAAATTTCTCACACACTCAGAATATTAGAAGATTTAAGATTAATAAAGCGCGTTAAGAAGGGAAAAAATGTTTATGTGCATCCAGTCTTCGATGTCGTTCTAGCTTATGGCAAACATTAAGTGCGCTCTAATTCTTTGCTTCAACTATCCCAAGTCTTTCAGAATTTTCTCACGGTGCTCATCAATATGCGGGCCACGTTGCAGCTCTGTTGCATCTGCAACATCGCCAAACTTAATCGGATTACCCGGTACATCGGCTTCAGGGATGAATCCATCAGTAAATTTAAGAATCATGTTGCGTGCCTTGAGTTGTTCATCTTGCAGCATGTCATCGATCGTATTGATTGGCCCTGCTGGGATTTGATTTTCGATGAAAGCATCCAACCATTCGCGGCTAGGTTTAGTTGCTAGGATGGTATTCATTTCCTCGGTCAATGCTTCAATCTTTTTTACACGCTTAGTATTACTCGTGAAACGTTCATCTTGTGCCAGCGCAGGTTTGCCTAAGGTTGTGCATAAACGCTGAAATAAACTGTCGTTGCCGATGCAAATGGTGATGGGGTGATCTTGTGTAAAAAACACATCGAACGGTGCCAGCAAGGCATGACGGTTACCGGTAGCGTGTGGGGTAATGTGTAAAGCGGATGCTGGGCTGATTGTGCTTGGTAGCATAGAAACTAAGCTATCATACATCGCGACATCAATATAAGAACCTTCGCCTGTTTGCTGGCGTTTATAGAGTGCGGCGTTAATCCCTATGGCCGCATACATGCCCGATAACATATCGGCAACTTCGGTACCGACACGCACGGGTTTGTCCTGCGGATGACCGGTAATGCTCATCAAACCACTCATGCCTTGAATTACCAAATCATAGCAGGCATGTTCCGCATAAGGCCCCGTTTGCCCAAAGCCCGAGACGGATGCGTAGACTAGCTTGGGATTAATTTTTTTTGCTGTATCCCAATCATAACCTTTAGCTTTCATTACTCCGGGACGATAATTTTCGATAAAGACATCAGCCTTTTTGAGTAACTTTTCAAAAATCTTACGGTCTTCGGCTTCTTTCAAATCTAATGTAATACTTTCCTTTCCGTGATTGATGGCATGAAAGGGGATAGGTTCACCCTCTTCAAACGGTGGATAAGCACGTGAATCTTCTCCGGTCTTAGGACGTTCGACTTTGATCACGCGCGCGCCAAGGCTTGCTAAGATTTGGGTACAAAAAGGCCCAGACAGCACACGCGTCATATCGACAATGGTGATACCTTGTAGTGGTTTAGACATGAAGACTTCCTTGTTGTTGGGGGCTGAGCAGAGGGCCATTCTAGTCATTGTCAGCCAGCAGGGCAATAAAAATATTTAAAATCAGTTGGTTATATACTATCAGGCTTTTTTCCGGATAAACCACAACACTATCGCTGTTTATCCGGATATACAGCGATAGTGTTGTGGTTTATCCGGCGTTGTGCTAATCTTATGATTATTAAGAAAAAATAAGGTGAATCGCGGTGAATATTCAGCGAATTTTAAATTTACCCCAACTCATTACAAAAAAGTCATTTTTCTTGTTTGGGCCTAGGGCCACGGGTAAGACTACGCTGCTTAAGCTTAGTTTTTCTGCAGATAAGGTCATCTTTATTAATTTACTGCGTAGTGATATTTACCTACGGTTAAGTAACGCGCCACACGAGCTAGAAGAGATGATCGCAGTTGATGAGCAGTCCAATGTGGTGATCATCGATGAGATACAACGTGTACCGATGTTGCTCAATGAGGTGCACCGTCTGATTGAAGAACGGCACTTAACGTTTTTGTTGACGGGCAGTAGTGCACGTAAATTAAAACAGCAAGGTGTTAACTTATTAGCTGGGCGTGCATGGCAAGCGAACCTATATCCTTTAACTTTTTCGGAACTCGATAATTTTGATCTTAACCGTTATTTGCAATATGGAGGGTTGCCGGCTGTTTATCTGAGCGAAGAGCCACGTGAAGAACTCAATGCTTACGTACATACGTATTTGACTGAAGAAATACAAGCCGAGTCATTAGTGAGGCGTATCCCGGCCTTTACACGTTTTTTAGAAGTTGCAGCATTAACGTCTGGAAAGATGCTGAATTTTACTGAAATTGCCAGTGATACGGGCGTACCTTCGTCGACGGTAAGAGAATACTATCACATCCTAGAAGATACATTTGTTGGTTTTATGGTGAAAGGCTGGACCAAAACGGTAAAGCGCAAAGCGATTGCCCGTGCGAAGTTTTATTTGTTTGATATTGGGGTTCGCAATACATTAGCACAAATAGATACTGTGGCACCTAAGACAGATATTTATGGACAAGCCTTTGAGCACTTTATTGCGATGGAATTGCGCGCTTATATTAGCTATCGACGTTTGCGCTTAGAACTCAGCTATTGGTGTTCAGTGCATGGCGCTGAAGTTGATTTTATTGTCGGTGATGATGTTGCGATAGAGGTTAAAACTAGTCATAAAATACATGATAAACACTTAAAAAACCTATCCTTGCTTGCCGAAGAAAAAATCTGCAAGCGCCACATCATGGTTAGCTTTGACCCCATCAAGCGTAAGAAAGGTGTAATCGATATCTTACCTTGGCAGGAATTTTTAACACGGCTTTGGCGTGATGAAATCATCTGCTGATTAGAGTGCCTAATTAATGGGTTGGTAAAAGCTATTTTCTTTTTAGTCACACTACTACAGTTAATGTGAGAATACTTTACTCTTGTTTTATTATTTTCAATGAAATTAAGGCTATCTTAGTTAGCTGTTTGCATACTTTAAATGCAAGTACATTTTTTATACTAAGTGAGATGTGTGCAGAAGATTTCTAATAGATATAGAAGGATACGATTACCAGAAAGTCTATAAGAAAAAAATTACAACATGAAAGTCAACTTTACGTGAATATTAAATTTACAAAATAATTAAATTTTTTGCTTCTCGCTAGGTTTATCAGAAAAGCTAGAGTATTATTACCCCCTACATCCTAATGCCCTTTAAATTGAATAACTCAAAACCTAATAAACACAATGCGCTTACATTCCGTCAAACTTGAAGAATTTACTTTTTTTTACAGAGCGGAGAGTGAATTTCTTGCCTCTTACCAAGATATATTTCAAAAAAATATTTATCAAGTTGTATCTTCTAATTCAGATCAACTCATTATTGACGGTGGCGCTCATATTGGTATCGCAACTCTCTTTTTTAGGAAGTGTATGCCAAATGCAAGGATTATTAGTTTCGAACCAAATCCTCATACCTTCGAAATTTTAAAAAAGAATATTAAATTTAACGGCATTAAAAATGTAGAGCTACATAATTGTGCCCTATCAAATAGTAGGGGCAAATTGCCTTTGTATGGTTTGATTAGTGGTAGTTGTGATACCAGAGGAAATTCAATTGTTAGAGCATGGGGTGAACGTGACCATACAGAAAAACTTGTCATTAATACCGAACGCTTATCAGGCTATATCAAAGAACCTGTCGGCCTACTAAAGCTGGATGTTGAAGGTGCCGAACAACAAATTATTCAAGACATTCATCCCAAATTACCATTTATCAAACATATAGCGGTTGAGTGTCACGAAACAAAACACTCAATGGATATTAATAGCATTAAAAATATCAAACGCCTATTAGAAGAGTTTGCTTTTGATATAGTTTTATATCCCAAAAACCCACTCACTTCTTTACCTGATTATTGGCGTGATTGGATTGCAGATAATACGCCTAGCATGGCAAGAATGATGGCGCATAACAAAAACTTATTGAAAGATAACAATAAAGCACTTGTTACTGAAATATATGACCCTGTAAATAATTCTGTGTAAGTGCTCGGTTAAACATAAGGGGCTAATTGCTCCTCGAATATATTTAAATTCCAGCTATAACATGCTTATTATGCTGATAATATTTTCGGTGCTTGGCTTTGATGGCTTCGTAAATATGCATAAACCCGCAGGTCTTGGCTTTCTTTAGCAACTCACCACGATAACAACATCGCATTTTGTTTTTAGTTTGATCAATGTATTTTTCCACAGTTCGATGAGAGATATCGATTTCTCTTGCTATTTCTTTAGGGCTCATGCCATCAAATAATAATGTGAGACATTCCGCCTCTCGAGTAGATAGATAAACGTCTTTTAAATCACCGCTTAAAAAATACCGCTCTATCTGACAAATTTCAAAAAATTCTTTATTTTTAAACTCGCTGAATAAAGGTGATTTATTTGCTTGACTATTTTTCTCTTCAAGCCAATGAAGCGGATGATTTTCAAAAAAGAGACGCTCTTTTTCTGCTCGCGCAATGAGTTTTCTTGCTTTATCTTTAAAATATAACGCAAACGCTTGTAAAACATCATTGTAATTAACATAGAATAAGTTAATTTGATGGTTGGCTTTATTAGTCGCAAAATAGTAAAACTCTGTATAATCCTGATGCGTTGTAATAAGCGTTATACCATGATCAATATCAAATTGTTCCCTGGCAACTGCCATCAGGTCATCTTCTCGAATCCCTTCTACTAAATCCCACACTAAGCGAGTAGTCTGTGGTTCTTTTAGTTTTTCTTCAAAAATGAGTCGATAGTTTTTATGATTATTATGTACGAACTCCATCCACTCTCTATTGTTGGATAAACTAATTCGCGTACCATCACTAAAGATTCTGACAAAGTTGAAGTAAGTGATACCTGTATAGTTAAACAGATCTTCACAAATAGATTGGATTTGTGGGCAGGCAGTAAAAGTAATATTTTCTGTAACGTTATCCATGTTCTATCAACAACCTCCTTGGCTGGCCAAAATTTTAACATATTTTGCTGTCCAATTTCAAGACAATCAATAAAATCCAATAATAACATAGGGTTATTCTATTAGTTAGGCGGGAATATTTACTTACGGGAAAAGCTAGTGGAATAACTAGGGGTTTTACCTGTATGGCGATTGATTGCCTACTAATTTGTTACTTTTAATCCTCCGAGTCCTCTATCTGAAAAAAGCCTACGTAAATAACACGACGTTTATTTCGGCAAGAATTTCTATATCCTTGTTGAAAATTTACGGCATCTACAGGAGATATCACAATGGAACTGCTAACACGATACGCAAAGCAACAAAATATTACGCTTGAACAATTAGGCCAGACTTATCCACTTGACCCAGAGGTTCTCGGTTATTTAGAGCTAGCTATCGCAATGAATAATCTTATCAAACTCAAGGAACGCTTGGAACGCACCCCGTTGCATGAACAACAACGTGGTTACGTTGAACTA
>JAJFKG010000046.1 GCA_021773335.1 Gammaproteobacteria bacterium
GTTACCCACACCTTGACCACGCTTGCTAGCTTCTCGCACACATAACCACAGGCACAACGACAACTATTTTATTATTATTTTTGAGGGGCAGCATCTCCTAAAATTTATCTTGATGCTGGTCTAGACATTGGGGTCACTTCAGATCCTTAACTCTAAGGGCACCAAATGTAGGAATAAGATGTTTTTCTGTTTTATCTTTATATCCTTTATAGGTGCTGTATTGTACGGTTCTTTCGGCTTGTGCTAGATATTCCCGCAGTAATTCCTCAACAGTAGGATTACGTGTATCTGCAGAAGTAATAAAAAGCTTGGCACGCTTCGAATTTGGAAAGTATTTAGGGTAACTAAAGGTATTGCGCTCGATCTGATTAAGAATTTCACCTCGTAATCTAACAGCGTATTTGATGTTTGCTTTGGTTGCTTCAAGGTTTAGAGTTTCTCGACAGCGCATACCTTTGTAATAAAAACTGATGCGTATGGAAGACTTACCTGCACTTTTGTAGCGGATCTCTATCCCATCTGGTAACGTTGTTGGTTGTTTTTGTTGTGGCACTCTACCCACCGTTCAACTTCTTCTGTATTAACCCATAGATTGCCGTCGGGCCCTAATTTGCATTGTATGCCATCAAGCCAAACCCCTTTTTTACGTTTAGCATGAACGGCATTTGCCGTATCGCCTGAAATATTGCAGTATTTTTTTAGTTTTACCCATCTCATGGTTCACACTCCTAGAATAAACAAAATGTTTATGTCAGCTTATTTTTATTATTATTTACCCACACAAGATTTGTGTGGGTAAACGTTTCTGTATTTGGAAAACTGGCCCCATAGAGTAAGAAGAATAAACTATATGAAGCCCAATAACAAACACAAATAGTGTTAAAAAATAAAAAATTTATATTTGTCACCAATTAGTGTTCTGAAGCTAAGTTACGGAGCAGAGTGTTGAGTTTCTGGTCTTTTGGGTAGAAATTTGTACTAAAGAAGAAGGGAGAGAAAAATAAAATAGAAACCTTTCTGTACAAAATTTGTGTGGGTACTCTGAGAGTGGTAAAATCTTCGAGATCATCTAGAAGCAGATAAGTGAAGGCTAGTAATAATTAGTTGGGAATATATTAGGGGTAACATATGCAGTTTGTACATAAAAGTAATTCGCCCAATTTAGACATGCAACCAAATCAAGTTTATGAATTACTTACGAACGAGGATTACAAAGACGCAAGCATAGCGATTACTAGAAATTGTTTTGCCACGAAGGGGCACTACCATACAACTTTTGATGAGTTGTATTTATTGCTAGAAGGAACTATCACTCTACAGGTTATCGATACAAAAAGTGGTCAGATTAAAGAAGTATTGATGAGGGAAAATGATATTTGCGTGGTTCCCAAAAACATGCACCATAGGATAGATAATGCATCTGAGAAAAATGTGTTATGTGTTATCTCTTTACCTGGGTGGCGCATGGATGACGAAATTCCTTCAGAGTTACTAGAATGATAGCTGTAAATGAGTTGTTGCAACGAGCAAGAATTCGCTAATGTTCTACTTTAGGTGAGCCACATTCGATGAGACAGTCAATATATGCATCTGCACAGGATTTTGGTTTTGGGCCTGCCTCTACTTTATACACTTACCTAACTTACATAAAAGAGCATTGTAGCGATGTTAGTATTTATACAGTATCTAATCCTGCTTTGGATGTCTTTTGTGCGAATAGTCCGTCAATAGTTGATGCTAAAATTGAGGGCATCCCTGAAACGTGTAGTCCTAACGATTTGGTCCTTAGCTCATTTGATCCGACTTTTATTGTAAAGGGATGGCTAAAAGGGTTAAAGACAGTCTATGTATGTAATCTTTTCTGGTTTTGGAATGTAGATACGAGTGACGTGGTTGAGTATAAGAAGAAGCTCTTAAAATATAGGGCTAAATATGATTTGGCTCTAGATTTCTTTCAAAAATTGTATCAAGCTGACCCTCATAGTGCGATTTTTCTTGGTTATCTGTTAGCTGATGTGGCCTATGTTAGGCGATTTCCAAACTGCGAAAAAATGATTTCGGATTTCAGCTCTGATATGAATTGCAAGCTAACCAAAATTGTTCTCAACCAGCTCCCAAGTTTATGCGGTAAAACTATGCGTGATAAAAGGATTCTAGTCCAATTATCTGGCAGTAAAAACCCTTTCGTAAATGATTCTGAGCATCAGATATATATAAAGTTTGTGGAAACTATTTTCTATAAAGTTGCTGCAAAGTGTCCGGATTTGGAATTTTGTATAATCGCTAATCCGAGACTTATACAATTTTTCCAAGATAGCACGAATAGACCTAGAAATGCAGAAGTAATAAGGAGCCTGGAGCAGGATTCTCTATTCAAACTGTTATCCCACTCAATAGCGATGTTTACTTCTCCGGGCTTAGAAAGTATTTATGAAGCAATTGCTGTGAAAACCCCAGTGTTTCTATTGCCTGAGCAAAATACAGGGCAATACTATAACTATGAGTTGTTAAATCAAATGGGTATAGCCTTACCGGGCTTTTTGTATAACGATATTGATTCACGCCAGGGTAGCATTTTATCAGATGAGAAAGATGCTCCTCAGGTGTATTCAGCACTCACGGAAGTATTAGATGATGAAGATATGTTAGAAAAAATTATAAAGAGTAGTCTTATGTTTATAAACAAAACGTTAGAAGACTCGGATAAAGCGTGTGATTCTTATATTGGTGCGCTAGAAAAGGTAATGGGAGCTCCTTTTTACGAATCACCAGCTTTCATTCTTAATGAGCTAGAGGAATAGATTCTTGGGGAAAGAGAGCAGAAGAGATAATTTTTGTCGGGTGAGAGAAGAGCAGCCATACTTGCTAAACCATTATGGACTTGAGTTGTCAATCGATGAAGATGTATTTCCGCCTGATGTGGGATTTACTAGTGTAGGTCTTGCAGAGACCATACAAAAATATAAATCAGTGTCTTCAGCTTTAGACATCGGAACTGGTTGTGGCCTACTTGGATTAGTATTAGCTATGCAGCATAGTGAGATTAAAGTTATAGGAACAGATATACATTTTCCAGCCATTAATTGTGCAAGAAAAAATGCCGCTAGAAATCAATTAGAAGAAAAATTTTTTGCAGTGCAAACAGATTTATTTTCCGCGTTATCAACTGATTTGAAGTTCGATTTAATCGTTTTTAATCATCCTTATTATCCGACTATAGGGAAGCCGGTATTTGGGTATAATCCCGATGGAGGAAAGGAGATAATATTAAGGTTCTTATCAGGGGTTAAGCGCTATCTTGCAAAAAACGGAAAGATTATTATGCCTTACTCGAGTATTTCAACAGATGAACATAACCCGATGCGATATGCAAAAAAATTAGGCTTTAATGCTAATTGTGTTTGGTTACGGAAATCGGAATATGAACATGCGATTTATGAATTTTGCGTTTTGTAGGAAAAGAATTTTTAAAGGAAGTAAATAAAATGCAGGATAACAGGCGAGAACTGTGGTTTATTAGTATATTAATAATAATGGTGTCAGTGATGCCTTTCTCTCTAGATGTTTTTTTACCAATTCTCCCATCGTTAAAAATTTATTATAATGCCAGCATAAAACAAGTACAGTTATTCATGACATTATTCCTTATGGGATTTGGCATTGGCCAGTTGTTTGTTGGTTATGTTTCAGATCGATTTGGCAGAAAATTAACGTTCCAAATAGGAGCTGCTAGTTTTTTATTGGTATCCTGGTTGTGCTTCCTATCATCAGATATTACATATTTATGTGTTCTCCGTTTCTTTCAAGGAGCATGTGTCAGCGTTTTTACTATTACATCTTTTTGTCTTGCCAGAGAGCGTTTTTCCGCGCAAAAAGCACGTTTTGTTATTACTATTTTAACGGTAGCCATGTCGTTTGTACCTGCATTTTCCCCAATTATTGGTTCGTGGTTTCAAAAGGGAGCTTGGGATTATATTTTTATCCTAATAATTGGTTTGAGTGCTATTACGTTGTGCACAAGTGATAATTTCTTTAAGTTGCTAACCTCTGATGAAGGAGATGTTGCTACAGAACTAGGAATAAAGCTAACAAAATTAAACTTATATTTTGTAGTGATTATTAGTACGCTTATTTTTATTTCGCTATTCAATTATTTGACACTTTCTCCATTTATATATATCACATACTTTTCATATTCACCCGCCCAATATAGCTATCTTATGGCTATAAATGCGATTGTTTTAGCATGTGGCAGTGCTTTGTTTGTATTTATGAATAAATATAAGACCGTGAATAAATCAATAGTCTGGGGTTCAAGTTTTTTGCTAGCAGGTGCTGTTATAAGTTTTATCACTCTTATCACAATAGAAAAGCATGAAGGCTTAGTGGTATATGTTGATTTGGCTGTTGCTACTTTTGGTGTGGGGATTCTGTCACCAGCAACTATGGCTCTAATTTTACAGAATGTTAATGCAAAAAATTTAGGAAAAATTACAGCTGCGACTGGTTTCATAAGGTTCTCTGCAGCAATGATATATATTTATATTGCCTCATTGTTTTGGCATACAAAGCAGCTATCTAATGTAATAGCAACATTTTTAGTTGCAGGGATGATATGTCTATTGCTAGCTTCCTATAATAACAAAGTTAGAAACTTAGAATACATAGGTGTTAAGAATGAAGAGTGTTGATTTATTGGTTGAGCAGGTGAAAAGAGATGGATTTTGTGTCATAAAAAATGCAATTAAAGTTGAGCATCTGGACCTGATTTATAAAAAGATGTTGGATGATCTTCCAAAGTTATTAAGTAAAAGTGAAGATAAGCTATATGGCTTAATTAAGACAAAAAATAACCTTCAGCATTCACCACCACCCCTGCCTGAATATGTTTTTCCTGATATAGTTGGAAATACTACAGTAGACGAGATATCTCGTAATATATTAGGTGAAAATTACTTTAATGATTTGTATAGTGGCAATACCAATATGCCGGGTAGTTTAATGCAACCGCTGCATATGGATACTGAGCCTTTGTGGGAAACCGAATATGTAACACATCCAGCTGTAAGCTTAGTTGTAAATATTCCCTTGATTGATTTTACGGAAGCTAATGGAGCTACTGAGCTATGGCCAGGCACCCAGAGTTTACATGAGGGAAAATTTCCAAACGATGAAGTGATTAACCAGCGTCGATTAATGAAGCCACCAATAAGAGCAATCCTGCAGAAAGGTGACATCCTCGTAAGGGATGTTCGTTTATGGCATAGGGGTATGCCAAATCACACAGGAAAGGTAAGAATCATGCTTGCTATGCTGCATCAAAAAAAGTGGTTGGCAAAAGGCAAGCCTGTTCCTTTTCATCATGGATGCAAGTCTATTTTGCAAAATGTTAAAACAGAGCATCATGCTAAATTTTTAGAAGAACCTTTTGATTATCTGGAAGATCCTCTGGAAGGGTTTATGATATAAATCTCTAATCAGCAGATAGGCTGTGTTCTATTGAGAATTTTCATCCTTGGTGTGTATTTTAACACAACCTTTCAAGAAGGATGCGTTAACTGGGAATGATAGATGAGAGGGGGAGTCCTGAAAGCGATGGTCTGCATTTGGTATATCATTAACACTTTTAAAGTCGGAATAATCGTCGTTTCTTGAGTGAAAAAATTCAAAAGCTGAATTAATAGCCGCATCTTCTAGAGTTGTGTTGGCAAGGTTAATGCTCCTATCTATAATTTCTTTGCTATATTTTTTTATCAAAGTTGACACAATGTATGCATCAGTAAGTGTGCTTGCTTTTTTGCTACTCCTCGAAGAAAGGGATACGGCCGTTGGACATTGGAATGAGTAGTAGACCGGTTCTGGATTCGATGTATTGGATTGATAATTTGCAGGCTGCATAATTACGGGAGACCATTGCTTTAAACCGTATTCTTCCGCATATATTTTTTTAAGTGTGCTAACTGGGGCTAATTTGTCATCTATAGCCGGAGCTAAGCCAGGCATAGCCCCAACAGCAATACTATACAAATGCTTGCAAATGTCAGCATGATATGGTGAAGGGTTGACTCCTCGTATTTTCTCGATTTCTTTAAAGACAAAGTCCCATGTAAATTGATTTCTTTGAAACTCACAACATGCCCAATTTGTAGACAATAAGTAAATATAAAATTCCTGCCAAGCCTTATCAGTTAGATGTTGAAACCATTCTTTCGAGAAGTAGAGAATTTGTGTGCGCCAAGGTGTTTCAAAATAGGAGCTTTGAGAAATTGATTTAAATACATTCCAATGATCATAATAGCTGTTAGGAGGCTCCGCTTCGAAGCTATATTTACGTTGTAGTTTCATATGGGAAGCCACATCAGTTATCTTAGGCAGTGAAAATATTGTGCGAGCACCTGCTGTCATATCCCAGATATTTGTAGGTGCAAAAGTTAGCTTGTCTTTATAACGCTTATCCAGTATTGGCCAGACACCGTACATGTTTCCAGTTTGCATCATAAAATAGGGAACTATTCTATTATTACGGTCTACAAATAACTCTGCCGCACCATCAATTATGATGCTAGCAGGATGAGAATAGTTATTGTAACTTAAATCTTCTTTTACTTTATCTGGGACAGTTGCATCTTTTAGGCTAATTGAGCTATCTGTGCTATCCGGGACAAAAAAATTTCCTTTGATTAAAATGGGTGAACCATAGCGATAACTTGCTAGGTAAAGACCAAATTCTTTGCTTGGACTAATTCTATCTATAATATCAGCTAGGCGAGCATTAACTGAACTAACCTGCTCTCTTATATCAAGCCACGTCAGTTTAACTAATTGAGAGTATTGTCTCTTCATAACAGCCTCGTTGATTAAAAAAACACCTGCCGATTTGGGGGTATAATTCCAGCCTTAAAAAGTGACCTGAAAATAGACATTGTTTATGGGTATAACAATTCTATCAAGAATCAATTAATCTCTCTACTGCCAACTTAGTAAGGGCAGTTTTCTACATACTGTTAATTAAGTATTTTCTGCATGGAACTCCCCCAAGAAAAATACAAAAACGGCTAAATTTAGCTGATGAATGGATTGTATCACTTTGGCTGTATGTAATATTGATGGGAGATGCATGAATGAGTTTCAAGTAGCTAGGATAGTGAAGAAAGTGAATAGTCAGGAAGATATGATAAAAGCAGTTAAACAGAGATTCTCCCTTAATGAAAGCGAAATGGCTCTATTGCTTAGTAAAAATGAGGGTGCCATTAGGGATGACTCTGATGAAAAAAACGGCAGAAATGCAGGTGTAGGGGATTTAATAAGTTATTTATACGTTTTATCAAGCTAACAAAAAATATTACGGTAAAGCTTACGAGCTTAGTGAATCATTGACAATAAGATGGATTGTAATAATTTAAGTTGCGGATACCTATATGAATATAGAAAAAAATTTTGATATCAGCAGTGTTTTAGCTGAGAGTGATATGCCGATAGATAGCATAGTGAAAAAGATATGGTGTGAAGTTTTATCTATAAAAGCTGAGCGTGGAAACTTAAATTTCTTTAAGTTAGGAGGAAATTCATTAAGTGCGGTGCTTATCACAGCAAAGCTTTCTAAAGAGTTAAAAATATCTATAGATTCCAACCTTCTCCTTAATAACTCCGATTTTGAGACGTTTGTTTTAGAGATCAAGTCTTTCTGTAAAAACAAAAAAAAACAGCTTGGTGAGATAGAGGTTTTTAAGAAAAAGACACTGCCTAGACAATATGTTCCTGCGACAGATTCTCAGAAAATGATGTGGGTGCATGATAAAACTAAGATGGAAGGTGATTCATCGTATAATGAGTTAATTGTTTTGAGTATGCTTGGAGAGCCTGATGTCAAGAATTTGAACAGCGCAATTAATCAGGTAATTAGTAACAATCAAGCGTTAAGAACAAGGTTTGAAGAAAAAGGCGAAGAAGTAATTCAGTATGTTGAAGAGAGGTGTGATTTAGACTTGGAAATTGTTGAGCAATCTGAAAGTGAAGTTAGCTTAACAATAAAAAACCAGTTAAATACAGCTTTTGATTTAAGTAAAGCACCGCTTATAAAAGCGAAGATGTATAGAATTAATAGGGGGAAATTTTATTTAGTTATAGTCTTTCATCATATTATTATGGATGGTTGGTCAGAAAAGCTTTTTATTGAACAGCTGCGCGGTTACTATCTACAGAATGAGAATACAGTAGATAGAACCAGTTTTCTGGATTATGTGAGCGAATATAGTTTATCTGCTGATGATAGAGCTGTCAAAATTGATAAGGAATTCTGGACGAGCTACCTATCAGGGAGTCAAAAATTTGAATTCCCTTCTGTCTATACAAAACTCGCCTCCAGAATTGATAATGAAGTTGTTGAGTTTCAAGTTGATGCTTCATGTTCGAAAAAAATTAGAAATTTCTCTAAAGAGCTATTGACTACACCATTTATGGTTTCTCTCAGTATATTTGTCGTTGCTATCTCAAAACATTTCCAATGTCGTGATTTTTGTGTGGGTATTCCTGTATTAAATCGGGATATGCGAAGATATGCCTCAACCATTGGTTGTTTTGTAAATACAATGCCTTTGCGCATAAATCTAAAGAATTGTTCAGACTTCAAAGACGTTGTGGATATTGTAAAAGCAAGTTATATGGCGATTATCAGTCACCAGCAGGAACCTTTTGCCAGCATAGTAAATGAGTTGTCACTGGGAGGGGGATACAAAGATAATCCTATATTCGAGCTAATGTTTGTATATCGAACTAAAGAGGAATTAGAAGTAGGGTGTTGGCCTGATTTAAATGTAAGCAGAGAAAATTTTTGTAGTAAGCAATCTAAATTTAAACTTTCTATGACTTTGTCAGAGTGTGATAATTTTCTTGATGGTTTCTTGCATTTTCAGAGCGATATAGTGTTACAAGAAACAGGCAAGCTGCTTTGCCAAATTTATGTTGATTTAATAGGTTCGCTTGAATTAGACATGAATATAAGTTTGGATGCTGAACTGTTAAATTTCGACACTGGAAATCTTAAAGCATTATATAACTATAATGAAAAATGTTGCCAAAAATCGAGCGAAAGTATCTCTGTAGTTGAAAATATAAAAAAACATGTTCAATTGAGTCCAGAAGCCGTTGCCCTTGTGTGTAATGGCAATTCAGTTACTTATAAGGACGTCAATGATTTAAGTGACAAGCTAGCTCTTTTTGTAAAAAAACTAGCCGAGAAGAAAAGTAAAAATAGTACAAGTGAATTTTGTGTCGTGGCGCTATGTCTAAATAGAAGTGTTGATTTGGTTGTTGCGATACTTGCTGCGTTAAAAGCGGGAGTTGTTTTTGTGCCTATTGACCGTAGGTATCCCCCTGAGCGAGTAAAACATATATTGGAGGATAGCTGTTCACAGTTTTTGATATGCAATGAGGCAACCCAGAAAGTACTAGCCGATTTAGAATCGTCATTCCTAGTAAAGTATGAAGATGTAGTGCGTAAAGATAGTGTTAAATCAGAGTCTGTGTTACCCCTGGTGTCTAAAAATTCTCCTGCATATTTGATATATACATCCGGTTCAACTGGGTTACCAAAAGGAGTTTTATGCACACATAGAGGATTAGAAACTACATTTTCAGGTCTACAAGAGATTAGCCCAGTAAAGAAAGGGGAAGCTGTGCTGTTTAGAGCACCTATAGTTTTTGATGTTTCACTTCGAGAGTTTTTATTACCTTTAACTCAAGGAGCAATGGTAATTGTTGCTGATGATGAATCCTATAGTAACCCCAGAGAAATTTGCTCTTTAATAACCAGGTATAACGTAGTGAGAGCAGGATTTGTTCCAGTAATCTTAAATGAAATTTTGGAGGGTATTGATGATGGTGAGTTATCAAGTTTGAAGACAGTTTTTTGTGGTGGTGATAAGTTAGAGGAAACACTTATTGAAAAATTTGAAGAAAAAATACCAAATGCCACCCTGTTTAATAGTTATGGCCCAACAGAAATAACAATAACAAGCTCTGTTTGGGATACAAGTACAGGCGGAATGGGAAAGAAAGTGTCTATTGGCACTCCGATGCCAGGGTTTGGCTATCATATCTTAGATCGAAATAAAAACTTGCTTCCTCCAGGAGCCATAGGAGAGCTATATATTAGTGGCGATGGATTAGCACGAGGCTATTGGAATAATAAAAAGTTAACAGGTGAAAAATTTCAGAGGATCAAGCTAGATGATTCAAATGAATTAGTCTGTTATAGAACAGGAGATAAGGTTTGTTATCATCCGGATGGAACTCTAGAATATTTAGGGCGCTTTGATAATCAAGTAAAAATTCGAGGGCTTCGAATTGAGCTTGGTGAGATTGAAACTAGCATAAACGACGCGCTGAGTGGTCTTGCTTCCTGTGTTTTAGTGGACGGTGACTATGACGAAGATAAAGTGTTGGTTGCTTATGTATTAGAAAGTTATGAATTTGATAGAGATGAACTTCAACGACGATTATCGGCCAAATTACCGGACTATATGCTGCCAAATGTGTATAAGAACATTGCTAAATTTCCGCTGTTGTCTAGCGGGAAGATTGATAGGAAATCACTATCTGAATTAAAGGCAAATATTTCCCAGAGTGAAAGCATGAAAACAAAGGCAGAGTGGGGGGAGGAAGAAGCAACTATACGTGAAATTTGGAGTAAAGTTTTAAAGGTTAAATATTTGTCATCTAGTGTGAGTTTTTTTGAGGCAGGAGGGAATTCCTTAAAACTAATCAGAGCCTTTAATTTGTTAGTTGTGCACTACTCTTATATAAAAATTAGTGATTTGTTTAAGTTTCCAACTATCAGTGGGTTGGCTTCATATATTAGAAGTCAAAAAAATTCTAAGTCAATAAAACCTGGTAAGAAGTTTTATAGATCGACAAAGAAAACTGAGACAAGTTGCGATGTAGCTATAATTGGAATGTCAGCAGAGTTTTCTAGCTGCAGAAATATATCTGAATTTTTTGAAGTGTTGCGTGAAGGCAAAGATACGATATTCAGAGAGAACAAAAGCGACGATAAAAAGGCAAAAAATAATACCTATATAGCTGCTCATGGAAGGCTGCTAAATTTTGATATGTTTGATGCTGATTTTTTTAATTTATCGCCTAGAGAAGCTGAAGTAATGGATCCACAGCAACGAAGAATGTTGCAAGTTGGATACCATGCGCTTGAGGATTCGGGCTTTAATTTCAATGCTGATAATAGTGTGGGAGTTTACTTAGGTGCTTCCCAAAACTCTTATTTACAAAATTTTGTCCTAAATAATGAAGAAGTGTTAAAAAAAGTTGGTCTCCAGCAAGTTATGGCTAATAACAACAAGTTGGCTACTTTACTATCATTTAAGCTAAACCTAAAAGGGCCGTCAGTGAATATAAACACTGCTTGCTCTTCTTCTCTAGTTGCTGTTCATATGGCTGTTTCTGGTTTGTTAAACCAAGATTGTGATGTTGCTCTTACTGGTGGAGCATCAATTTTATGTCAAGAAGAACTTGGCTGCGAATACCAGCGTGATGGAATAATTTCTCGAGATGGTGTGTGCCGCCCTTTTGATAGAAATGCAAGTGGTACAGTCGGTGGTGATGGCGTTGGCGTTGTGGTGTTAAAAAGGCTTCAAGATGCTATTCGCGACAAAAATAAAATATACGCAGTTATCAAAGGAACAGCCGTAAATAATGATGGGCGTGACAAGGTTGGATTTACTGCTCCAAGTGTCGTTGGACAAGTTGATGTAATAAGCAAGGCGATTCGAAAAGCTGGCCTAGTACCGGAGCAAATCTCTTACATTGAAGCACATGGAACGGGCACTAAACTTGGTGACCCAATAGAAATCGATGCGTTAAAAGAAGCGTTTTTGACGACAAATGAAGTGAAAATGCAATGCGCTATAGGCGCTGTAAAGTCAAATATTGGCCATTTGGATGCGGCTTCGGGTATTGCTGGCCTAATTAAAACAGTAATCATGCTAAATACAAAAAAATTATTTCCCGCAGCTCATTTCCAAAAGCTTAATCCAGCGATCGACTTAGAGCATACCCCATTTTCTATCAGTAATAAATATACAGAATGGAAGTCTGAAGATGTTAGATATGCGGGGGTTAGTTCTTTTGGCATCGGTGGCACAAATGCACATGTTGTATTAGGTGAACATGTGAATGTAAGTGAGGTGAGAAGCAATAAGAAGGTTTCAGAAAATGAATATATGATCTGCTTATCAAGTGATAATCCTCAATCTCTACATCAAAAAATTAAACTGCTTGAGAAATCTGGATATTTAAGCAAGCAAACTAATTTGCTTAATCTTTCACTTACACTGTATAAGCATAAAGCTCATTTTTCATATAGAAAAGCTTTTGTTGTGCAGGATTATCAAGATCTAAAAAACCAGTTAAAAACGTACGATCAAGAAGAGTGCAAACGTACTTTTAATAAACCTAAGATGATTTTTTTATTTCCTGGGCAAGGGGCTCAGTATGTTGGTATGGGGCGGGAGTTATATGAACGATTTGAAGTGTTCCGAGATAGCTTAGAACGATGTAGGGACATTCTTATTGAAACATTGAATCTGGACATCATCGATCTCTTGTACAATCAAGAAAGTGAAACTGGATTTATTGATGAGACACACATAACACAACCATTGCTATTTTCATTTGAGTATTCGCTAGCGATTTTATTGCGTTCTCTAGGCATTGAACCAGATGTAATGGTCGGTCACAGCCTTGGTGAATATGTTGCTGCATGTTTATCAGGAATTTTTACCTTAGAGGATGCTCTATTTTTGGTTGCTGAGAGAGGGCGCCTTTGTGAAAAAACGGAGGAAGGTGCTATGTTAGTGGTATATTCGTCCCAAGATAGAATTGAAGAGAAGCTATCGAAAACAGTAAACATTGCTGCTTTTAATAGTCAAAATCAGGTTGTTTTATCAGGTGGTAAACGTGAAATAATAAATATAGCTAATGCTTTAGAAAAGCAAGATATAAAAACGAGACTTATTCAAACTAGATATGGTTTTCATTCGAACATTATGGATGCTATTACTTCAGAGTTTAGTATGCTTGCTGAAAAAGTTTCGATGAAAAAATCGACAGTCCCCTTTGTTTCAAATGTCTATGCAAAACCGACGACTGCTTTCCAAATAAAAAATAACTATTGGGTTGAACATCTTAAATCGCCAGTGCAATTTTACGAATCAATACGTAGCTTATCTGATATTTGTGAAGGCATCTTTGTGGAGGTTGGTCCAGGCCATACATTAACGAACTTCGCACGGCAAACATTATCTGCAAAAAGTAATAACTTTCAATTTATCAGTTTGTTGAAAGGAAAAAATAAATTAACTGATGAAAATATGAAATTTAGCCAAGGGATTGCTTCACTTTGGGAGTCTGGTGTGGCTGTGGCTTTGGACAAATATACCAAAGGTAGTGACTATGAAGTGGTTCCTACGCCTTTTCATCCATTTCAAGAAAAGACTTACTGGGTCAATAAAGACAAGCAAGAATTTTCCTCTGATGGTTCTGATGAAATTACTGCTGTAAATGATATTTCAGATGATTTCTCCGATAGTGAATTTGAGGATGGTCTACAAGAGATTTTAGCTAAAAAATTAATTGAGCTATCAGGCTTTGGTAATCTTTCAGCTTCAACGGATTTCTTTGAGATTGGTATGCATTCATTAATGGCGACCCAATATGTTGCAAAACTCATAGAAGATCTTGATGTAGATATTGGAGTAGACGACATCTTTAATTATCCTACGGTATCAAAGTTATCAAACTATATCTATAGGTTAGCAGCTGCAAACCTCTCATAATCTTTAGCAGGAGAAAAAAATGGAAGTATTGAGCCAATCATCTAATAACGTTAGTAACGAGAAAAAAGAATATTTATTAAGCAAGCTCTTGCAAAGAAAAAGTGAGTGCCCTGCTAACACAGTCCATAATCTCAACGAGGCACCTCTAACTTCGTCACAGAAGCGAATATGGTTCTTACAAAATAGTGAAAAAAATTACACGGCAATGAATGTTATGGCGGCATTCAAATTGAAAGGGTGGCTAGATAGTAAGTCGCTTAAAAAGGCGATAGAGGTCGTATATAAAAGACAGGAAGCTCTTGATGCTAAGTTCAAAGTTGTTAAAGGGGAGATTTTACAATTTAAGTCAGGGAATAAGATTGATGAAGTTTTTTTTCAAATTAAAATTTTTTCTGGCAAGATAGATGAGTATATACAAAAGGAACAAGACGTTATCTTTGACTTGGAAAAAGGACCGTTAGTGAGGTTTGTTTTACTAAGGGAATCGGAAAGTGAGAATTTTTTATTGATTAACATGCACCATATCATTACAGATGGGTGGTCATTTTCAGTGTTGTTAAATGAAGTTGCTAGCGTATATAACAGTATAATTAAAAATAGCCCTCATAAGTTGCCTAGGTTGACAACACAATATTTCAACTTTGCCGCGGAGGAGTGTGTGACTGAAAAGCTACTGGCGCGTGAAAAAGCTTTGGACTATTGGGTGAGTAAATTACGTGAATCTCATCTGCTATTAAACTTGCCGGTTGATTATCCACGCGGATCTATTTCAAACTACGATAGCAATTTCTACACTATTGAGTTTACGCAAGATGAATTGAAAAGGATAGAAAGATTTGCAGGCTTAAACCAAGCAACTTTGTTTAGTGTATTATTTGCTGCATATTCTGTGATTTTATCAAGATTTAGTTTGCAAGAAAATGTTGTCATTGGACTTCCTGTTGCTGGGCGAGACAGAGCTGAGCTAGAAAATCTTGTTGGTTTTTTTGTCAATACATTACCCATGAGGATTGATGTTGATGGTTCAATAACCTTCAAGGAAATGGTGCGAATTGTCGTTGAAAATTTGAGAGAGGCATATTCATATCAATCAGTGGAATTAGAAAAGGTCGTGTCTGCTTTATGCCCTGAGCGAGATAAAAGCTATAATCCGATATTTCAAACTTTATTTTCATTTCAGTACTCAGGCCGAAAAGAGTTGAAATTTGGAGAATTTTTACATGCAGAGCCCTATAGTTATAAGAAGAAAAGTACGGAGTTAGATCTGTCATTGTATGCAAGCCAAAGAGAATCTGGCTTAACGATTAGATTTGAGTATAAGTCTGCAATATTCAAAATTGAAACGATTGAAAGAGTGGCCAACTCATTCAAACAGTTTGTTTTAAGTGGTATCGAAAACAACACAAATTGTATTGGTGATATAGATATCATCACACAAAGTGATGAAAAAAAATTGCTTGATGAATTTAATTCAACTGAGTCAGATTTGCCTGAAGGAAAAACGATAATTGACTTCTTTGAACAGACAGTAATGGAGTCGCCAGATAGTCCTGCTGTTATATTTGAAAAAAGCGAATTAACTTACCGGGATTTAAATAGTAAAGCAAATCAATTCGCTAATTATTTGCGTGATCAGAAAGGAATAGAGAGTGGTGATATCATTGCCGTATTTCAACCAAGAAGCATTGAGTTGGTTATATGTTTATTAGGAATAATTAAGGCTGGCGCAGCGTACTTACCGATACCTACCGATTTTCCTGAGAAAAGAGTTAGATTCATTTTAAGAGATGCTGATTGTAAACTGGTTGTAGCGTTCAATAAAATGCCGCCGCCGTTGAATCCACAAGAAAGTGAATGTGAAATACTTTTTTATGATCAGGTTCTGACTGATATTGGGATGTCTAATAAAGAAAGTCCTGATATTAATATAATAGCTACAGATGCTCCTTATGTTATTTATACTTCTGGCTCCACCGGCCAACCAAAGGGAGTTGCTAATACACATATTGGATTGTTGAATAGACTTCTTTGGATGCAGGAGCTGCTAGCCTTGGATCAGAATGATAAGGTTCTACAGAAAACTCCTTATTCTTTTGATGTCTCTGTATGGGAGTTTTTTCTACCCTTAATGTTCGGGGCCCAATTGGTTTTAGCTAGACCAGAAGGACATAAAGATCCTGTTTACCTAAATCATTTGGTTAAAAGCCAAAAAGTAACAATTATGCATTTTGTTCCATCTATGCTAAGTGTGTTTATTGAAGTTGTTGATGTTTCTGAATTGGAGTCATTGCGTGCAGTTATTTGTAGTGGTGAAGCACTGTCGACTTCTCTTGCTGAAAGATATGTTGAAACACACAAACATTGTAAACTGTATAATTTTTATGGTCCAACTGAAGCCGCAATAGACGTTAGTTATTATGAGTGTCATCAAGGCATGAAGCACGACGTTGTGTCAATTGGCAAACCTATCAATAATATCAAATTATATATTTTAGACGTGAATAAGAAACTTGCTCCAATTGGCGTTGTTGGGGAGCTTTATATATCTGGAGTTGGTCTAGCATCAAAATATGTAAATAATCAGCGTTTGACTGCAGATAGATTTGTACGTAGCCCTTTTGAGTCAAGAAATGAGTACCTTCGGATGTATCGTACTGGTGATTTGGCAAAATATACTGCTGATGGAAATATAGAATATCACGGTCGTGTTGATTCGCAAGTAAAGTTAAGGGGGTTGCGGATAGAGCTAGGTGAGATAGAGTCAGTCTTGAATAGAATGCCAGGGGTAAGGCACGCTGCTGTAGTTGTTGAAGCTAAAAATAGCGTTACTCAATTTCTTGTGGCGTACATATCGTTACAAGATGGAGAGATTTTTAATGAGAACAGATTAAGAGAAACGTGTGAAAAATACTTGCCTGAATATATGGTGCCTAATTATTTTCTACAAATAGAAAATATGCCAATGACAACCAGTGGAAAGCTAGATAGGAAAAAACTGCCGGCTGTTTCTAGCATAGAGGTAACTGAAACTATTGTTCCAGCAAAGAGCAGAACAGAGTTTGTTTTGCAAAACATTTGGCAAGAATTGCTGAATGTTGAAGTAAATAATATAAATGCTAATTTTTTCACGCTAGGTGGGCACTCGCTGCTGGCTATCAAATGCGTCGCAATGATTTTTGATAAATTGAATGTAAGAATTAGTTTATCTGATTTTTTTGAGGAACCTAAAATACTGACTTTAGCAAAGTTGGTAGATAATACCGCGGACTCTGAGAGGCTTGATATCTCAGCGGAATTAGAAGTTAATCATGCAATGCCATTATCATTTTCGCAGAGTCACTTTTTTGATAACTATGGAGAAAATATACAATCTACCTGTTTTAATTTAATAGATGGCTTAGAAATTAGAAATGTTGTTTGCTTTGATAAATTAAGAAAAGCGTTAAATTTCATTGCAGAGGCTAATGCATCACTTAGAACTACTTTTGTAAGACAAGCTGCACAAGTACGACAAAAAATACTACCGAAAATTTCTTTTGAGGTTGAGCAATTTGAATTTGCTACTGAAGATGAAGCTAGGGGCTATATTCTTAGTGAGTATAATAAGTCATTTGACATAAATGAGGGGCCATTGTTTAGGTTTTGCTTTATAACATTTAACAAAGCTTTGCATTGGTTGATTTTTAATCGCCACAGTTTGATTTCAGACTGTTCGTCATTTGTAGCACTTGCTAATCAACTATCCGCTATTTATGAAAAAGACGCAACAGATCAGCTCAGTATGAAAGATTTAGAAATAGAACCGCAGTATGCACAATTTGGACTGGCCCAACATAAGTGGATAGAGGCTGGCTATTTAGAAAAACAACTTAAATTTTGGCAAAATGAATTGCTTTCGTTTAGCCCCTATAAGCAATTGCCGAGTGACTATTTGCCGAAAAAATTACAGTCATATCAAGGCGAGACAAAAAGATTTACTTTAGATGAAGGACTTACAAAAAAATTATTAGACATTTCATCTAATTCGAACTCTACGCTTTTTATGTTATTAGTTAGTGCTTATCAAATCTTGCTGCATAATTTTACCCGGCAAAATGAACTGGTTACTGGATTCCCAGTGACCTACAGAACTAGGGGCGACCTAGAGAACGTTATAGGCTATTTCAATAATATTTTGTTTTTAAAAACACGTTATTCAGAGGATACTAGTTTTGTCCATTTCCTGAAGGCCGTTAGGGACAAAATATTGGCTGCATACAGCAATAAAGATATACCATATGAATATTTAGAAAAATTATACTCTGGAAGGCATGGTGCTGATGCTAAAGTATATAATATTCATTTTTCCTTTAGGAACTTAGATACTCAGGTGCCTTTGTCATCTGATTTTAATTTGGATGTTGTTGATTTTCCTGTTACAAACGCATTTCAATATTTGAAGATGGTTTGCCTGTACAAAGATGGAAAAATTGAATGCGGAATTAATTATAATTTTGAGTTATTTAAGGCTACTACTATCGATATACTTATGTCTTCTTTTGAAGAAATTTGTAGTAAAATTGCTAACTTACCGAATATATGCTTAAAAGATTTGTCTTTATCAAAATAAGCAGGGAATTTTAAAGTGAAAGAACGAAATATAGTTTTATTGGTAATCTTGTTGACATTGCTTTCAATGACTGGTTCTTTTATATCTGATACATATTTGCCAGCTTTGCCTGATATTTCACGGGATCTCAGTACTACACAGAATTATGTGCAAGTGACAATCAGTGTTTATCTTCTTGGATTTGCTGTTTCTCAGCTTATTTATGGTAGATGTGCTGACTTATTTGGCAGGAGGAAAATACTATTTGCCGGCTTTTCTATTGTAATACTTGGCACATTAGGTTGTATATTTTCCCCTAATATATACATACTAATTGTTGCTCGTTTAGTCCAAGGATTAGGAGCTGGGGCTGGAGTAGTTGTAGGAAGGGCGGCCGCGAGAGACTTATTCTCTGGCAGAAAATTGGCTCAAATAATGTCGTATATGAGTTTGTTTTTTGTTTTAGCTCCAGCATTTGCACCTGTCGTGGGTGGGTACTTGCATGAACTATTTTCATGGCAGGCTATTTTTGTTTTTATTTTTATATATGTGCTTTTAGTTCTTATACTGGCTTGGCTATATCTGCCAGAAACAAATTCACACAAAAGTTCTCAACACTTAACTACATGGTTAGAAGACTGTAAAGTTTTAATTAAGAATTATGAGTTTATTCGCTATTGCTACATTTCAACTGCGGCGCTATCAGGTTTTTTTGCTTACTACGCAATTAGCCCTTTTCTATTCCAACGTGTTTTTGGCATGTCAGTCGTGATGTATGGGTGGCTTGCGGTTATTATAGGATTTTTTTCGGCTGTGAGCAGATTTTTAAATGGTATGCTAGTAGCTCGCATGGGTATACCTGCGGTGGTATATATAGGATTATCTTTATTATGTCTATCTGCTCTAGCAATGTTACTTGGCTTTTATTTTCTTCCGAGCAGAAGCTGGGTCGTTCTTTTGCCCATGATTGGATTTGTCATGGGGGCAGGATTTATTTTCCCTAATGCTTTTTCCGGCGCAATGGAGGATTTTGCCAATAAAGCTGGTACTGCAGCATCATGGTTTGGGTTCTTACAGATTTTAGGTACGTGTTTTGTGTCATGGCTTGTGACAAAGTTTCCTGTAACTGATCAGTCTGTTTTAGCAATGACATTATTGGTGCTTGCTGTTTCGGCAATCTTTATTTACTTCTTTAGATTTTTTGCCCAATGGGTGGGGAATCAGTTAGGGGTAATTACTCAGAAAAAAAGTGTTTAGTATTAAGCCTATTATGAGAGTTTTGTGATACCGAAATTATTCATGATCTTTGAACATGATTTGGTAACAAACAAATTAATTGAGAAGGATGGCTTAATTTGTTAACAAGGGATGTTAGAAATGTACTACAATGTATCAGTAAATGTATGATTTATAATACTGCTTCTTATAAGCCATTAAAGCACTTTTGGCTTCTCTTGAGTGGAAGAAAAATGAACGCGCCTGGCGATAAGAAACCAACAAAGAAAGATGTTTCCCAGCTTATTAAAGAGACAGAGGCTGCTAAGCGCGTTGCGCATATCAATGAAGTTTTCTTAAAGACAATCACTGAGTCATTACCGCAATACGTTTTTTGGAAAGACACGCACTCGGTTTACTTGGGTTGTAATAAAAACTATGCACGTCTTGTTGGGCTTTCTAGCCCTGAAGATATTGTTGGCAAAACAGATCAAGACCTGTACTGGCAAGTAACAGGAGATACTGCTGAGGTTTTTCAACAAGGTGATAAAGATACTATTGCAGGTCAGCCTATTACTAACCAAGAAGAAGTGCTAGCTCTTCCAAACGGAACTACTTTAATTACCTTAGTCAGTAAATTGCCCATCATAGATAATAATGAGGTTATCGGGATTGTGGGTTATTTTACTGATATTACTGAGCTCAAATATAAAGAAAAAGAACTTGTCAAAGCGAAACAAGAAGCAGAAGCAGCCAATATCGCAAAATCAGCATTTATTACTAATATCAGTCATGACATCCGCACACCTCTTACTGGTATGATTGGAATGTCGAGGATTCTGCAAAAAGCAGCACATGATCAGCAAAGTAAGACAGCCGCAAGTAATCTTCTAAAATCAGGTAACATCTTATTAGACTTATTGAACGAAGTTATTGAGATGGCAAAACTTGATTCTGGTGAACTACCAGTTCATGAGGTTAAGTTTAGTATGAAGGAGCTTGTGCATGATCTGGGGATTTTGGTGACGCCATCAGCTAATGAGAAAAGCCTCACATTAACTATTCACTATGATGAGGATATTCCACATTATGTGTTGGGTGATCAAACGCGACTGCACCGAGTTTTGCTTAATCTTGTTAGCAATGCCATTAAATTTACTAAAGAAGGTAAGGTCGATATTTTTGTTAAATTAGTTAAGGCTGAAGAGCGTGATTTGGTTGTAAAAATTTTAGTGAAAGATACTGGCATTGGTATTCCTGAAAAGGATAAAAAGCTCATTTTTTCTAAATTTAATCGGCTAGACCCTGCCTATAAGGGTAAGTATCAAGGGTTTGGACTCGGGCTTGCTATTGTTAAGCAATTCATCTCTGAAATGGAAGGTGAAGTGTATGTTGACAGTGAGCCTGAAGTGGGGTCAACTTTTACTTGTATACTGCCGTTGAAAAAATCTCTGCTTGATGATCCTGCAAATTTGGCAAGCCCAGGTAAGGAAGCAATATCCCAACATGAGCTTACCAGTATGAAGCAGTATAATGCCCCCCATATTTTAGACCAGACATTTAGCCGAATTTGAGAGATAATGCCTCCGATTGGAGGTAACAATGGCAAAAAACAAGAGATGGTCTTCAGCAGCGAAATTTGAAATTGTATTGCAGGTTCTCAAGGGG
>JAJFKG010000047.1 GCA_021773335.1 Gammaproteobacteria bacterium
TAGCAACGTCATCCGGGAACAGCAATGGCAAACACTCTCCCCGGATGACGCGCGTGCCGCGCTTATCCGGGCGACGGCTTACTGTCTCTGCCTCAAGCCCAGAGGTAGCCCGGATAAGTGGCGTAGCAACGCCATCCGGGAACCGCAAGCGCTAACACCCTCCCCGGATGACGCGCGTGCCGCGCTTATCCGGGCTACCTGTGTGACAATGATTGACAACCTACCTCGTCCCACCCCTGTGGGGTGGGACGGTAAAGCAGTGGGCGCTGCGCGCCCGACAAATAAAGGAACGGACGCTGGAGCGTCCGTGAGTTTAAGGTCCCAACCCTAGAGGGTCGGGACCAGTCTGGTGTAGCCCGGATAAGTTGCGCAGCAACCTCATCCGGGAACAGCCATCGCAAACATCCTCCCCGGATGACGCGCGTGCCGCGCTTATCCGGGCGACGGCTTACCTAGAAACAAATGCTACCTGCCTCGTCCCACCCCTGTGGGGTGGGACGGTAAAGCAGCGGGCGCTGCGCGCCCGACAAATAAAGGAACGGACGCTGGAGCGTCCGTGAGTTTAAGGTCCCAACCCTAGAGGGTCGGGACCAGTCTGAGTTTGGCTCTGGCCCTCGCCCCACCCCTGTGGGGTGGGGCGAGGGCCGCTGCTAATGTAGCCTTGATAAACGCCACCGGCGCGCATCAAGGGAATGTGTTAACAAACACCGATCCTTGATGCACCGCTACGCGGCTTATCAAGGCTACAACTACGCGGATTTGGATAGAATAGCGCCCTCAAGAGTCCCCATGCTTTCAAGCACACGGTACTTGCTGAGTTTGAGTTGATATTTACCTGTAGCTAAATCTGTGCGTGCACGGAAATATTCATTTTCCGCATCGAGCACGTTGAGCAAGCTACGCTGCCCCAAGCTAAATTCTTTCTTATAACTTTCGACAACGTGCCGGCTATGGGTAACATGCGCTTGCAAGGCTCTGACTTTCGATTTGGTGTTTACCATATCTGTCCAGGCCGAAGAAGAACGTTCAACCACCTGACGACGTACACGCTCAATCGTTTGTTGTGCAACTACGCGCTGTTGCACGGTTTCACGCACACGTGCATGGTCTTGGCCACCACGGAACAGGTTGTAACTCACCCGCACCAAGGCTAAGTCTTGATCGTTACGACCTTTAACACCGTCTAATTCATCATCGCGGTCGGCACTTAACTCTACATCCACACGTGGAAAATACTCGGCTTGTGCCGTCGCCACCGCAGAATTTGACGCCTTTAATTCAGCACGTGCTTCGCGCAAACTAGGATTATTTTGCATCGCAACTTTTTGTACAGTATTCAAATTAGCGGGAATTAAGGTTGGGCGAACCCTAGGAGAGGTCAAGGCCGCTGGCGCTGGATAACCGACAATATCTCGAAAAGTATGGTTGGCATTAGCTAACTCTGTGCGTGCCGTATCTAAACGTGCTTGTGCCTCGGATAAACGTGCGCGTGATAATTGCAATTCTGATTTACGCCCTGCGCCACCTTTAACGCGTTTTTCAATCTTGGCGAGCGTGCGTTTATGGCTAGCCACATCTTCACGCGCAATCGCCAGGACATGACGAAAACGAATAACATTGATATAGGCATTACTGACTTCTAGGGCAACATTCTCACGCGCAGCATGCGACGCATGTTTGGCCGAGCTGACTTCATATTTGCGTTCTTTGACTTCATTCCAAACGCGTCCACCATCATAGAGCAATTGATCCATGCGCACACCCGCCTCACGGCGGTTGAGCTCGACGTTTCCCCCGGTGGTATCACGCGTGGCCGGATTATCCGTATTTTCATAACCATTCGCGTAATCCGCATCTACAGAGGGCAAAAACTGGCCTTGAGCTTGACGTAGGCGCGCATGAGACTCTTCTTCTTGTGCATGCGCGGTAATGGTATCAGGCTGGGTTTTTATGGCGTCTTCGAGGGTTTGACGCAGTGTCGTGTCATGCGGATGTGCCATACTGAGCTGACTGTAAAACACCAAGCACGCAGCGCTAATAATCAGTGCCTTAGTTGGGTTGAATAAACCCTGACGGCGACAGCTTCCTTTCAATGCCAACATAGTTGCAGTCAATCCCTTTTAACGAATGTGTAATTCGGCTGCAACTATACCGAAAATGACCTACTCTGGCAACTCTCCGCCCAATGTAATAATGCGTCTGATTTCTTCGGTTTGAAAGCCGAGTGCCATCGGCCGAAAGACTGCAGGCAAGGTACAAACATCGTAGAGTTCGGTAACCATACCTTCAATACGCAAAGTATGCACAATATCACCGCTGCGCAAATCGATAACTTCGATAGAACAACGTGGTTCAGCCTTTTTGCTTTCTAAAGCATCGTCTAAGGGTAAGCCTGAGAATGTCTTATTATCCCGTGGCAGTGATAGTCCCACCAAAGCAAAATCACCATGAAAGCTCAAGCCACGGGTATAACCTGGGCAAAATGCGACAGGTTCAAATTTACCGCTATCAAGGTCAATATACCCGAAATAACCCGTACCCGAGTTGAGTAACCAAAGCTTATCTTGATAATAACGTGGCGAGTGTGGCATGGCGAGGCCACGGGTAATGATTTCATTGCTTTCTATATCCATGACGATACCACCTTCTTGACGGTGGTCGCGCCAACCTTCATTGGCATCAGATTCACTGACTGCCGTAACATAACGTGGCTTACCATCACGTAACGCCAAGCCATTTAAATGACAGCGATCTTCCGCAGCAAGCTTACTAATAAACGGTGGCTTCCATAATGGTTCGAAACTGTGGGTATCACTCGTCGTAGCTAAACAACTGAAGAGTGTATTTACAAAAACGATGCGGCCTTGATCATCGACAACAATGTCATGAACGTCCAGATCACCCGTAGTATAAGCCATTTGTGGTACGTAGAGGCGATCATAATTCTCATGTAATTGGCCTGGTTGTAAGGCATTTTCGAAGCGCCACAACTGGTAGAGGCTACTCATATAGATGGTATCGGCGTTCGGGGAATAAAGCCCCATACAACGGTTAAACGTACGTTCGAAAATTGAAAGTTTGCCATCAGGTTGCAAACCAATCAGAAAGAATTTACCGGTTTGATAGGTGGTGAAGCAGAAGCTTATTTTTTGTTCGAACATCCATGAAGTCAATTGCCGCGAACCTGATATCTCGAGTTTCTTTTCGATTTGGATCTCAGGGTTGGCTTCTTGTTCGTTGGCGCTCATTTCTTTATCATCCTTTGGGTATAGCTTATATCAGTATCGGCAAATAATGCGAAAAATGTGCCATTGAGGCGCTTTCATTTTTCCACCAAGCCATTTTCTTGATAGTGCTTACGTAAAATATCGAGTACTTCTGGGCGACTAAAATGATCCGGTACAGCTTCGCCTTTACGTAATAATTCACGCAATTTGGTTCCGGATAGTAGCATGCGTTGATCCTTACTATGCGGGCAAGTATGGGTGGATGCCATGCCATCACAGCGATGACACCAAAAAGCTTGTGCTAGCTTAATTGGACGGATCTGTAAAGCCTGTTTGGGAATTTGATCAAAAATATTGTGCGCATCATAAGCTCCGTAATAATTTTTGATACCCGCATGATCGCGTCCAACAATTAAGTAATGGCAGCCATAATTTTGGCGAAATACTGCATGCAGTAATGCTTCGCGTGGCCCAGCATAACGCATCGCCAATGGATAACCAGCATGGACAACAGCATCTTTAATAAAATAATTTTTAATCAGTATGTTAATCGCAGCAATCGATTTTTCCGCAGGGATATCATCTTGTTTAAGTTCACCAATAATGGAATGGATGAAGATACCATCGCACCATTCTAATACCGATTTTACTAAATGCTCATGCGCACGATGCATCGGGTTGCGAGTTTGGAAAGCAGCGACCTTATGCCACTCGCGCACGGTAAATAATTCACGCGTCTGCATGGGTGTTAAAATAAAATTGGGGAAACGCTGTGGACATGAGCCAAGACTTAAAACTTTAACATTCCCAGCAAGGTTGCACTCGCCCTGCTGCATGACGAGTGCGGCGCCTGGATGATCGGTATCCGTTGCTTGAAAAACTTCAATACATTCGTGGGTTTTGTCGATCGTATAAATTTCTTCAATTTTCATTGTCGCAACGATCTCGTCATTACCGTGATCCATGACCAGGGCAATATCTTGGCCTGGCTTAAGCACACTGGCGATCTCTCGCGATGCGGAAAGCGTGATAGGAATAGGCCAAAACAAACCATTGGCCAGATGCATCGTATCGCAAACTGACAACCAATCGTCACGCCGCATAAAGCCAGTCAATGGCGTAAAAGCGCCGATACCCAACATTAACAAATCACCAAACTCACGCGCACTTAGTGGCACTTTAGTTAGGGTTTGGGCTCGCTGTAATTCAACCTCAGCCTCTTCAACCTGTAGCAGCAAAGGCTGTAATTCATGTGTTCCATGTGGTCTTGGTAATAATACTGACATCTGCTTATCGTACCCTCGCTTTACTCAAAATATGTGTATCATAAAGTAGTGTTAGGATGGCTTGGGCATCCTCACTTGCCGTCATAGTAGTAGTCTCTAGCCTTAAATCTGGGTGTTCAGGTCTTTGGTAAGGGGCATCGATGCCGGTGACATGTTGCAACTTACCTGCATGTGCACGCTCATATAAACCTTTAGGATCACGTTGTTCGCACACCGCTAAAGGTGTATCAATAAAAATTTCAAAAAAAGGCAATTGCACCTGTTGATGTGACTCGCGTAAGGCTTGGCGGTCATTACAATAAGGCGCGATCAAACTGGCAATCGTGATCAAGCCAGCATCGGCAAATAACTTTGCCACTTCGCCAGTACGGCGTACGTTCTCGCTACGCGCGCTATGCTCATAATCCAAATCGCAATTCAATCCATGTCGAACATTATCGCCATCCAGCACGTAAGCTAGCGCGCCCACAGAAAATAGCAGTTTTTCTAGAGTATATGCAATTGTCGTTTTGCCCGCCCCCATAAGGCCCGTTAGCAATAAAGTGCAGCCACTTTGTTGCAGACGTTGCTGACGTTGTTCACGACTAATAAGTTGCATGCTATCCCCCTATTACTCACTTGCTAGCGTTGTTTGAAAGCCGCATCCGTCGCGCGGGTGATCGGCTTCATAATATAACGCAACACAGAAATCTTACCCGTGATAATGTTCACTGAGGCTGTCATGCCTGGAATAATAGGTAGCGGATCTACTTTCTCACCCAAATAACTTTTATTCGTGCGAACAACCACTTTATAATATTCATTACCTTGTTTATCCTCGATAGTATCTGCGCTGATGTATTCAACTTTTGCCGGCAATCCCCCATAGATTGAAAAATCATATGCTGTTACTTTGACGGTCGCTTCTGCCCCAGGATGAATAAAAGCGATATCCGACGGTTTAACATTCACTTCAACCAAGAGGTTATCTTCCATCGGCACAACTTCCATGATGTTGCTACCAGGTTTAATCACTTCACCAACCGTTGTAACATTCACTTTTTTCACAATGCCATCAACCGGAGAGCGTATGGTGGTACGCTCCATCTTGTCTTTTTGTGCCCGCATAATTTCCATAACACCAGCCAACTCGGCTTTATCTTCTGTCAATTCAGAATGCGCTTTACCACGAAATTCTTCGTCTGCCTCACCTATCTTACCTTTTAAATCGTTAGCTTCACGTTCCAAACGCAACAATTCCAATTGTGACATCACCTTTTGTTTAACCAGGGGTCTAACGATATCTAATTCTTGCTTGACGAGATCGTAGCTAGACTGCAGCGTTTCTACCGTAGTTTTTAGATCCTCTTGGCGTTCTTTAAAGTATCCCTTCTCAGTCTCTACAAGCTCAGGCGCTTCTTTCTGTAAAATCTCTGGGAACTCTACAGTTTTTTTGCCTTGAACTTCGGCTGTTAAACGGACTATATCTGCTAATAGCACTAAATATTTGGCACGCGCTTCTTTATAAGAAGATGAAAAACGCGTTTCATCAAGGCGCAATAATACCTGGCCTTTTTTAACGACTTCGCCTTCATTCACAAAAACTTTTTCAACAATGCCGCCTTCAAGATTTTGGATGAGTTTAACTTTGCTTGAGGGAATGACTTTACCATTTCCAATAGCAATTTCATCGATTTGCGCAAGTGACGCCCAGACGATAGCGACTATCACAAACGCAAGCAGTACATAAAGAAAAAAATTGGTAAAGTGATGAGTATGAGTCAGTATTGTTGCCTTACTATCCCCCACAAAGTCGATATCATCTCGATCGTAAAGCTCGAGGTCTTCTTCGTGCTCTGCTTCTTCAGGCTTATGTTTCTTTTTCCACTTTAGCATCAAGATTCCTCAGAAGGCTTATTACTTTTCATGGCTTTACTTTGTGCTAGCGCTGCGAGCACTTTATCTTTGGGGCCATCTGCGATAATGCGCCCGCCTTCTAACACTATCAAACGATCAACTAAGGCTAATAACGATATTTTATGCGTTACCAGGATCATTGTTTTATCAGCGACATAATCCTGTAGTGTTTTTATGACTGCTTGCTCGGTACGGTTATCCATCGCGCTGGTCGGTTCGTCTAACAATAGCATTGGCGGTGTGCCTAAAATACCACGTGCTAACATGATTGATTGACGTTGCCCACCAGAGAGACTATCACCACGCTCACCAACCCACATTTGGTAGCCAGCAGGATTACGACTTAAAAAGCGATCAACACCAGCACGCTTAGCTGCATCAAGCACCATTTCATCATCACACCAGGGCATACGCATTGCAATGTTCTCACGCACAGTACCATACATTAACAATTGCTCTTGTGGCACATAACCGATATTCCGGCGCAAATCAGCTGGGTCTATCTGCTCTATATCATTACCATCAATTAAAATTTTACCTTCATCTACCGAATAAAAATTTAAAATTAATTTTTGCAGTGTGGACTTGCCTGAACCAATACCCCCGACTAAACCAATACGTTCGCCCGGCTTAATTTTGATATTAATATCTTTTAAAACGGGCATTTTCATGCCTGGATATTTAAAAGATGCTTTTTCAAATTCTATTTCGCCGCGGAATGTTGGACGCCGCAAATAATTTGCTTCCTCTGATCGCTCGGTTGGTAAAGACATCACTTTATTCAAGCCTTCAAGCGCAATCTTAGATTGCTGGTAGCGGATTAATACGTTTGTCATTTGTGCAAGTGGCGCCAATGAACGACCTGCTAAAATAGTACAAGCAATTAAGCCACCGACCGTTAGCTCACCTTCGGTGATGAGATACACGCCATAAATTACTACACCAATAGTCACCAACTGTTGCATAAACGCGGTAAAACTCGCTGCCATCGTCGAAAATTGCCGCGAGCGTTGTGACGAGCGTGCCGCAGCAGCGACAGATTGTTCCCATTTGCGCTGCATCAGGCTCTCAGCACCCATGCCCTTAATGAGTTCTAAGCCATGAATAGCCTCAATTAGTACAGCATGTTTTTGCGTCGAGCCAATGTAGGATTTACCGACTTCACGCCGCATGGGCAACTCAAGCGCTATAGCCATAATTATCACGATGGGGACTGCCACCAAAGGGATTAATGCTAAAGAACCTGCAACAAAATAGATAATCAAGATAAATAAAAATAAGAACGGCAAATCAATCAAACTTGACATCGTCGCTGAAGTAAAAAAATCACGTAATACTTCAAACTCTCGCAAGTTATTAGCAAAGGCCCCAGATGATTTTGGACGCGCGCGCATTTTTATACTCATGACTTGTTGAAAAAGCGCACTCGCCAAACGAATATCAGCTTTTTTTCCTGCCGAATCGATAAAATACCCACGCATCACTTTCAAAAGGAAATCAAAACAAATAACAACAAAAACACCAGTCGCCAACATCCATAGTGTTTCAATTGCATTATTGGGCACTACCCGATCGTAAACGTTCATCACAAATAATGGCGTCGCCAAAGCAAAGACATTAATCATAAGAACTGCGATGACAACACGCGTATAAATACGATTGTATTTGAATAAAGTTCCCCAAAACCATTGTTTTGGGCGACCTAATTTGTATTCATCAGCACGACTTTCATAATCAAAGACCTCTTGCACGAAGATACAATAGCCCGAATAAGCTTCACTTAAATCACTCAGTGGAATCGTTGAAGCACCGCCGGCAGTTTCTGGGAAAATCACTTCTGCTGTTTTATCTTCATTAATTTTTTTCAAGATACAGCTGTGGCCACTACGCAACATCAATACAACTGGCATCACCAGGCGCGGAATACGGTTAAGCTGACGTTTGACGACCTTTGCATTTAACCCAGCGCGCTCGGCCGAACGACAAAATAATTCAGGGTTCAAGCGATTATTCACTAGCGGTAAGCCACCCACTAACGCCTCGCGCGAGTAAGGCTTCTTATACATTTGCGTCAGAATAATTAAACAGCCCAATAAGGGATCGTCTGCTTCAGCGTCTGCTTGCCTGTAGATATTATTATCGTCGACCATTCATGGCCCCTATTCACTCAAGTGGTTATCTGCGTCTGAGGCATGCGCCTCCAGTGTAAGCTTCCCCTTAGCAATCAATGGATTACCGCCGCCTCTGCGCCCCTTACCCACTGCAAGAAAAATGCCTATTTTTTGAATGGGTTATACTTACCCAAAAAATTACTTCTCCACCCTACATTTGTCTCCATTTGATACAAAAAGTTCCTTTTTTGAGCAAATAACTGCCTGAACCAGCGATGAATTTTGGTGCTGTTCTAAGGCAAGGTGAGTAACACAGACTGGATAATTTGTAACCCGACGTTCGGGGACATTGTTTACAGGAAAGTCGCGCCCATTCCTCCTAATAGTGGCGAACGCTCCGCGTTCGCACCTTAACAAGCGCACAGCGCTCTTAAATAAACGTCCCACCCCAGAGGGATGGGACGAGGCTAAAATTTACACAGGAAGCACCCCCCAAAAAAGAGGCGCAAAATTAAAATACTCGTCTATTCATTAAGTTATTCACTACAATTAATCAATCGAAATGCTTACAGTGCCGCGTGGAACCGCGTAACGCTTTTGTGTAAACTCATAATCACCTAACTATCTGGGGTTGTAATGGGGTTGCCTAGTGCCATGCACCTGCTGGCATGCATCATGCTTATAACCATTATGTCATTAAATAAGGAAACCAACATGGTTTACGATCATATTGTGGAAGTCTTTTTCGCGTTAAGCTTATTTATTAATGCTGCCTTGTTTATTCCACAGGCCATGCGTCTTTTCGCAAAAAAAGATTCATCAGAACTATCCTTTATTACTTTCTTCGGTTTTTGGTTAATACAGCTTGTGACTACCCTGCATGGGTTTATTCAAAAAGATTGGTTACTTGCGTTTGGAACGTTGTTGAGCATGGCGACTTGTGGCTGTGTTATTTGGTTAATTATTTATTACCGCATGAAAATTAAAAATAACTTGGCGCAAATTGGTTGAAATGAAAATGTCTTTACTAACCCTTTTTCCTTACGATGACAATCATGAACTTAATTCATGCAAACAAAAGCTTCGGGTTTTAAATACGATTAAATTTTATTATCAATCTATACTCAACGCAATAGAGTCCTTCCTGTCAAAAAAAACTTATAACTTTGATGCGCAAGTCAGTGAAAATCTTTGTCAAATTCGCGCACTTCAACTTATCATGTTTTATGATGAATATTCAGAGCATATAAAGCAGCTCACTGAATTTCAAGTAACAACTATTAAGAAGCATCGAGTTTGTGACGATTTTATTACTCTTTGTGAAAATTTTTTATCAAGGAAAGTGAAAGACGTTCATTCAATAGTGTCACAACCGGTAAAACTAAATGAATTTATTGAAGTTGCAGATTTAAATATACCCTTGAGTGAGATGGCTGCATTTTTATTACACGCATATATTTTATCTCGGTATAAGCTTGTAGGCCAATACCATATTTCATCCGGAATAAATTATCCTAAGCTTTGCGAGGAATTAAAAATATCGTCAAAAACCTACGCAAAGAAAATTGCTCATACATTACAAAGAAGTCTTTCAAAACTATCGCTAGAACTTGTACTAGAATTAGCAGCAAAAGACAACTCCCAGTATTTATTGCAGCAAACGTTGAATCACTTAAAGCTGAGCGATGAAGTTGGCAGAGCAATGCTGCCGTGCTATGAAGCGACTAAAGTTATCTTAGATAAACTCTTATATGAACGTAAAGCTATTAAGGTTGTCGCGCATAGGATAGCACAAACTGAGACTGACAAGGTCTCGTTTATTCTAGAATCATCCTTAAATAAAATGGATTTTTCTATTCCAGTAGAAGACAGAGAAACTTTAACTGAAGAACCCATAGCCATGTTTATTGGAGTCGTCAGATATAATAGTAACACCCTCGAATCCCAAAAGAACTATATTAAAAGGTTTTTAACGGTTGGTTTTAGACAAGTTATTTTATTCAATATGGCACAGCACGATCAGTATGCGGGGCTAGTTGATTCCAAGAAAAAATCCAACCCCTATTTGGATGCTATGCCTGAGGTTCAGGAGCTGGAAATAAAAAAACACATGTCTAGTTTGGAGATGGCGTATTTGCGTGATCGATATTTATCTGGCTGTGTTAGTTGTGCAAAGAAATCACCATATCTTTTCTTACTGACTCATGCGCAGGTTGAGAATCCTTCCCATGCAGACGAGCCACTGGCAGATTGTACGGATGGAGCCAGACTGGTCCCGACCCTCTAGGGTTGGGACCTTAAACTCACGGACGCTCCAGCGTCCGTTCCTTTATTTGGCGGGCGCACAGCGCCCGCTGTTTACCCTCCCACCCCGCAAGGGTGGAACGAGGCTAAAATTTACACAGGAAGCACCCCCCAAAAAAGAGGCGCAAAATTAAAATACTCGTCTATTCATTAAGTTATTCACTTCAATTAATCAATCGAAATGCTTACAGTGCCGCGTGGAACCGCGTAACGCTTTTGTGTATAATCCCACCTAACTCTCTGGGGTTGTAATGGGATTGTCTATTGCCATGCGCCTGCTGGCATACATCATGCTTGATAGCCATTGTGTCATTAAGTAAGGAAACCAACATGATTTACGATCATATTGTGGAAGTCTTTTTCGCGTTAAGCTTATTTATTAATGCTCCTTGTTTATTCTAGTCAAAAAGGCATAGATAGTGTTGAATACATACATAAACAATCCAAGGAACCACATAAGTGACTGAATCAGCTTGCGAAAAAAAAGTGAAAGCTTCTTTTCCAAGAAGCAACGCAATAAACAAAGACGAGTTTGTCAATGAGCATGTCATGTTACTTATTAGTGTTGGAAAGAAGAAACATTATAATCACTATTTCAAGGCGACAATAGAATTAATCAACAAATCAAACTTTAGTCGATGTACAATGCTGGTATGTGATACCTTGCAGCGCTACAATCTGATGATGGAATCTACCGACAGTGCAGAAACTGCAATCCTAAAGTCAAAAGCCATGGGGGATGAGTGGATACAACGTAATAAAGCTATTTACACAAATTTGACTATGGCGTACAACATAATTCGATGGGACTATTGGCTAATACAAGATAACTACAATAAAAAAAAAATATTTATTGAGAATTTATTTAAGCAAGATAAAGCCTTTAATCAAGCAATTATTACTACTGCTCACGAGTATAGTGGCAGACAGCACAAGCACAACTTGCGGGCATTGGGTGATGATGCTTGTCTAAATCTTTCCGTATCTTACCTATTAGAAGAATGCGCAGCTATGTTGTTATGGCCCCATCAACAGTATCACTATGAACTCTATCCCAGTGAGCGAAATTTTGCGATGACGTATATATACGAAAAATTTATTCGCCCGGGTTATCCCAGTCTATTAAAACCTTTAACATTGCGTTTCAAAAAAATGAAAACGAAGGTATGCGCCTTAGATGAAGTCAATTAAAATGATAGCGTTAAATACCCAACATCTTGGGTTAGGCAAACGCTGTGATAACGCCATATAATGAGAGGTTACTACACAGCATACGCTATAGGGTGTAGTCAGCGAACCAATTTCATATGGACAACTAAGGAAATTTTATGGAAAAATCTCTCCCAGGGAAAATATTGGAATATATCATTGCTAATGCACCAGGTCACGTGTACTGGAAGGATTTAAACGGTGTCTACCTAGGATGTAATACTGCGCAGGCGAAGGCCCTTGGTTATCAATCAGGTGCTGATATTGCGGGTAAAACTGATTTTGATTTACCTTGGAAGCAGGAAGCAGACAAACTACAGGCGATTGACCGGCAAGTGGTGAGCCTCAGAAAAATCATTGAGATTGAAGAAAAAGTTACACTACCCAATGAAAACGAAGCTGTCTTTCTCTCTCACAAAATACCTTTATATGACAAAGATAATATCATTGGCATCCTCGGTACTTCTATTGATATTACTCAATTAAAAGAAACTGAGAGAAACCTTGAAAAGGCTAAATTCATCGCCGATTCCGCCAATAACGAAAAAACCGAATTTATCGCTGCCTTGAACAACATCTTGCGCTCAAAGTTGAATACGATTGCCTTGATGGCTGATTTGTTGCAAAAAACCGGTTTATCCGAAAAACAGCGTGAGTATCTAGCGTTGTTGCAGCAAGCCAATCTGGAGATACCTGATGACTTGGTGTATGCCGCTGATTATGCCAAGCTCGACACGGGTGAGTTGGAATTGTTCCCCGAAGAATTTCGTTTATTGGAGCTGGTTGAATCGCAAGCTAATACATTTCATCGCCAAGCAAGAGCCAAAGGCCTGACTTTCGCCGTCAATTATGCTGATTTGCCGAGTATTAAACTAACAACCTCAGTGACGCAATTGCGTGAAATTATTGAAGTCATTGTTGAGCAGGCCATTGAGTACACGCAGGCAGGTGGTATTACACTTTATTTTTCTGAATCTCGCCATCAACAAAGCCATTGGATTAATATCCACATTGAAGACACGAGTGCAGGTTATCCACAGGACTATATTGACACTATGTTTTCCTTGGTGGATGCCAATAAAACCGATACTGAATACCCCAAATTATCTATGCGTATAGCCTTTTGCAAAAAAATGATGGATAAGCTGGGCGGCACGATTGCGGTGGCGAATAATCCGCACGGTGGTTGTACCTTTACCCTGGCACTACCGGTCACGGCGGTTGTGCCATTGACATCAGCAGAAGAAACCCGCCTACAACGAGCGGGGGTGTACAACTACGTTTACATTGATGATAACCCACAGCAATTACAGACAATACAAAGCCTCTTGGGGAAAGAAGCCGTGCGTATTACCCCACCTCATAATAGTCCCGAACATCTCCAAGCGCTCATCACGCAAGGCGAAGATATCGATATGCTATTGCTTGATGAGCAGTGTGTGGATGCTCATCCGCCATTATTGGCGGCTTTGCTCGATAGCATCGCCGGACAGCCCATCCTAATTATCCTACTGAGCGATGAAACAAGCCGGTATAATTCGACGTTGCACACTGCCCATCAAGTTGCGGTTATCACCAAACCACTAAAGTGGTCGCATTTTTATAAGCAGGTCCTCACTGCTTGGGAGGCATTTAATCGTCCTGTACTGAATACCTTGTTGGTAGAAGACAATCCCATTTGCCAAAAGGGCACGGCCTTTGCCTTAAGCGAAAATCATTGTCAGGTTACTATTGCCGGCTCTGGGGAAAAGGCGATTGAGCTGGTCATCAAAGAGAAACAAGCATTTGATGTCATTGTTCTTGATATTGGGCTGCCGGGGGAGAATGGGTTGACTATCGCCAACACACTGCATCGGGCGCTCGGTGACGCTTGCCCTGCACTTGTGGCACTGACCGGATTAACCCGCAAAATTGATTTGGATGTGTTATATGATTCGGGCTTATTTTTTGTTGTGCTGATCAAGCCAGCCACTCTCAAGGATATGGAAGATATCTTGGAAGATATACGAGAGAGTGTTGGCAAGTAGATAAGCATAGCTTGGGGCGAATAGTGACAATCAGAGATATAAGCAGAAAAGCGAAGGTTTTGTGCGAAGGCGAAGCGCCGTTAAATTTTGACGAAGGTGTTTAGTTGATCTCTTAAAGCAAGGATTTTTTGTGTGAGCGAGGCGCGGCGATTTTCCCGTATCCATGTCCCGTACTGGGTACGGGAAAGTACGGGACAGAGTTTTTCGAGGGAGTTTACATAAGGTAAATGACCGAGAAAAAAGAATCGCCGCAACAAAGCTCACGCGAAAAAGCCGAAGCTTTAATGAAGCATGTTGAAGTGCAAATTATACATAATCCACAAAGTCCCCGCGACCAACACCGTTATGATCACCAGGATAAAAATAAATGGCATTAAATTCCATTTGCCTTCTGGACTATTATTGAGGCGGAGAAAAAAGGTAACCTGTGCGATTAATTGGGTAATTGCCAAAATCGCTAACGACACAAAAATCGCTGCGTTTGATAGTGAATGGTTGGTAACAATATCAAAGGCAAGAAAGGTAAAAAGTAGAGATAGTACTAAACCGTAGACGTAACCACGTACAGTTTTACGCCCAGTCCCTTGCCAACTAACCACATCATGAGTTTCGCTAGACATTTATACTGCCCCCATCAAGTAAACAATTGTGAATAAGAAAATCCAAACGATATCTAAAAAATGCCAAAAAATACCTAAATAAGTCAAGCGTCGGCTGGTTGTTCCGTTGATGCCATAACGCATCACTTGATACATCATATTTAGCATCCAGAATAGGCCAATACTAACGTGCAAACCGTGAGTTCCAACCAAGGTAAAGAAAGATGACATCGCTGCGCTGGTTTGCCAACCATGCCCCTCATGATAGAGAGAGGCAAACTCATTTAATTCCATGGCAACGAACGATACACCCAATATAAACGTCAAACCCAACCAAAACAAAACTTGATTACGCTTACGCCGGTAGTGGCAAATCATAGCAATACCGTAGGTGAAACTACTAAAGAGCAGCGCTAAGGTTTCAGCCAAAACATAAGGTAAGTTGAATAACGCTTTAAGCGCCGGGCCACCAAAAGTATTGTGCTGTAATACCGCAAACGTCGTAAACAGGGTTGCAAAAAGAATACAGTCACTCAAGATATAAAGCCAAAACCCGAAGATATCGACATCATCTTGATTATGGTGGTGCTCGTGTGCCTGAGCGGTAGGAGATGAACTTGTCATGATTATTTCGCCCCGTGTAATAATTCGTTGGTGTTAAGCACTGGATATTTATCGTCGCGCGCTTGCGTGGCTAGATTAGCGCACGCCGTTTCAATACGTTCCACTTCGTCCGCTTTAACATAGTAATCAATATCGCGATTAAACGTACGTGCGATCACCGTAACGACAATGCCAATTAAACCAACGGCGATCATCCATTCGATATGCCAAGTCATTGCAAAACCGAACAACCCTGCAAACATCGCAATGATGAAACCAACACCCGTATTTTTCGGCATGTGTATGTCGGTATACGCAGGTTTGCTAACTTGGCCACCATTTGCCTCACGTGCTTGCTTCATAGTCCAAAAAGCATCACGCGTCGTCACTGTTGGCGTATGTGCAAAATTATAGAATGGCGCAGGTGACGGCATAGACCATTCTAACGTACGTCCACCCCAAGGATCACCCGTCACATCGCGATAACCAACACGGTTGCGGTTCTTAATACTGACAAACAATTGTAAAATTTGGAAGAACACGCCTAAGCCAACTAAGGCTGTGCCCGCTGCAGCCACCATCAACCAAGGATGGAAACCTGACGCTAAGCTATAGTGATCCAAGCGACGCGTCATTCCCATCAAACCCAACACATATAATGGCATAAAGGCAACATAGAAACCCACGAGCCAACACCAGAAAGATGCACGGCCAAGTTTCTCATTCAGCTTAAAGCCAAAGGTTTTCGGGAACCAATAAGTCAAGCCAGCAAAATAACCAAAGACAACACCACCAATAATCACATTATGGAAATGTGCAACCAAGAACACACTATTATGTACTTGGAAATCTACCGCGGGCACCGACATCAATACCCCTGTCATCCCACCTATCGCAAACGTCACCAGAAAACCTATCGTCCACAACATCGGCATTGAATAAGTAATCTTGCCGCGAAACATGGTAAACAGCCAGTTAAAGATTTTCACGCCGGTGGGCACTGCGATAATCATCGTGGCAATACCAAAAAAAGCATTCACATCCGCGCCACTTCCCATCGTGAAGAAGTGATGTAACCACACAGCGAATGCAAGAAAAGTTATCACAATAGTTGCCCATATCATGCTGGTATAACCAAACAATGGCTTTTTACAAAAAGTCGCGACCACTTCAGAGAAGACACCAAACGCAGGCAGAATCAGAATATACACTTCGGGGTGGCCCCATGCCCAAATCATATTGATATATAGCATAGGATTACCGCCGAAAGCATTGGTAAAGAAATGCATACCCATGAAGCGGTCAAGAAACAACATACCCAGTGTTGCTGTCAAAATTGGGAAAGCCAAGACCACTAGAATCATCGCGCATAGTGCAGCCCAGCTAAATACAGGCAGTTTCATCATCGTCATGCCCGGCGCACGCATCTTCAAAATTGTCGCGGTAAAGTTTATCCCTGACAGCAGACTACCTATCCCCGATATCTGCAACGCCCATATGTAATAATCAACACCAACACCTGGGCTATACACAATATCCGACAAGGGTGGGTACGCTAACCAACCCGTCGCCGCAAACTTACCAACGATCAACGAAATATTGACTAACATTGCACTCACCACGGTAAGCCATAAACTCAATGAATTCAGATAAGGGAAAGCAACGTCACGTGCGCCAATCTGTAATGGCACTGCGAGATTTAATAAACCAAACATCAACGGCATTGCCATGAAGAAAATCATGATCACACCATGTGCGGTAAAAATTTGATTAAAATGTTCCGGTGGTAAATATCCCATGGAATGACCAACTGATAATGCCTGTTGCGAACGCATCATTACTGCATCGACAAAACCACGTAATAACATCACCATGGCCAAGATGATGTACATAATCCCAATTTTTTTATGGTCAATCGAAGTTAACCATTCTTTCCATAAATAGGTCCATTTTTTAAAATAAAACAAACTACCAATCACCACCAAGGCAATCAAGCCCATGAATATACCGGCATCCCGAATAATAGGAATATTAAACGGGATAGAATTTAAGGATAAATCACCTAAAAGAGCATGTTGGAGCGTCATTGTTTTCTACCTTTATTAGAACAGTGTCAGTAAATATCGTTCGCAGCATTATGCTGACGTATGGTTAGCTGCTTTTGTTTTTTGTGCCTTATGCGCTAATTGTGCCTTGCGTGTTGCATCGCCCATGACTAATTCACGCAACGGTTTGGTTTTACCATTAGCACTCTTGGCTAGCGTTTCACGCAGGTTGGTCATGCCGGGTTTCTTGTACATCAGAATAACTTTGGTAAAGAGATCCTTGGCGACAGAAGAATAATACGCCACGGGAATATCATTAACCGGCTCAGCTAAACTGGGTTTAGCCAATTGTTTATAAGCGTCTATACTGAGCTGGTTAGGCGAATGCTGCATAGTTTTAACCCATACCTGAAAGGCTTTTTTCGAGGTGACTTTCACTTTGAAGCGCATATTTGAGAAACCATCACCACTAAAATTGGCTGACATACCATCGTAAAGACCATCTTCGGTCGCCATGAGATTCAATTTGGTGCGCATACCCGCCATTGCATAAATTTGCCCAGCTAACTGCGGAATTTCTAATGAGTTCATGGGGGCATCAGCAGTAATCTCAAAACGCACCGGCTGGTTAACTGGGATTTGCACAAAATTAACGGCTGCGATCTGTTGCTCTGGATAGATGAACAGCCATTTCCAATCAAGCGCAATTGCCTGAATCACTAATGGCTTGCCTTTAACATCTAAAGGGCGATAAGGATCTAGGGTGTGTGAGCTTACCCAGGTGATAATTGCGAGAATGACGATAATCACACCCGGTACAGCCCAGCAAATAAGCTCTAGAGTATTACTATGCGTCCAGCCAGGTGAGTACTTTGCTTTACGGTTGCTTTCACGAAACCGCCACGCGAAATAGAGTGACATCAACACGACGGGAATAACAACAATTAACATCAGTAAGGTAGAGTCAATCAATAAGCTCTTTTCACTGGCAGCGATAACCCCTTTAGGATCCAACATCGCTACCTTACAACCGCTGATTAATAAAGTAACACTAGCAAGAAGCAAATAACGCAGTTTTTTCATAGTTATACTTATTCCGAATTAATGTTTAAGGCCCTACCAGACCAGACAATCACTGGGCAAATAAGCGGCACAATACGGCCACTGTTTTTGGAGTTGCGTAACTTACCATAATGGCAACTAATATCAAAATCTTTATCACAAATCAGTCGCTATAGGCCTTATTTCATTGGCTTAGATCAAAGACGAACATAGTTTTATTGCATAAGTGAATTTTGCGCAATTCTCTATAAGTCTACATTTTGGATGTTCAGATTTATCAGACATCTTATTTAAGGTGTCAGGAAATGTGATAAGGCGGCCACTTATTGAACAGGCCATTTAGAGAAATGTGTCAGGGTGATCCCAGGTGTTTGTTGCCCTGGGTTTGTGATGGCAGCCATTACGGAAAAATTGGTAGCAAAAAGCGCATCCCCCGCGTTTGTGTGCATCACAACAAGGCTAGCAGGAAAACTTAGAGGCGCACCTTGATGAATTAATTTTGTGGAGAATGTTTTTTGATTGATGGCGATGAGTTTATTTTGCCTATTAATGGCTATAAGAAAGAACTTTTTATAGCTGATTACGCCATCTGCTCCGGCAAGTAAGTTGCAATTAGGGCCGACAATAATACGGGGTTTCCCAGAGGAACCATTTTTTAAAATCGGGATCTTTATCAGGGAGGCTTTATCTGTATTGGTAACATAAATATTTTTTTCTTTTTGATCGATGGTAATACCATTGGCCCCCATAATCTTTCCAGTTCCTTTTTGTGGGCAAAACGCCGGATCACCGGAAAATAATTTTCCGTGGGCCCAACGATATACTTTTCCTGATGAAGCTATTTTTAATATAGAGTTAGATTGTGAATCGGCTACGTACAAATTTTGCTTTCTATCAAATACAAAACCATTTGGGAAAACAAGGTATTTGCTTGAGGCGAATAATTTTGCTTTGCCACCATCTGACGATATTTGATAAACCCCTGATGGTATTTCTATATTTTTTGAATCAAGTGCCGCATATAACTTACCGCTTTTACCACAAATAATTCCTGTCATAATACCATTATTTTTTCCTAAGCTTGGCAAAGTTGCAAATAAACTTAATTTTCCTTTTTCGGAGACCCGATATATTTTTTGCGTAGAAGCAATACCAACATATAGCGTCTTATTACAATAAGTTAACCCCTCTGGCAACAGGGTTTTATTAAACCGCAAAAACCAAGCAATGTTGGCTATAGCTAAAATTGGTTGTGAACATAGAAACAACATTATTCCTATCAATATAGGCATTCTAATTATTTTTCTGTTAGTGCCCCCAGTTAATATAAACAGTTGTTTATAGCTCCCATCGATTTTAATTTTGACAGATTATTTTCCATAGCAGTTTTCACTTCATACTTTTAAAAGCCATAACCAGGCCCAGAAGGTTTGCTATCAGGATTGGTTGATGCTTCATACTGAAGTGACTCCAAGGCAGATCCATCATCTGGATGTCCGCAAACGTCCCTTGCATCAGCGCTTACTCTCATTTTTGGTTTCGGTGCTAAAGAAAGCGCAATAACGTTTCCTTCAAAAAGCGGTCTTGCTGTCCGTATAAAAGAAGCCAATGGAAAATCTACACTGTCCCCGGTTTTATCAACATTCACGGAAGTCCATATATTCCCAGAGGGATGCTCAATAACAATTTCTTGTTCAAATTTAGTTTCTTCTGGAGTAACAAGTTTCGCGACATCATAAGCAACAGTTCCTTCAATTAAACAGGTTGCCGCTAAACACAATCCACCAGACACAGCATGTGCATCATGACAGTTAAATGGTGTAAAATAGCGAGATGTAATTGAGCCGCCATTTCTCGCCTTCGATACCAGACATATTTTGGGGCTACTGGAACGAGAAACATCCCCTAAACCCATTTTTAAGGCGGCAGCCCTGCGCAGAACTTCGAGTTTCTCCATAAAGATATTATCCGAATCTAACTCAGCTTTTGATTCATATCCCGTTTTTCCCATGGACTCTGCATACGTAACCACCATAGGTACAGCCACATCAACACAAGAAATAGGTATTCCATCGATGTCATCAATCACCCGCCCTGTAGGAAGTAATTTCCCTGTTTTAGCACCAACAGCATTTATAAAACTTAATTTTACTGGCGCGGCTGTCCCTGGGACACCGTCAATAGCGGTATCACCTTCATAGGTAATAATTCTATTCGGTGTCTGTACTGTGGCAACCATGACAATACCGGTATTTTCGTTATAGATTCTGACTACTGTTTCGGGATCAGTTGTTTCGACAATTCTCTTTTCTATCGCAAATGGCGCAACAGCCGATAGCATATTTCCGCAATTCAATGTGGTCTCTACGATAGGCTCGTTAGTATGTACTTGGCAAAAAAGATAATTTACATCAGCATCATCTCTTTCTGAAAGCCCGACAATTGCCACCTTACTTGATAAAGAGTCTCCGCCACCAATACCATCAATTTGTCGCCCATGTGGCGAGCCCATTAAACTTAACAGCAGTTGATTTCTCAAATTTTCATCACTCGGTAAATCTGTCTTTAGAAAGAAAGGCCCTTTAGAAGTGCCGCCACGAAACAGCATACAAGGTAGCTTCATCATATTGTTTCTCCAGTTACTAAAAAAAGTAAGACGACTAAGCATTTTTTATCCTATTTTTTATTGAAAGGTATGACCCGATCAGCGTTAATATGCCACCGGATATCGTTTCGATATCCGGTATGTATTTAAAAAATGTGATATCCAATGCAACGGATACAAAAACAGAAAAGTATATAATTGGGGATAAAAAAGAGGGGGATTTAACCAAGCTATAAGCTTTACCTCTAAAAAATTGGTTTGAAATACTAAATAGACCAACGAGCACTAAGAAAATGACAATGTTGTCAGTATATAAATTTTGAAAATCGTATGTTGGTGAAAAATCAGCAAACAACAAAAAAGATGAAAAAACAGTCGTAAACAAATATACAAAGAACATGATATCCAAGGGATTTTCATTCTTAGAACATCGGTGCAGCAATATTTGAGAAATACACAGACAGATCCCTGAGACAAGACCTATTAATACAAATCTATTAAAGTAACCGTCTTGTATATGAAGCATGAGGGAAACTCCTATTGCCCCAAACAATAGACTTATTATCGTGATAGCGCTGATTTTGTTTTTTGAGCATATATCATAAAGCGTTATAAACAAGGGGCCAGTGCTATATAAAATCATAGACTCTGATAGTGACAATTTAGTTATGGATAGAAAGAACAATGCTTGAGATGCGGTTAGAAATATAGATCTGATGATGTGTGACTTACTATTTTTCCAGGTTATTTTTGATATTCGTCCTGTTGCTACAAAGAAAAAAAGCAAGATTACGAGTGGAATACTAAATCTTGAAAAAACCGTTATTGGCAAAGAAATAGAGCTTGTTAGACAAAGCTTGGCAAAAAAACCAGAAACAGCAATACTCGCTGCGGCAATAAGCATATATACATATGGCTTACCATTACTCAATTCTATGTGGGTTGCTATTTCCATTACACGTGATCTCTAATCAACACATTTACTTCGCATTAAAGTCCAAGGTGTTTTTAACCTACTTATTTTCCCTACGAAGCTTCTTTTACCATTTTATAACCTTTAAGCTCCATTCGTTTTTTTAGTTTTCTGAATATAAATGGGGAGATTAGCAATTCCATTAATCCCAGATCTGGAGCATATTCCAAACCAATGTGCCATGTATTTGTTCTTTTTGCCCTATTGAAAGATCCAAACATTTTATCCCACCAAAAAAAGATAAAGCCGTAATTAGAATCCGTATCTCTAACCACAGCATGGTGATGAACACAATGACGATTTGGCGTGACAATGATATAAGAAAGAACGCTTTCTAATTTTTCCGGGATACAAATATTAGAATGATGAAACAAGCCTTCCACAATCAAAATGGTTTCAAAAATCAAAGCCGCTTTCAGTGGAATTGAAAACGCAACAATAGGAACTGATCGAAAGATATTTTGTAACACTAATTCACCAAAATGGATTCTTAATCCGGTTGTTGTATCAAATGCTGAATCTAAGTGATGTATTTCATGGAATCTCCAAAGAAATGGGATTTTATGACTAAGTCTATGAAACCAATAGCTCGATAGATCTAAAATCATAATGTCAACGATAAGCATTGGTATATCGAACATCCACTCTGGTCTATGCCATATATCTACAGCGGTTACCCACATGATGATGGGCAGCATTAAAATAGGCCCTAATAATCTGTTAACTGCCCCAAAAACGCCATTTTTCATCCAACGGTATAATCCACCATCCCTGATATTCATGGGCACAAAAAATCGTTGCTTAATTTGTTCCAAACTAAACATCGCAATTAACCAACCTATAACAAAATAGTTTTCATGTGAAAGGATAAAATTCATATTAGCCATTGTTCCCCAGTCGCGGTGTAAATAGTTGCTATATTTCAACACCCGATTTCAAAATACGCTTTGTGTACCGCACTCAATTTGTTTTCTCCACCACATTTCTCCTTGCGCGACAATGGCAATTAAATATTAATCCCAATTAATTACAACAGTAAAATTTCAATTGAAAAATTCAATCGTATTTGCCTGCATACGCATCATCATGCAACAACGTGAGAACAATATGACGGTGTTTTTTCAGGATGCATTGTTCACAAGGGTTCAATCAGTAGCACAAAGGCAACGTATCCTAGCGACTTTGGAAACCAGGGAGGTGGATGATCGTGGGTATATTGATAGATTAATTTGAGATTTTTCTGTTTGTTGTTATCAAGCAACAGAAAAAAGCTAATTGGTATTATTTAAAAAATACGTTACACAAGTGACTCAGCTAAATCACCCTTTTTTTCTAGCCACGCACGCCTATCGGCCGCACGTTTTTTAGCGAGTAACATATCCATTAGACTATGGGTTTTGTCATTAGCCTTAATAGTTAATTGCACTAAGCGGCGCGTGTCAGGATCCATGGTTGTTTCGCGCAATTGCAGGGGATTCATTTCACCTAAGCCTTTGAAACGCTGCACATTAACTTTAGCTTTCTTTTTCTCGGCAGCAATACGATCCAAGATACCTCGTTTTTCCTCATCATCCAAAGCGTAATACACTTCTTTACCGACATCGATGCGATATAGCGGTGGCATTGCCACATAGACATGTCCAGCAGCAACTAAGGCCTTAAAATGCCGCAAAAATAGCGCACACAATAAAGTGGCGATATGCGCACCATCAGAATCAGCATCCGCAAGTATGCAAATTTTTCCATAACGTAAACCAGAAATAGCTTGCACCCCAGGATCAACACCAATAGCCACTGCAATATCATGTACTTCCTGTGAAGCAAGCACTTGGCTGGGATCGACTTCCCATGTATTTAAGATCTTCCCGCGTAGTGGCATGATCGCCTGAAAATCACGGCTACGCGCTTGTTTCGCAGAACCACCCGCCGAGTCCCCTTCCACCAAAAACAATTCGCTATTAGCGGGGTCTTGGCTACTGCAATCGGCTAATTTACCCGGTAAGGCTGGCCCTGAGGTCACTTTTTTGCGCGCGACTTTTTTACCCGCGCGCAAACGTTTTTGGGCATTATTCAACGCTAACTCAGCGATCGCTTCACCCACTGCAACGTGCTCATTCAGCCATAGACTAAAGGCATCTTTAACAACTCCCGAGACAAATGCTGCACATTGACGTGATGATAAGCGCTCTTTAGTTTGTCCTGAGAATTGTGGATCTAAGAGTTTAACCGACAACACATAACGACATTGTTCCCAAATATCTTCAGGCGTAAGCTTAACGCCGCGAGGCAATAAATTATGAAACTCACAAAACTCACGTAATGCTTCCAACAAGCCAGTGCGTAAGCCATTGACATGTGTGCCGCCTTGCGCGGTTGGGATCAAATTCACATAACTTTCCGCTAATTGATCGCCGCCCTCCGGTAACCACATCACCACCCAGTCAGCAGTTTCTTCATTGCCAGTAAAACTCCCCATAAATGGCTCTTCGGGCAGGCTTTCAAAGCCCTGCAAAGTCTGTAACATATAATCTTTTAAGCCATCTTCGTAGCACCACTCACTGGTTTTCTTAGTATTTTCATCGTAAAAGGTAATGTGCAAACCCGGGCACAATACTGCTTTAGCGCGCAAAGCATGTTGCAAACGTGTGGCAACGAACTTCACTGAATCAAAATACTTGCTATCGGGCCAAAAACGAATTGTCGTACCAGTATTACGCTTGCCTACCTCATCAATAATTTTTAATTTGGTTTTGCGTTTACCATCAGCAAAAGACATCTGATGAACTTTGCCCTTTTGTCTAATAATCACGTCGAGCTGTTTAGACAAGGCGTTGACAACTGACACCCCCACGCCATGTAACCCACCAGAGAACTTATAATTTTTATTGCTAAACTTAGCCCCCGCATGGAGACGTGTAAGAATAACTTCAACACCAGAAATCTTTTCACCGGAATGTACATCAACCGGCATACCGCGGCCATCATCACTTACTTCTAATGATCCATCTTTGTAAAGAGCAACATCGATCCGTTTGGCAAATCCCGCTAAGGCTTCATCCACACTATTATCAATGACTTCTTGTGCCAAATGATTTGGGCAACGCGTATCGGTATACATACCGGGGCGCTTTTTTACGGGATCTAAGCCTTTTAAGACTTCTATCGACTCTGCGGTATAGTCAGTCATGCAGTTATTCCATAAGAGATTCTTTCTTTAAAAAAGTCGCGCTATTATGCCTATCCGATGCGCCGCATGCAATTAGGGTTTACCCCATTGTTGGCGCACTGCGGCCAAATGCAATTGTAACCATTGCATGGCAATGATCGTGGGGGCATTGTTAAGAGCGCCCTGCGCTAATAAACCAAAGGCGTCTTGCAAAGGAATGCTGTGTACCAGAATATCTTCATCCTCATCATCAAGGCCGTGGATGCCACCAGCATCACTTGCGTCAACGCGCCCACAAAATAAACTAACCAGTTCGTCGCAACCGCCAGGTGATGGATAGTAATGACAAATCGGCAGTAAGTCTTTAACCGCTAATCCTGCCTCTTCTACCGCCTCACGCCGCACCAAATCAGCCTCATCCTCGTCATCGTGGACGATGCCTGCCACAATTTCGAGCATCCAAGGGCTCGCTTTGCGCCGGAGCACACCAGTGCGAATTTGTTCAATTAACACGATTTTGTCCAAATTCGGGTCAAAAAGTAATACTGCAGCCGCTTTACCGCGTACCAAAAGATCTCTCTCAAGAATTGAACTCCATTGTCCATCAAATTTACGAAAACGATAACGCCATTTTTCAAAACGAAAAAATGCCGCATGCAATAATTCGCTGCCTAGAAATTCAACATCATCATGATCACGATCTGATTTATAGCTTGTCACCACGTTACCTTACTGCAAAAAAATCTGGGATATACCTAATATATGACTTGCCTCTGCTGCGTAAAAACTTTAACCTTGTGCGCTGGGCAAATGCATCATATCAGTGCCTTACAATAAAGAAAATCAACAGAAAATAAACAGTCAGGGACATGCATGGATATTGAACAAGCACGCACCAATATGCTGACTCAACAAGTACGTGCTTGGCATGTGCTCGATGATCGCATTCTGGATTTGCTTAAAGAAATTCCACGCGAAGAATTTGTCCCAACGCAATACCACGATCTCGCTTTCAGCGATATGCACATCCCTATCGGTCATGGTCAAGTCATGATGACACCGGGCGAAGAAGCGCGCGTGCTACAAGCATTAGATATTCAGGATACTGATAAAGTACTCGAGGTCGGTACTGGTAGTGGCTACATGACTGCCTTAATGGCCAAACAAGCCGACCATGTGTATAGCCTTGAAATCAACCCAGAACTTGCGACCTTGGCACAACAGAAACTTAGCGAACATGACATCAACAATGCAACCATAGAAGTTGCCAATGGCGCAACTGGCTATAAAGTCCAAGCACCCTATGATGCTATTGCAATTACTGGTTCGCTACCCAGCTTAGCGAAAAAATTTCGTAAACAACTAAATATCGGCGGACGCATGTTTGTCATTCTCGGCCAAGCGCCAACAATGGTTGCCTACGTACTTCGTCGTACGGGTGAAGATCGTTGGGAAGAAGATGCCTTATTTGAAACTGTGTTGCCGCCACTACAAGAAGTGCAACAACGCGACCCATTTAAGTTTTAACGATTTGGAATGAATCAAACAATGAAAAAAACCCTTATCACGACCCTACTCGCATTTGGCACACTCTGCACGAGCCAGCTGAGTCAAGCCGAAGATTTGGTACAAGTCTACCAACAAGCATTGACTAGCGATCCACTCTACCAAGCGCAAAAGGCACAATACCGTGCTGATATTGAAGCCTTACCACAAAGCATCGCGGTATTATTACCAGATATTGCCGGTGACGGTGATTACAGCGGTAATTATCAAAAAAACCATGAAGGTAGCGCGCTAACTGGGGGCGGCAAAGGCACATTTCGCTTTAATTCACGTGGCCTCGGGCTTGATGCTTCGCAATCAATTTTCGATTTTGGCAAATGGTCTGCGGTAGCGCAAGCACACGCGACCGTGAAAAATGCTGCGGCAATCTTGGAAGCAGACAAACAGGATTTGATGATCCGCGTTTCTACTGCATACTTCAATGTCTTAGAAGCACAAGATAATTTAAAATTCGCCGAAGCAGAAAAACGCGCTTTCAAACGTCAATTGGATCAAGCGGAACAAAAATACAAAGTCGGCTTAAGTGCAATTACTGACGTCTATAATGCGCGCGCAAATTACGATGGCTCAATTGCACAAGTGATCGCAGATCAAAATGATATTAATAACTCAAAAGAATCATTACGCAGAATTACCGGCATTTATTACAAACATCTTACCCCATTGGCGAATCGTTTACGTTTAATCACGCCTAAGCCCAATAATGTTGAAGCTTGGGTAGCAACCGCTAAAAAACAAAACTTCAGCTTGCTGGCCTCTGAATTCGCAGAAGAAGAAGCCAAACAAGAGGTTCATATTGCGCAATCTGGCCATTTACCCACGGTTGATGCTGTCGCTGATGCAGGTCGCGATGTGCAGGGTAATAATGGTTTTGGTCGACAAGATACAACATCAGGCACCGTCGGCCTGCAATTGAATATTCCAATTTTTGAGGGTGGCTTAGTCATGTCGCAAGTGCGTCAAGCCACGGCCGAATATGAAAAGAGCCAAGATGATTATGTGGATAGTTACCGCAGCGTTATCAACGATACACGTCAAAGCTTTAATGACGTTGACTCCGGGATTAGCAAGATTCGTGCTGACCGCCAAACAATTGTCTCCTCCCGCAGCTCATTAAATAGCACTGAAGAAGGCTTCAAGGTTGGTACTCGAACAATTATTGACGTGTTAGACCAACAACAACAATTAACCCAATCGCAACAAATTCATTCACAAGATCAATACTCTTACATCATTGATATTTTGAAGCTTAAAGAAGCCGCTGGGACTCTAAATTACAAAGATATTGCTGAAGTAAACACATGGCTAAACCATACAGGTAAATCAATGCCTCGTCACAAGCGTGGCCGTGCGCGAGTAAAGAAAACCAGTTATCCCGTCAAAGTTGGCGCGCCCAGAAAAGCTTCTGGCAAAACAACACAAAGTAAGCGACCGACCACGACAAATCATAAACAATCAGCGCAGCAAAAACCCGCCACCGTTGCGCACAAGTCACAACAAGCCGTACTGCCTCCACCGGCAACATCAGCAAACGTAAATACCAGTAACAACGTACAATTGGAAAAACCATTTAGCGATGCAACCTCCAACACCGATAATGACATGACAACAAGCAGTGCGACGAGGCCCGTTGCCACAGGCAGTACTGGCGCACAGACTGCGATGGCATCCTATGCAGGCACCCAAGTTGCGCAAAACAAATCGCCACAACCTTTACATGGCCAAGTTGACATTGCTTTAGCTGGGTAATTTTTAAGGGTAACTGTATGTTGATACGTCAAGCTCACCCACAAGATGCATTCGTCAAATACTACTAAGCTATTGGCTCAACCAGCTATTCACCACTAGTTTCGTAATGATCGGTCGATCAAATCGAGATGTTTTTGCAAGGCCCCGCGATTATTTTCGACGACCTGCAAACCTGCTCTACCTGCTTTTTGACGTGCCGCAGCATCTTGTAATAAAGCGACCACTGCTGTTGCAAGGTGTTGTTCATCAGCTATCTGCTGCGTCGCCCCAACCTCAATCAGCATTTGCGTTATTTCTGCAAAATTGAATACATGTGGGCCACACAAACTCGGGATTTCTAAGGCCGCTGGTTCAAGTAAATTATGTCCTCCCGTAGACACCAGACTGCCGCCAACAAAAGCAACATCGGATGCGGCATAAAACAACATCATTTCACCCATGGTATCACCAAGAAAAACCTGGGTTTGTGTGTCCGCTTGCGCACCATTACTGCGCCGTGTAATCTTAAAACCGCGACGTTGACATAATTCAGCCACTTTATTAAAACGTTCCGGATGGCGCGGCACAAGGATGAGTAAAGTATCAGGCAGCCATTCCCGTACTTTTGCAAAAGCAGTTAAGACCTTTTCATCTTCACCTTCATGTGTACTTGCAGCAATCCAAACGGGACGACTGATTGCCCCAGATGTGTCCCATTGACGACGCAATACTTGTCCTGCTTCAGGCACATCAGCCGCAACCTTAAAATCGAACTTAACGCTACCTGTCATACTAATGCGAGAGCGATCTAAACCTAAGGCAATATACCGATCGGCTGTCGCCTGATCTTGCGCCGCCATATGCGTAATACAATCCAGCATACCTCGTGTAATTGGCTTAATGCGCTGATAGCCTTTTGCAGAACGCGCTGACAAACGCGCATTAGCAACAAATATTGGGATAGTCTGTTGCTGACAAACAGCAAAGATATTCGGCCATAATTCCGTTTCCATCATGATCGCTAAACGCGGCTGAACCTTACTAATAAAACGTCGTATGGCAGCAGGATAATCATACGGCGCATACACATGAAAAACTTGATCAGCAAACGCGGCTAACACACGGGCCGATCCCGTAGGCGTGGTCGTCGTCACCGTAATGGGTAACTCCGGATGTTCATTAAGCAAACGCTTAATCAGTGGCTGTGCCGCGATAAATTCACCCACCGAGACAGTATGCACCCATATGCTTCCTGTTTTCGCTGGTGGTTGAAAAAAACCAAAACGCTCAGCCCAACGCTTGCGATAATCAGGCGCACGCCGACTGCGCCATAAGAGGCGTATTAAAATAAATGGTATTGCTAGATAAAAACAGACACTGTATATGAAACGCACTGCAAAATCCTCACTGGTGCGCCATTTTCGCATATTTTCTGTAAATAGTAACCATATGTTTTAATATGGAATTTTAGCCACCCCGCCAGATATGCATTTTTTGCATTTATAGGAAAAATATGCTATATTTGCATTAACAAGCAAATTCAGAATGAGGCATGGAACGATGCGCACCCTTGAGACAGCAATCTTGGCGAAATTAAAGCAAGCGAGGCTTGCAAAAAATCTCTCGGGCAGCGAAGTCGCTCAGCGCTTAGGTAAAAGTGGTAACTCCTTTATTTCCAGACTCGAGTGTGGCGAAACCCAGCTAACTATCAACATGCTCAACCAACTCTGTGCCATCTATGAGATAAATCCCATCAGTTTATTTTCCACACATGAAAAAGTAATAACTAATCGTAAGTTAGGTAAAGGTTTTTTAGAAAATTTAGAGTATCGGAGTGAAACAAAAACATTATCACAACAATCTAAAGATGAAATAAAAAAAATACTTCCAACCCTAAGAAAACTTGGCAAACTAATGCGGCGTTTAAATGAAACCCCTCTAAGCTTATATGATTTCTATCCACAAGCTGCTGAACAATTAGCGTTGCAAACTAAGCCTATTGCTATTGCGAAAGGGAAAGAAGCTGCTCTTAAGTTTAGAGAACATTTAAAGCTGGGACTCGCCCCCATTGATGATATTCAGTATTTAATCTGGCGAATGGCTAAAATACCCATTTGCGGCCTTAAATTAGGAGAAGGCCACTGGGGAATTCGTAGTCAAGATGCCTTCGGTAATCCCTTAATTATCTACTCCACAAGTCATTCGATACGTCAACGCAACGTGTTTACCATCGCGCATGAATTAGGGCACCATTTATTCTCACCTGATCAAAGTTTTCTGGACGTTGATAACAATAGAATGGACATCCAAGAAAAATTGGCAGATGCCTTTGCGCAAGAATTACTTGTACCATCTAAAGCTTTAAACCGTTATATGGAGGATGAGGGTTTAACCTCCATTGAATTGCAGTTAAAACATGTCGTCGACTTATGCCAGCACTTTAGAGTTAGCTATAAAATGATGCTAACCACTTTACAAAACAACAAAAGAATAACAAAGCAACAATATGCTGGCTTGTGTCCTAATAACTATTTCCAGGAAATAACGAAGCTTGGCTACACGCCAGAAAAATATATAGCCAAAGATATTAGACTAAAATCTCTCTTAGAAAATCTAGTCGCGAGAGGCCTTAGAAAGAAAAAAATTAGCCCGCTATTCGCAGCAGAAACATTAGATCTTACAGAAGATGAAGTTAGGGCTATTATGTAAGATGTTTTTTGATTTCTGCGAAGAAATGCTAAGTAATGGCATCATCAAAGACACTCAGCTAGATACTATTAGGGACATAGTGTCATGAGCACTGGACAATAATGCACTGCTTCCAATTTATTGTTCACGTGAAGAAGTAAATTCAGGATACGCGGCCATACCATAATCCACCAAATCGAGACCTATTGCCTCTTCATCCGTATGCCGGCGTAACCCAATCGCAAAGCGAATAACTAACAATGTTACAAAGCTCGCAACAAAGACCCAGGTAAAAATACTCAACATGCCAACTACTTGGATCCCTAGCTGTTGGCTGCGGTGCCACACAGCACCATGCAACGCAGATAGAGCTACATAATTTTGTGAAAAGGGTGCAATTAATAATCCCCATATACCACCTATGCCATGCACAGCAATAGCACCGATAGGATCATCAATACGTAGTTTGCTCAGCAATACGATCGCAAATATCACCAATACACCAGCAACAGCACCTATGCCTAATGCGCCGGTAAAACTCGGTGTGGCCGGCGACGCAGAAATAGCGACTAAACCTGCTAACGCCCCATTTAATAATAAGGTTAAATCAGTTTTACCAAACATAATACGTGACAATATCATCGCAGCTAATAAGGCACTGGCTGCCGAAGCATTGGTATTAATAAAAACTTCGGCGATTAAATTCGGCTGCGAAAGAATGCTTAAGAAGGAACCGCCATTGACACCAAAAAACGCGCCCCAAATTAAAAACATCCCCAATACCGATAACGGTAGATTACAACCAGGCAATGGCTGCACCTTTCCTTTTGTATCATAACGTCCACGCCGCGCTCCTAGCAATAAAACGCCGGCCAGCGATGCAGCCGCAGCAGTAAGGTGTACCACCCCCGCACCAGCAACATCAATAAAACCCAAATGTGACAAAAAGCCTTCGCCCCACACCCAATATGCTTGTACAGGATAGATAACACTTGCCACCACTAAGGCAAAAATCAAAAAAGACCAGAGCTTAATGCGCTCCGCTGTAGCGCCAATCACAATCGAAATGGCAATATTTGCTAACATCAGCTGAAAAAATAATTCCGCAAGCTTCTCTTTGCCTGGCATAGTAAAACCAATGATATGCAAGTAAGCCGAACTTGTGCCATTAAAGACATAAATTAGCTTATGCCCTAATAATGTGAACACGACACAGGTAATCGCAAACACAGCGATGTTCTTTGCCAGAATATCAATCGTACTGCGCGCCTGGACGAGACCAACTTCATAAAGTGTCATACCCGCGACCATCCACATCACGAGAAGGCCAGACAATAATAAAAATAAAACATCTAATGCATGGCCACTAAAAGCAACGGCTTCCATTCATTAACTCCTTATTAATCCATGGGGCCTATTTAAAATTCGCTAGGCTAAGCGCTAGCCAAGCTAGTAGAATTTTAAAAGGCCCTTATATTGCGTCACAATTGGTTTCACCCGTTCGAATACGAATGGCTTGCGCCATATCAAAGACGAAAATTTTGCCATCACCAATTTTACCGGTATAAGCAGCCTTACTGATCGCTTCGATGACCGTGTCAAGCTGACCATCTTCAACGGCGATTTCAACTTTTAATTTTGGTAAAAAATCGACGACATACTCAGCGCCACGATACAATTCCGTATGACCTTTCTGGCGTCCAACGCCTTTGACTTCAACCACCGTCAAGCCCTGAATACCAATTTCGAACAAGGCTTCGCGCACATCATCCATTTTGAAGGGTTTGATGATCGCGGTAATAAATTTCATTATTGTCTCCTCAATACTGCTTATTGGGGCGGATTATCCCATATTGTTGTGTTGCACGATAGACTTATGCAACTTATAATTACTCCAATACACTGTGTGTTAATGGGTGAATGCAGCATTAGCACATGGTCCATTTACTAAAAGAGGCAAAATAATGATTGATCCCAAACTATTTGATGATTTAGCCAAGCGTTTAAGCGATGCCGTTCCCACAGGACTAAAAGATGTCCGTGATGAAATGGAAAAAAACTTCCGCAGCATTTTACAGAGCGCCTTTGCCAAAATGGATTTAGTCACGCGTGAAGAATTTGATGTACAAGCTGGTGTTTTAGCTCGCACCCGCAAACAGCTTGACGATATGGAAAAACGCCTAAAATCGCTCGAAACTGACAAACCCAGCGCAAAAAAAGCAACGAGCAAAAGCAAAGCAACAAGCAAAAAAGATAAGAAATAAAGAATAAACGGCACTAAGCCGTACCACCCAACGCATCTAAAAATACTAATAACAATAAAAGAGGATGCCATGAACCTTGCTATACTTAATAGCCGCGCTAGCTGCGGCATTCAAGCGCCATTAGTCCGTGTCGAAACACATATTGCTAATGGCTTACCTAAATTTCTCATCGTTGGTTTACCCGATACTGAAGTACGTGAAAGCCGTGAACGCGTGCGTAGTGCTATCCTCAATGCCCAATTTTATTTTCCCTCACGGCGCATCACCGTCAACCTCGCTCCCGCCGATTTACCGAAAGAAGGCGGACGCTTTGATTTAGCTATCGCCTTAGGTATTTTGCTTGCATCGGGACAATTACACTGTGACAACATCGAAGAGTATGAGTTTGCGGGTGAATTAGCATTAAGCGGTGAATTACGGGCAATCCATGGTGCACTTCCTTTCGCAGTTGCCATGCGTGAGCAACAACGCAAACTCATTATCAGTCAAGGCAATGCAGACGAAGCGGCACTAGTACACGATATCAACGTATTCCCTGCCAACCATTTAATCGAAGTCGTCAATCATTTAAGTGCTAATAAATCATTAAGCAGACAAACGCCTACCGATTTGCCGCAACCACAAACTCACCACTGTGATATGCAAGATGTACATGGCCAATCCCAAGCGAAGCGCGCCTTAGAAATTGCTGCTGCCGGCGGCCATAGTTTATTGCTAGTGGGCCCACCAGGTACTGGTAAAACCATGTTAGCAAGTCGTTTGCCAAGCATATTACCACCAATGCGCATTAGTGAAACCTTACAAACAGCAGCAATTGCCTCTATCAGCCGCCAAGGTTTTGTATCACACTCATGGCAACAACGCCCCTTTCGTGCTCCCCATCATACCGCGTCAAGTGTCGCCTTAGTCGGCGGTGGTAGCACCCCACGTCCCGGTGAAATTTCATTGGCGCATAATGGGGTATTATTTCTCGATGAATTACCTGAATTCAAACGCGCCGCACTAGAAACCCTACGCGAACCGCTTGAGTCAGGCATGATTACGATTTCACGTGCAGCGCGCCAAGCAGAATTTCCGGCACGCTTTCAATTGATCGCAGCAATGAATCCTTGCCCATGTGGTGAATCGGGCGATCCGCAAGGCAATTGCCGCTGTACTAGCGAACAAATTCAACGCTATCAACAACGCCTTTCCGGCCCACTATTAGACCGCATTGATATGCAAATTGAAGTTGCACGCAGTCAAGAAAGCTTATTCCAACAAAAACGCCAGCAAAAATCAGACAATAGTGCGGCTATCCAACAACGTGTGGTTAATGCACGCCAACAGCAATTACGACGCGCACAAAAAATCAATGCCCATCTTAGTTCGCAAGAACTCGAATTCTATTGCCAATTGAACCTCGCTAATGAGCAATTTCTCGAATCCGCACTGGAGAAATTGCGCCTTTCCAACCGTGCGTTGCACCGTATCTTACGCGTTGCACGTACCATCGCCGACCTCTCTGCCGCAGACACGATTAACCAAACTCATCTTAGTGAAGCCTTAAGCTATCGCTACCTAGACCGGCGCAATAAGTATTTAAAATAACTTGGCAAGAGTATAAAATACGCAAAAAATTATAGGTAACTTTATGGCACTAACTAAAGAGTTTCGTGAAACTGTTCAACAGCGGGCACAAAAAGATACTGCGTTTAGACGAGCAATGCTTATCGACGCTATCAGTGAATTATTAACAGGCGATCTTGATACCGCTAAATCTATGTTGCGCGATTATATTAACGCGACAATTACTTTCGAAAAACTAGCGAAAAAATTGCATAAGAATAGCAAAAGCCTACAGCGAATGTTCGGCCCAAGTGGCAACCCTACTGCACAATCACTTTGCACAGTTATCAAGGTACTGCAAAAACAGGAAGGTATTGCTTTACAGGTCAATTCTAAAAATCATAAAAAATAGGCGCTCTATTTTTAAACAAACCTTGATGTTTGCCAGCAAACAAGGGATACTCTCGCCCGCTGGCAAACGCACGCCCGCACTGTCTGAATCTGATCGTGTTATCTCTGGAGAATGAAACTATGACCGAACAAGCCCTACAAACTACTATCAATGACATCGCCATAGCTGGCAAAGGAATCCTCGCGGCTGATGAAAGCGTCCCCACTATGACTAAGCGTTTAACCAGCATCAACGTTGAATCAACCGAAGAAACCCGTCGTGCTTACCGTGAAATGCTATTCACCACACCCGATTTAGCCAAGTATATTAACGGGGTCATCTTATTTGAAGAAACGCTCGGCCAACGCGCCAGTGATGGTACGCCATTACCTGAATTATTAAGTAAGCAAGGCATTGTTCCAGGCATTAAAGTCGATAAAGGTTTAATTGCTCTCACCAATAGTGGCAATGAAAAATTCACCCAAGGTTTAGATGGTTTATCCGATCGTTTAGCTAACTATAAAGAAATGGGCGCACGCTTTGCCAAATGGCGTAACGTATACAATATTTCGGATATCACTCCTAGCTCACTGGCAATTGAAGTGAACGCCGAAAATTTAGCGCGTTATGCTGCAATCTGCCAAGCACAAGGCATCGTGCCTATCGTTGAACCTGAAGTGTTACTTGATGGCAACCACACAATTGAACGCTGTTTTGATGCCACCGAAGCTGTGTTGCATGCTGTCTTCGCTGCCTTATACCGTCATAAAGTTACGCCTGAACACATTATATTGAAACCCAGCATGGTGGTTTCTGGGAAAGACTGTGCACAGCGTGCTGACATGCAAACCGTTGCTGAACTAACAGTCAAAGTATTATTACGCACAGTACCTGCAGCCGTACCGACGATTAACTTCTTGTCTGGTGGGCAAACGCCAGAAGAAGCTACCGCTCACTTAAATGCAATGAATGCATTACGCAGCTTGCCTTGGAATCTAAGCTTTTCTTATGGTCGAGCTTTGCAAGAACCTGCATTAAAAGCATGGGCTGGTAAAAAAGAAAATGTCGATGCTGGACGTGAAGCTTTACATAAGCGTGCCAAATTAAATGGTGCGGCAAGCGTTGGCAAATACACGGAAGCGATGGAAAGCGCTTAGTTAGCTAAACCTTGATGCGCGCTACGCGCTTATCAAGGCTACATTAGCATTTGTTCCTACGTAAGCCGTAGCCCGGATAAGCACGGCACGCGCGTCATCCGGGGAGGGTGTTTGCGATTGCGGTTCCCGGATGACGTTGCTGCGCAACTTATCCGGGCTACATCTGAGCTTGACTACCACCACAACATAAATACTTAAGCGCAGCACCAACCAATAAGATTAACAACAAAACTTCAAAAAAATGAATCAACAAGATCATATCGTGTTGACGCGCTGGGCTTAAAGTGACTGATAGTACTGCTAGTATTAACCCGACAACAACCGTAATGATACTAATAATTTTCGACATCATGCTAATTTACTCCCTTAATGCTTAGGTTTGATTTTTGCTTCATTTAACATGTACTCAACTGCTTGTTGCAGTTGTGCGGGAGTACACGTCATACAGGTTCCTTGCGGTGGCATTGCGCCTTTGCCTTTTTCAACGATTGCCATGATCTCTGCCATCGTCTTATCACCAACTTTGACTGTCCACGCTGCATTGTCGCCTAACTTAGGTGCTCCAGCAACTCCGGCAGCATGACACACGGCACAGGTTTTGGTATACAGGGCTTTACCTGCTTTAGCACTATCATTCGCAGCGGGTGTAGCGGCAGATTTTGTCGCAGCTACGTTAACACTGCCCACTGGTTGAATACGTTTTTGAATCGCAGCCGTTTTACTAACTTGAGCATCAGCTGCAGTGTGACTCGACGCCCACGCCTGGGTTGCGCCAGCGATACTCGCAACAATAGCAACGAGCGCAATAGTAGCTACCGCCTTGCCTGCTAATTTTTGTAAATCCATTTTCCTTCCCTCATCCATTGCTACAATAGCACTACAGAGCGGTAAAATTATTGCCAAACAATAACTTACCTTAAACGCGCGCATATTATGCGTGATTATTTGTTCAGGCGCAATTAGCAGATTCCCTTGATGCGCGGCTACGCTGTTTATCCAGGCTCTGACCGAAGGAGCGAACGCGGAGCGTTCGCAGCCACTAAGGTACCACCGCAGAGCGGTGGTACCAGGGGAGAGCGCAATTAGCAGATTCCCCTGATGCGCGGCTACGCTGTTTATCCAGGCTCTGACCGAAGGAGCGAACGCGGAGCGTTCGCAGCCACTAAGGTACCACCGCAGAGCGGTGGTACCAGGGGCGGTGGTACCAGGGGAGAGCCTTATGGAAAAAGCCAAGATCAAGGCAAAAAAGGCGATTAAAGAGGGAGTTTATTTGGCATAAATGACCGACTTGAGCGACTTTTTTAACGAAGAGGTTGGCTTTTTACATAAGTCCTGATTATGATTGCGGGCATGATAGCAAGAACCTTACGTATATCCACCCGCAAAAGCCCCCTCGCCCTCTGGCAAGCCAATTTTGTCAAAGGGGCACTGTTACAACTTCACCCTACATTAAATGTTGAACTCGTCAAACTCACCACTCAAGGCGATAGGATACTTGGCACGCCACTCAGCAAGGTTGGCGGCAAAGGCTTATTCGTCAAAGAGCTTGAACAATGCTTACTACGTAAAGATGCTGATATCGCTGTGCACTCGGCAAAAGACATGCCCGCTGAGTTTGCTGATGGTTTGTGTTTAGCGGCAATTTGTGAACGCGCTGATCCTTGCGATGCCTTTGTCAGTCAACGTTATACGCGGCTCGACGAGCTACCAGCTGGCGCAATTGTCGGGACTTCCAGCCTACGCCGCAGTAGCCAAATCAGTAAGCTGTATCCTGAATTATGTGTACGCGATTTACGCGGCAATGTGGGAACGCGTCTGACTAAGCTTGATGATGGTGAGTACGATGCTATCATCCTTGCCTGTGCCGGCTTACAGCGTCTCGGGGAAGCGGCGCGCATTACTCAACGTTTAACGCCAGAACAATGTTTACCCGCAGTTGGTCAAGGCATTGTTGCCGTCGAGTGCCGTACCGACGACCATGAATTAATTCAATTACTGCGCGCCATTAACCATTTGCCCACCCAAGTGCAATTAACTGCAGAACGTGCCATGAATAAACATCTCAATGGTGGTTGCCAAATCCCTATCGCTGGCTTTGCCAATCTGGCTGGGGCTGAAGTCAGCTTGCGCGGCATGGTCGGTAAGCCGGATGGCAGCGTACTACTACAAAGCCAAGCGAGCGGCCCACAGACACAAGCAGCGCATATTGGTGTTCAAGTCGCTGAGGCACTCTTGGCACAAGGCGCTGGTGAAATCATCAAGGCTGTTTATGATGCCCAATAACGAACTGAACGCGCTTAATGGGTTGAACATTTTAGTCACGCGCCCTGAGCACCAAGCTGACCCATTATGTCACTTATTGCAGCAATATGGCGCACAAACTGCCAAACTACCCAGCTTACAAATCATTGCCACCACCGATAACCCTAAATTTCAGCAAGCCCTCAGTGAACTTCCTACAACAGATTGTTTGATTTTTGTCAGTGCAAATGCTGTTTACACTGCAGCGCCCTACATGAAGGAGAACTGGCAGGGTTTGACTAATAAATGTGTATTGCTTGCTGTAGGGCCAGGCACTGCACTGGCTTTAAACGAACACGGTTTGGAAAATGCCATCACCCCGCAAAAAAATTACACTAGCGAAGGATTGTTAGCCACTGATTGCCTACAACATGTTCAAAACAAACATATAATCATTGTTTCTGGTCAAGGTGGGCGTCGTATCCTCGATGATGCCTTGGCACAGCGTGGCGCACAAATCACCCGTTTAGAGAGTTATCGGCGTCAACGGCCAACGCGTAATTTCGCTGTGCAACTTGAGACTTGGCAGAACCGGGGCATTGATGTTGTAATTAGCACCAGCGGCGAGAGCTTGGATAACTTGTACGCAATGTTTCAAGCACAAGGCGCTACCGCATTGAAGTGGTTACAGGCTCAACAAATGCTAGTCATTAGCGATAAAATGGCAAATAGCCTCCACCAGTATAATTTTGCAAAACCCGCCCTAGTCGCGGAAAATGCCAACGATAGTGCATTGTTAAACGCTTTGCTGGCCTGGCAACAGCAACATAGGAACCAACATGGATAAAGGATCAAAGAAAAACGGTGATAAACAAAAACCGAAAACCGAAAAATCTCAACAAACTAAGCCTGCAAATACTAGCAACAACGCCAAGGATACAACATTGAGTACCACTGCCGTAAAAACCAAACCAACACGTTCAGGCCGCATGTTAGCAACACTCGCCATCATCATCGCGTTTATCGCCGCGGCTGCCATTGCTTATACTTGGCAACAATTACATAGCCTGCATAATCAAGTGCAAGACAAACAACAACAGTTAAACCAACAGTTGCAACAAACCCAATCACACATCCAACAATTATCACAACAAGTACAAGCACAACAACAAATATTGCGGGCGCAGACTAGCGCTTTAAATAGCAATAAAGCGATATTACACCGCTTTATTCAACTCGGCGTCAGTGATCCAGCATTGATTGCCACAACCCAAGCCAACGACATGGCACGCTTAGCTAATTATAACTTGCAATTCCAACACAACATACCTGCAGCTATTCAATTACTCAACGCTGCCGACAAAAAGCTCCAGCACCTGCGCAACCCAACATTGATCAACGTTCGCCAAGCGTTGACGGACGATATCCTCGCCCTAAAAGCTGTGCCTAAAGTAGACTTAGAAAGCTTATTATTGAATCTTACAGCCCTAAATCAACAAGTAGACCAATTACCAACACTAGCTGAACAGTACGTAGCAGACGATGCCAGCAAATCACAACACGCAAGCGCTAAGGACACGCATCAAGCGTACTTGCCGAAATGGCGCGAAGCATTAGATAAAAGTATCGAGAAGATTCAGAAACTCGTCGTCATCCGTCACAACGAGCAAGCGATTCAACCCTTGCTTGATCCACAACAAAAACGTTACCTCTTACAAAATTTACATTTATTGTTGGGCCAAGCGCAATGGGCGGCGATCAACCAAAATCAAGCTGTTTTTGAAACCAGCTTAACGCAAGCCAAACAAAGTATTGAAAAATATTTCGATAAACAAACTGCAACTACAAAAAATGCCATACAGATCTTGGAGCAATTACAAAAACTTAATATTCAACCGCAGATACCGAATATCAATAGCTCATTGACCGCTTTACAACAAGCCAGTGAAACACTGCGTGCGCAAGCCACTACGCATTTGCAACAAAATGATACCAACACAATAACGCAACCAACCATCCCCACTGTGACACCAGCAGCCCCCTCAAACAACAAACCCTCAACTACAAAGCCATCCGCACCGACAAACAATAAAAAGCCTCAGAGCAACCCTAACAAACCACACAATAAGCCGAGCGATACTATCGAACAGGAGGTCACCAGCTCATGATACGTTTTATCTTTTGCCTGTTATTATTAATCGCTTCGGTATGGATTGGCTTAAAAATTGAAGCTGATCCGGGCTATGCTTTATTCGCATACCAAGGCTGGACAATGGAAATGCCACTGTGGGTAGCGTTTGCTAGCACAGTCATTACCTTCGTGGTTTTGTACTTTGTTATTCGCTTGTTCAGTCGCACAAGTTCGATTTCCAATCGCTGGCGCAAATGGTCACAACAGCGCCGTCAGCAGCGTGCGCGCTCACAAACCAATCGTGGTTTAATTGAAATGCTGGAAGGCAATTGGGCAAGCGCTGAGAATTATTTAACGCGCTCGGTACACAAAAGCGATACGCCGATGATCAATTACCTCGCGGCAGCTAAGGCAGCACAAGAGCAGCAAGCGCATGAACGACGTGATGATTATTTACGTTTAGCGCATCGTTCGACCGAAGGTGCGGAAATCGCAGTGGGTCTGACCCAAGCTCTATTACAACTTGACCATGCACAGTTGGAACAAGCTTTGGCAACCTTACGCCATTTACAAAGTTTAGTGCCTCACCACGCTTATGTGTTGAAGTTATTAAAAAACATCTATTTAAAACTAGAAGATTGGCAGAGTTTACTTGAATTGGTACCTGACTTACGTAAACGTAAAATTATCAAAGATGAACAAATCACAGAATTAGAAATTCAAGCGTATAGCGCACTATTAAATGCGACTACAGCCACCCATAACGACGTTGAAGTCCGAGCAATCTGGGAGAAAATTCCACGCGGCTTGCAAAAAAATAAACAACTCCTAACGATTTACTGCAAGCATTTAATTAACAATCAGCTTGGCACGCGAGCAGAAACCTTATTACGTGATAGTTTGAAAAAGCATTGGGATAAAGATTTAGTGAATTTATATGGTTTAGCAGCGAGTGAAGATGCGGCACAACAACTTGCGACAGCCGAACATTGGTTAAAAGGCAAAGAACAAAATCCAGCCTTATTGCTCTGTGTCGGCCGTATCTGCTTGCGTAATCAATTATGGGGCAAGGCACGCACATACCTTGAAGCTAGCGCACAATTCGATCCTAAAACGGAGACTTATCGCGAATTAGGCCAATTACTCGAGCAATTGGGTGAGACCGAAAATGCGATGGAATGTTACCGCAAAGGCTTACAAATCAGGAGCGCAAAACAGTGTAAGCCAGTTGAACTTGAAGCAGAGCCAGCTTAATTACCGTACGTAAACGCATCCGAAAACATCAAGGCTTCTTTTAAACCATGCGCTTTAAGCGTCTTCAGTGCATCAAATACCATTTCCGAAGGACCACAGGCATAAATCACATGGTTGGATAAATCCGGATAATCCGCTAGCACAGCTTCATCGATACTTTCACTCACCCCATGCCAATCCTCTAAATCGCTTGGATCAGATAACACCGGCGTATAGTTAAAATGAGCTTGTTGTGCTACCCAGGTTTGGGCAAGTTGGTGCATGTATAAATCGCCTAATGTTTTTGCCCCCCAATAAAGATGCATCGACTGTTGGAAGTCTTCTATCAATACGTGCTCGATGATAGCTTTAAGGGGGGCAAAACCGGTGCCGCCTGCTATAAAGATAATAGGCTTGTTGATATCTCTATGGAAGACAGTTGTACCATAAGGACCACGCAAGTTCAATTTTTTGTGTGACTTTATTTCATCTAACAACTGATTGGCGTATTCATTGTCTTGCGTATGACGGATATGCAGTTCAATCATTCTTTCATCTGTCGGACAATTGCCAATAGAAAATGGGCGTGCATCACCCTTGTTGGGTATCACATAGAGGTATTGCCCCGCGCGATACTGCAAGTGATCGTCAGCTGGCGCCTGCAATAACACTTGAGTGACTGACGTGCTAGATTCATTGATTTCAGCCAAGTCATAACTGAGAGTCTTAATTAAGGCTTCATCGGGGCCAGTCACATCATCAACCTGGATAAGTAAATCAGTTTGGGGATAAGCGGAGCAAAATAAAGCTTCTCCCAGCGCTTGTTGCTCTTCATCGATGGCATAAATTTCATTATCACCATAATCAACGCTGCCCGCGAGCACCTGCCCTTGGCAAGTACTACAAATACCACTGCAACAATCATGCGGGAAGTCATAGCCTTGGCGCAATGCAGCTTCGAGCACGGTTTCATGCTCTTCGACCACGATGACATAACCGCTTGGGCGTAATTGGACAATATGACTCATAGAATAATTAATATCTCATAGTTCAATAGTGGGGCAATTATGCGGGATAATAGGTGATTGATGCAAGTTGTTATGATTGAAATTTAATCGCGATCTGCATGCCTAATGGCTTTTTAATAATGCGCTTGGCTGGTGCGAAAGGACTAACCGCAGCAACAGCAGCCAACGCTGCTTGATCTAAAGCACGCTTGCCACTGGAATGTAAAATATGAACATTGCTTAATTTACCGTCAGGATTTAACACAAAAGCGACATCAGCAATCCCCGACCAATCCATCATTACCGCTGCTTGCGGATAACGCTGATGTTGTTGGATGGCATTGTGTAATTGCGTCAACAAACGCAGCGTGCCTTGTTTGTCACGCGCACCCCCACCTTGATATTGGGCAGCTTGTGCTGGTGATTTTTGGGTTATCCGCGTTTTACGTGTTTGCGACGAAATTTGTAAAGGCGCATGCTGAGTAGGTCCCGTTAGCGCAGTTTTACGGGTTCGCCGTGACACAGGTTGAGATTGCTGATTTTTTTCCGTTACCTGGCGATTATGGGACGCATTACCGCGCGCAGTAGAATGCCGATTTTCTTTATATAAATAGGCGTGTATCAAACGCAGATGTTCGCTACCTGCCTGAGGCTTGGTATGTTGCCAATGCTTGAGGCCAATTGCCAATAGTGCCACATGCAGGGCTAAAGCCAACCCAATGCTGTAAAGTGTTATATTGTCCTGCGGTCGGCAACGCTCAAGTAAAGTCATAACTTAGTGTCAGTAAAAAGTTTCGTTCTGGCGCCGGATAGTAGGCATTCGGGAAAATATAATAAGCATAATATTGCTTGCCTGTAATATTATTCATCCGCCCGGAAAAACGCCAGCCACGGTATTGATACGCGAGATTGGCATTATACACGGTATAACCGCCAAGCAAACGCCCTTGGTTACTATCATCGCCCGAACCATAGTGATTGCCATTGACGATAGCTTCAACATAGGCATACCAATGTGAGAAAAAGTGATAGCCCGTCGCTACCCGTGCACTATTACGCGCGACTAAAGGAATACGCTTACCTGCATTTGGCCCACTGGAAAACTTGCCATCGACATAACTATAATCGGCATTGACTTGCCAGTGTGATGTCACATGGTAAACGCCATCTAATAAAATACCGCGACGACGCGTCGGATCGAGATTACGGTTAGTCGCGCGCGGTTCGCCATTATCTGGCGGTGCAAAAGCAATTTCATTATCGAGATCAATTTGATAAATATTGGCATTGAAGTTAACTAAGCGATTCGAAAAATTCGCTCCTGTTTCATAAGATACACCGGTTTGCGTCTTTAATGGTGTAACACTGCCGGTAAAAAAATTATTTTGTTCATCGGCTTTGGGAAAGCGAAAACTACCGCTACGGCGCACAAATAACTTTGTGGTTGGTAAAGCTTGCCACGCTAAACCTTGTTCCGAAATTAAAGCACTGTTACGTATGCCTTGGCCATTCAAACGCGTGTAATCTAAAGCACCGCGGCCACCTAAAGTGGCGTGTAAATTTGTAATAATCGGCACATTAACTTGGCCATATAGGCCTCCCATGCGGCGATGATCATTGACGCTATCACCGGTGGCACTAGTGTCGAATTCATAGTGATCGTTTTCAAGGTCTGAACCCGCCGTGACAGCGATATTGCGATTTGCCACTGGTATCACCCCCACTAAGCGCGGGGTAAATAAAGTGACTGCACGTCGTTGTGAAGATGGGAAGCCACTCATTTCACTATCACCATGGACATTGCGTTGCGACAATTCACCCGTTAGCCGCCAATAGTCGCCAAGGTTTTGCCGGAAGCCAAGAAAATAATTATTGGTATCAGTATCCATAAAATCATCGCGTGAAAAAGGGCTGACTTGTTGGCGATCTTGATCGACTTGTTGGATCGTCAGGGCGCCCGGCAAATCTAAGTTATGTTTGATATATTGATATTGAAAATACACTTGTCCAGTCGCATATTCGTAGCCAATACGCGCAGCCAAGTTATCGGCATTCAATCGATTGTGATCACGATAATTATCGTTATGTCGCACTTGCCCGGATAATTGATAATTTAATCCGTTTTTGAAACGATCACTGACAGAGGCGTAACCCGAAGCTTGATTGTAACTCCCATAAGAAGCTGTCGCATTGGCAGTGAGCTTTTCGGGCTGGCGGGTAACAATATTAATGACGCCGCCCACCGCTTGATCGCCGTATAAAACACCGGCACTCGCGGGTAATACTTCAATTTGAGTAACATCTTTGAGGTTAATCGTACTCAAATCAGGCGCTGACATATCTGGATTACTTAAGCGCTGACCATTGACCATGATCAAGGTATTTGCCGCAGCATTTTCACCAAAACCACGCATGCCGATCGTGGCTTGATCATTATCACCATTGAGTTCATAGAGTTGTACCCCAGCCAAACCATTTAAGACTTGGCTAACGTCGGTAGCACCAGAGTGTTTAATTTGTTGCGCAGTAATAACGGTCACATGACTGCTAGTGAATTGTTGTAATTGCGACTGTGGTTGCGATGGTTTTTGTGCACGCATAACCACGCTGGGGATAACCAGGTTATTGTTTTGTGTATTAGACACAGTCGTTGCTTGCGCGACAGGCAAGAGCAACGTTAACAAGACAATGTAAAAGGTCAAAAGTCGTTTCATCTATTATGCGTCTATACCGCCCGTATAGATCTTCTTTAGCTATGATTTTTAAGAAATGCAGAACACGCAGGGATGAAATCAATTCACACACTCATTCGCCCGCCGCAAACTACGCTAGTGCGACAGTTAGGTCTCCGGGCTCGTAAGCGGATGCACACAGGATGCATCCCAGTTGAGGGCCTTCCCATCTTATGTTGGGGCATAAGACAGTGGCTTTTCCTATAGGACTTACGCAAAACACCAATCTCTTTGTTAACGAAACCGCTTAGATCGGTCATTTATAATTAATAAACTCCCTCATTAAGCGGCTTCTTTGTCGCGATCTGGACGTTTTGCGTAAGTCCTATCCTAGTCAAAGGATTAGGCCTCACGTTTCTTACCTACCGTTGCGGGGGCAGCGCCGGCTTTGCTGTGTTTAAAACACCATGCTCACCGGCTTCCCTTAACTGAAGCTCGGCCAATGTACGGGGTCAAGGTAATAAAGTCAATTTGGCAGCCACCGAATCGGTAACTGCCAAATCGATTGCTAGGGCCAGCCCATTATTGTGTGTATAATCGTCTAGATTCGTCGAAAAAGGTAAAAATATGGGCACTGGTCTCTCAATTCCACAACTCATCGCCATTTGGGTATTACCTATTTTATTTGCCATCACCGTGCATGAGGTCGCGCATGGTTGGGTGGCTTATCGCCTCGGCGATCCAACGGCCAAAATGCTCGGACGTTTGACGCTCAATCCCATCAAACACATCGACCCCATTGGTACCATTGTCGTGCCCGGGGTTTTGTTAATCATCGGTGGCTTTATCTTTGGTTGGGCCAAACCCGTACCCATTACTTGGGATAACTTAGGTAAACCTAAACGTGACATGGCCTTAGTCGCTGCTGCCGGTCCTATTGCAAATCTCCTCATGGCGTTGATCTGGGCGTTAATTGCGAAAATTGGTTTTTTGATCGGTAATGGTCTCGCCTGGTTGGCATTGCCGATGGTGTATATGGGCCAAGCCGGCATTATCATTAATCTGTTACTGATGATCCTTAATCTTATCCCAATCCCACCACTGGATGGCAGCCGGGTCGTTTCCAGTTTATTGCCCGGCCCACTCGCCTGGAAATACAATCGGCTCGAACCCTATGGTTTCTTCATTTTGCTGGGTTTATTAGTTACCGGCGTGCTCGCTAAAATCATGGGACCATTGATATTCGGCGCCCAAGCAATTATCGCGGGTTTGTTTGGGATGTAGAAAACTTAATAATATCAATGTATTAGGCAAGATTGTGCTGTTATTCACATTATACGACATAATTTAATAGTTTCACCTTGCATGGCTTTGTTGATCAACCTTGAAAAAATTTTAACTTAAAACGTTTTGAGATCGATTAGAATCAAAGGTGCACAATAACTGTGAGCCATTACAATGAAGTCAAGCTTCGATTAACCTTATTTAAATAAAGCGAACTTATTTTGAGTGGGTTACTTTAATATGGATTGGACCTTTGCACAATAGTAGCAGAGCTCCTGCATTATAAGGCAGTAGACTCTCAACCAGCAAATTGTTGGTGACATGTGCCTCGTACACGTAAGCTAAACTATCTGGGCCCGCCGCCGCCCAACGGAGTTAATGCAGCAGCCACTTGTGTCGTCTCCTCCGGTAGTTGAACCATAGTTACTGGCACTTGCTCATAAACCTTTCGCATGTACTCGAATTTACCTTCTCCAAACCTACGTCGAGGTAGCGGTCGCCTTTCTTCACAGCCTGGCTGTTGATCAGCAAATCCAACGCTGCTGTCACTTACCGGCTTAGGTTTCGCGACACTACTAGAAGTAACCAGTGGTTCCGGTGAAGTAATAGATGTGGTATTTGCAGCTGTGGTCGGAGCAGCGGAAGTAAACAGTCCGTTTGTGCCACTTATTAGCTGTCGTTTTCCTGAAACTGGCGCTGGCTTAACAAACGAAGATTCAAAGCTATGACTATTAGCTTCCTCTAATATACTTTCATCGTATTCACCAATCCCAGCTTTTTCAGCTGCACGGCTAATAACTTTGAAGGTCTTCGTCTTAAAGCCGAAGAAATTCAACATCCTTTGCCACCATGACTCATTCGTATGTTCGTCAACACCATGCTTATGAACGGCCGTTTCAATCGCACCCTTAACAGCATGCTTGTAGCGGTTTAACTGTTTTGAGTCACGGACATAAGTTGGTTGCGCCATATCACGCACCAATTTTAACTCATTTCTCAACTCAACCAAGGCATCACGCTTTTCTAACTTCTGCTCTAAAACTTTTTGTTGTTTTGCAAGCTTTGCTTGAACCCCGGCGAGTTCTTTACGTTTATCTGCCAATTCAAACTGCAAGTTAACTTGATCTGCTACCACTGGCAACAGTTGCTTTTGAATTTGTTGCATAGTAAGCTCTGTGCGCTCACCCTGTCTTTCGGTTTTTCGTGACACACTACTATCCCAACTTTCCCTAGCAGAAGATGTAGATTCTACCTGATGAACCAATCGCCGCCCCGCATCGCTACCATCCAATGATCTGCGTCTAGTGGCTGACGGTAACCCTCTTGAAGCACTCGCGAGATCTATACCATCATCTTGCCTTATAGAACGTTGTTGGTATGATGGTTGTAGGCTCTTTATTTTTCTAGTCTTTTTTATCAATAACAGACTTAAGTTTTTAATTTCTTTTTCAAGTTGTTGTTCTCGCTGTAGCAGCCCTCTGTCAGGTTTGCCTGTATCTTCATCTATCTTGCCAACTTCTACTTCGAGAGGTTTAATTTCTATCTCTTCCTTACGCTTAATTTCAGCATCGCACATTTTAATTGCAGCATCTAAACCACTGATAAAATCTAAACAACCTTTTACTAACAATTGTCGGTCAGTCGCACTTTCACCTTCTCTTAGAACCGATCTATCATCTTGGTCAACACCGAGACGATCCAATGCATCGTCTGATAAGAAACTTTCAAAAGATAAACTAGCACCGGACACTAAGTCATATTCACATCCAGCACCGCCACTACCACCGCGCCCCAATTTTTCGTATCCTCTTAACTCTCCACTATCATAGTGCGATTGCACATAAAAGTCTGGCACCTCGAGAATTATGCCCGTGACATCATCTGCTCTCTCTGCCTTAATTTTTTGCTTATGCACTAGTGATAGCATAGGAATTTGCCCATCAGATGAAAAACTCAAAGGGGCCTCATCACTATCATACGCATTAAATGAAAACCAATCTTCTTTAACGTCTGCACGAAGCTCTGTTGGCGACAAGGCGCTGAAACAATGCAATCTCGTATTAGTGAGCTCCCCCCCGGTTGGTGTCGTTTTAGATGCCGAAATAAAGCCGTAAGAAGACGAAGGCGCACGACCATTAGCTTGCAATTGCAAGCGGCCTTTATCTGAGCTGCTTTCCGTTGAACCTGAAAATAGTTCATTCAATTTAGTGCTAAAAACATTCATGTACCCATCTTGGTGTCCCATTAGATATGTTTTTCTAATGGCAGACGTTGATAGCAAACATTTATCTAGCTCGGATTCCAATTTCTCAGACTTGATAAGGCGCATGAGGCGACCACTTGAAAATTTCTTTGAGACGACGTCGTCAGTATCTTGATACTTAAATTCGAGCGTCCTAATATCAAATTTTAGGGCGACACTACCACCCTCACTACTAACGAGCCTTTCAAACAGTTGCTGGCGAATATCACCCTTCAGTGGATTAGGAAACCAACGCTTACCATTGATAAAAACCATATTTAAATGTTTTTCGAGATTGCGTTCGCCCCATATATCTAGCAAGCAGCTCGTCAACAATTGTTTAGCAGAATCTTCGCTTGCAGTTTTGGTTTTGCCAGTAACCTCCATCAGGCATTGAACTAACGAATCGTTGACCCTGGGACTACCCAATCGATAACCTTCAATATTTTCAGGGATAATCAAACGCTGTCGCAAGTAACTCGCCAAATTAGATAATACACTGGCGTCAGCTTGTGAGTTCTGTTCATTAGTAAAAAATTCAGCTATCTCGGAGCTGTTTAAAGTTATACCTGAAATTTTAATTCTTATATCTTGTTCATTCCCATTTCGTAATTCAATGATTTTTTCGGCAAGCTGAGTAGCGATATCATCATCTACATTAGCACTATCATATGCCCAACGTTGTCTGTTAGCGAGAGTATCCGCACCCACATAGATACTTACTTCATTGAAGTAATTTATCATCGCTTTTCTCATAGCAGCATCAATAATGATCGTTTCCCGCAAGATAAAGGCTGTTCGCTCTCTTGCTCGGTGCTCTGATTCATCAGACGAAGATGCAGTATTCATTTCGCTGCTGTCGTCTGCTATTTCTTCTGATAAGGCGTCTTCAACTATCTTTGATAGCTCACTATTAGGAGAAGCCTGGACAGGTTGCCTCGCCAGAGTGTCTATAGACAAATTGCTTGTTATAGCATTTGGTATGGACGGAAGTATCAAATTATCTGGAAAACGCATATCTCGAAACATTTCCGACTCAAGTATTTTTTTGTCTCCTAAGAGCGCCTTTAACTCTGCTTCATCAAATTTTGCAAGGAACAAAAACTTGAATAAGCGCTCTCGAACCATTTCTCGTATCTGTTTTTGCGCAGCCTCTTTGGCTTGTTCAGTACCCAGACCACCACTTACAGAAATGTCGCTAAAATCAATTTTATATTTAGTATGCCCTCCGAAAGTTAATATTGCCTTGTTATTTCCTTTCGATAGGTTCTCGATGAGTTCACCTGATAACCAACTAACAAAGGCTTCAAGAACATCGCCTTGCCCTTTTAGAATCTCAGGTGATAACTTAGCAGGGTTTTTAAACGTGCCTTTCAACAACTTAACACCAATTAAAGCGTGCATGAATAAACTAAGATCGATTTTACGCTGTAGTTGATGTAACTCTACTACCATATCCCCGATAAACGATTGCAATTCACCAGAAGTTGCTCTTGGGACTGTGCCACCAAGGATAAATGAAGTACTAACTTGGCTTTCTTCCAAAATCTTCGCACAACCCAACTCCTTCAGAAACCGAGGATCAGTTGCTTTATATTCCTTATCATTAATGGTCACGGAAATAAAATAAGGCTCAGAAGAATCGAAATGTGCTTCTGCAACAGCGTGCATAAGCTGTTGTTCCTTGGTCCGTCTATCGGCAACATTAAAATTAAAACGCTTGCCACCTATCACTATTTCATTTGGAAAAATATATTGTGCTCTTGACGTAGAAGTTCGACCGTAGTCCATCCAGAACTTCCTACCGGTAGCGTAGCTACGCGGTTCTTCGTAGTGCGACTTTAATTCGGCTTTGAGGGCAGGCGCACTAACCAATGGTGAGCTACCAATTTTTTTTGTACTTAACTCTTTTACCATAACTGCATCCACCCTTTTCGCAGCACACTCTTGAAACTGCTTGCGTGTTTAGTGCAAGCCATGAATTCAAACCTCTGTAAAACTTTCTCATCACCTTTCATCGTCATTTAACTTTTATCTGTTGGAGTTGCTGTGTTCTTATTTTGGTGATTTTTATTTATCAGTGTTTACGAAATTAAGTATAGGCGCTAATGACGAAATGTCTTGTAAACATGGAAATATTTTACAATAAAGATCTTAAGAAAGCCTTAAATAATAGAGTTTATTGTTAATAAGCGAACAGCTAATGCAAAAAAGATTTTGCCGGATTGCCCTGCCCGAGCACGGTGTCACGGGCTTGTTAATTTATTCAGTAAGTTAGTGTTCGGGAGTTAAAGTGGACGTCTATCAAGAATGCAAAAATGAATTTTAATGGGGCGCTGTGTTTATGGTGAAATGGTGAAAATGATTTGATTGCGGTGTGACGAGCGGTCATTTTGTGGGCGGCAGCAGATGTCGGCAAATGGGCGATTTGATTAGAGACTTGATTTTGTAATGTGTGACGGTGGGCGTATGAGCACTTTCGAGAGATCCTTCGCGTTGTTGATCGGCCTTTCGTTCTTATCTTTATAGCCGTTAGCAAAATAAAATCTACCGCTTCGCTATGGGCTCAGGATGACAGTGTCACGTGGCATACCGTGTGCTAGCAACCAGAAAACTAAGCGTTATAAGCATTAACACGCCTATTCACTAGATTATTTATCCTTTAAAATCATACGATTAACTGAAACAGGACATATTGCTACCTCGACTTTACATATTGTCCAAAACAATTATACTGGACAATATGTAAAGTCGAGGTAGCAATATGTCCAAAAACGATAAACCTGTATTTAGGCGCCTGCAATCGAGCAAGCTACAGCAGTTAGCTCAATCCTTCCCAATTGTATGCCTGATCGGCCCCAGACAGTCTGGTAAAACAACCTTAGCCCGCACCAGCTTTCCTGACTACACGTACCTATCACTTGAAGATTTAGATAACCGCACCTATGCGGAAAATGATCCTCGCGGATTTTTAGCTGACTACGCCAATAAAGTCATTCTTGATGAAGTACAACGCACTCCCGACCTGTTGTCATACTTACAAACCCAGGTTGATAAGACTGATTCACCCGGACAATATATTTTAACAGGTTCAGCACAATTAACTTTATTAGAAAAACTAACACAGAGCCTTGCTGGCCGCACGGCACTTTTGAAATTACTACCACTGAGCCTAACTGAACTAAACAATGAAAATGCCGTGAAGCAAGATTGTTGTGAACAATTATTTTATGGTTTTTATCCACGTATATACAAACATGATATTAATCCTATTGACTGGTACCCAAACTATACGCAAACTTATATTGAGAAAGACGTTAGAGATATTATTAATATTACAAGTCTCACCACGTTCAAACGTTTTATCGCGCTATGCGCCGGGCGTCATGGACAGCTACTCGATATTTCAGCACTTGCTAACGATTGCGGTATCGCGCGCAAAACTGCAACAAACTGGCTCTCGATACTAGAAGCAAGTTTTCTTATTTATCGCTTGTCACCCTTTCATAACAACTTCAATAAGCGTTTAATTAAATCACCGAAACTTTATTTTTATGACAGTGGCCTAGTTTGTTCACTGCTAAAAATAGAAACGCCGGAACAACTCAAAACACACTACTTAAAAGGCGCTATATTTGAAGGCTTCGTGATTACGGAAATCATGAAACAACGCCATAACTTAGGACTCGAACCACACATTTATTTCTGGCGTGATAAAAATGGCAATGAGATTGATTGCATTGTTGAACAAGAAAACCAACTACTATCAGTCGAAATAAAATCTGGCAAAACATTAAATCAGGATTTTTTCAAAGGACTTAGCTATTGGCAAAATTTATCAGGCCAAACACCGAAAAATAGTTTCTTGATCTACGCCGGTGATGAAAGGCAATCACGTTCATCAGCAAATGTCCTTCCGTGGCATGATGTCAACGATATTTTGAGCGAAAGTTAAAGTGACATTCAATTAATATCGAAATATCACTGCTTAACCATCATCACTAAAAAAGCAATAAAGGCAATCAAAATCAACGCTAGGATGCCGAGCGTGCCGAGGCTTTTAGTGATATTGGCTTTGGCGAATAATGCTTTGTTGCCGCGGATACTACGATATAAAAACCATGCGATCAGTGCGGCGACGAGTACGTAAATAATTTTAGCCCATTCCATAGTGGTTCCTTTTGTTGCTTATTGTCGAGCGCACCCACAGGGCATAGCTCGAGCACCCGTAATTTAGCGCCACACCTGTAGCCCGGACAAGCGCGGCACGCGCGCCATCCGGGGGCGAGGATGACAAAATCCCTGGTACCACCGCTCTGCGGTGGTGATTGACATATTAGCCCCGCGCTTCAATAAACGCTACAGCCTTTTCGGCCAAGCTATACAAATCAGTATTGTGTGCATAATGTTTAGCATTATCACACCACTGTTGCATTCGCGCCTTATCCATCAACATAGTTTGTAGTTTAGCATTCATATCAGTTTGCTGAAACGGTGATTTTATTATTAAACCTGCTTGTGCCGCTTCAATATGGTATGCATAACCACACACCTCGGTCACCAATATCGGCAAATGCGCCGTTAATGCTTCGATAAGCACCATACCCGCGGCCTCACTACGCGCTGGGTGTAAAAAGATATCTGCAGCAAACATAAATCTTGCAACATCCTCGCGCGGACCGAGCAAATGTACCTGTGCTGCTAATCCCAACTGTTGTATCTGGCGTAAATAAGGTGCCGGATTATCGCGTCCAATATGAACTAAGTGTGTCGAACTACGGACATTCTCCGGTAAGGCCGCAAGCGCCAAAAGCGCGCGATCTAAACCTTTACGATGATAATCCGATCCGACCATTAACAATATGGGACTATCCAAAGCTAAACCCAGTTCAGTACGCACACTGATACTAAATGCTTGTTTGTCATTTGGTGCAATGCGGTCACGCGCAATACCTGGTGGCAATTGATAAAAGCGGTCATCTGGCGTTTGATAATGAGCTTGGTAAGCTTGCTTTTGTTGTGGCGTTAAAAACAAAATCCGTGTACTACTCGTTGTCGCGAAAACGGCATGTTCCGAATCGAGATAACTACGACACCGCGGCTGCAATTGATAAAACCAACTTCGTTGCTTAGCATGTTCAGCAAAACAAACATCACCCGCAAAATAAACATCTAAGCCAGGCATACGATTAAAGCCGATCACACAATCAAATTTAGCTTGCTCGGGCAATTGTTCAATGTAATGCTTAACTTGTTTGGCATAATGCTTTGCTTGACTGTGGTTTGTCAAACCACGTTTGGGGATCATAATCACAGGTTTTTTTGTCGTAGCAATGCCATCAATCTTAGCACCCTGCCACTCCATAGCAAACACAGTAACTTCGTGACCACATGCCAAACACTGCTCGGCAATGCGTTTAAAGTCACGCTGCAAACCGCCATAGGGAAAATATTTAAAGATACACAGGGCTAGGCGCACGAGTTACAACTTCCAAAAGGTGGGCGTAAATAATACTAGTAGGGTAAAGATTTCTAAACGACCCGCTAACATCGCAAACACGAGAAGCCATTTCGCGGTTAGCGTCAAACCTTCGTAATTATTTGCCACACTACCCAAACCTGGGCCAACGTTAGCAAAGCAGCCCACTGTTGCACCAAAGGCCGTTTGCAGATCGACACCGGTTGCCATTAAGGCTAATACGAGCACAATAAATAAGGCGACAAAGATTGAAATAAATCCCCACATCGCTTGGATCACTTCTTCTGGTAACAAATGTTTACCAAACTTAATGCTAATCACTGCACGTGGGTGAATCAAGCGTTTGACTTCACGCATCGCTTGTTTATTCAGTAGTAATAGACGGATAACTTTAACGCCACCACTGGTCGATGCCGCACAACCACCGACAATCCCCACGACCATCAATAAGATCGGTATAAATGTCGGCCATGAGGCGATATTTGCGGAGGTAAAACCCGTCGTTGTTGCAATCGAAACCACATTAAAAACACTTTTTATAAGCGCAAGTCCTGGGCGGGCATAATAATCGGCGCTAATCAACACCGCCGCGGTAATAGCAGAAATCAACAATAAAATATAAATAAACGATTTAAATTCTAAATCGGCCCAGTAATGTCCTAAGCCTCGATGTTGCATCGATAAAAAGTGCAAGGCGAAATTAGTACCACCCGCAATCATAAACACCACAGCAACCATATCTAGAGTGGTACTGTGATAATAACCAAAGCTCGCATCGTGTGTCGCAAAGCCACCCGTCGATACGGTACCAAAACTCTGGCCGATGGCATCAAACAAATTCATGCCCGCCGCCCAATAGGCCAAGGCGCACAATATGGTTAACCCGACATAGATATACCATAAGGCTTTGGCTGTCTCCGTAATCCTTGGCGTCAGTTTATTATCTTTGATCGGGCCTGGCGTTTCTGCGCGATACAATTGCATACCACCAATCCCTAACATCGGCAGAATCGCTACCGCCAATACAATAATACCCATGCCACCGAGAAACTGTAACTGCTGGCGATAATAGCGAATCGCATGTGGCAGAAAATCGATGCCCGATAACATTGTTGCACCGGTGGTCGTCAAACCTGAAACTGATTCAAATACCGCATCCGTCAGAGTTTCATGCGGATGGGTAGCGAGCATAAACGGCAACGCCCCGAAAAAACACAACACTAACCAAAATGACACAACAACCCAGAAACCATCACGTGTTTTTAAGTCTTGATGGCGATGGCGGAATGGCAGCCACAATAAAAACCCAGTAGCCAGAGTCACTAAAAAAGCGCCCATAAAAGAGGGAACACCGCCATCTTTATATAACCATGCGACAAATACCGGCGGCAGCATGGTTAAGCTAAATAACATCAAGAGTGCGCCAAGAATACGAAATATCGTCGTAAATTGCATAATCAGAAATACCCAACGCCGACTTGGAAAAGTTGTTCAACATCGCGAATGCGCTTTTTATCAACCAAGAATAAAATCACATGGTCTTCGGATTCAATCACTAACTCATCGTGCGCAATAATTGCGTTGTCGCCTCGCACAATTGCACCAATTGTCGCACCTTTCGGTAACTTTAACTCAGCAATGCGGCGCCCAACCACTTTAGACGTATTACTATCGCCATGGGCAATCGCTTCGATGGCTTCTGCAGCACCTCGACGTAGCGAATGCACTTTCACCATATCGCCACGCCGAATATGCGTCAGGATACTGCCTATCGTCGCATGCTGCGGTGAAACTGCGATATCGATTTCGCTACCCTCAATCAAATCCACATAGGCAGTACGCGTAATTAAAGCCATAACCGTACGTGCACCTAAACGTTTTGCCAACATGGCTGACATAATATTGGCTTCATCATCATTAGTCACCGCACAAAATACGTCGGTGCGTTCAATATTTTCATCGATCAACAATTCACGATCCGATACATCTCCTTGCAACACTGTGACATTATCGAGCTCTGCCGACAAATCCTGCGTGCGTTCAGCATTATGATCGATAATCTTAACATTAAAATTGGATTCCAATGCGGCCGCTAAGCAATAGCCAATATTCCCGCCACCGGCAATCATGATACGTCGATAAGGGCTATCTAAACGACGCAAAGCTCCCATGACTTTACGAATATCAGCACGTGCCGCAATAAAAAACACTTCATCACCAACTTCAATGGTCGTATCGGCATGTAATTGAATCGAGCGATTACCACGAAAAATCGCTGCAACACGTGCCTCCGCATCTGGCATATAATCTTTTAGCGATGCTAAAGTTTGCCCCACTAATGGACCACCATAATAAGGCTTAATAGCGACCAACTGCACAACCCCACCGCCAAAATCTAACACTTGCAGTGCACCAGGGTACTCAATTAAACGTTGTACATAATTAGTGACAAGTTGCTCCGGGCTAATACACACATCAACAGGGATATCATCGTTGTTAAATAAATCGTGGTGAGTTAAGTAATGACGTGAACGTACGCGTGCAATTTTGGTTGGCGTATGAAACAAAGTGTAAGCAATTTGACAAGCCAACATATTTGTTTCATCAACGTTAGTCACCGCAATCAACATGTCTGCATCATCTGCGCCAGCTTGTTCTAGGATATTAGGGTATGAACCACACCCCAATACCGTACGAATATCAAGCCGGTTTTGTAATTCTTTTAAGCGTTCACGTTGTATATCAATGACTGTCACGTCATTATTTTCGAGGGTAAGATTCTCTGCGAGGGTGCCGCCCACTTGACCAGCCCCTAAGATGATAATTTTCATAATCCGTGCTTATACACCTAAGTATTTGTCCAGGCAGAAGTTTACCTCAGGATTGACGTGAAAAGCCACTCTTTGTAAAGGAATGGGCGCCGGGCATAAACCTGTGGCCCTGATGCACACCACGCGCTTATCAATACCTACAAAGTACGATAGACTAACGCCCTATCTGTGTAAAATTTGATTAGCCCTTACCCATGAAACAAAAAAATAAAGACAAATCAATAAGTTACTTAAATCCGCGTGGCTGGCCATTATTATTATTTATTGGCTTGTACAGATTGCTTATTTTTTTACCTTATCGCTGGCAACTAAAGCTAGGCAAACTCGCGGGCAATCTTCTCTACCGCCTGCCGATCGCGAGTAAAACGCACGCACGCACCAACATAAAGCTTTGCTATCCCGAGTATGATGAGCAACAACGCGAAGCCCTGCTGCGTGCCAATTTTCAATCTTTAGGCATTGCGATTTTTGAAACCGGCATGGGCTGGTGGGCATCGAACAAACGTTTGCGCAAATTAGCGCATGTCAGCGGCGCCGAGCATTTCCATCGCGCGCAAGCGCAGGGCAAAGGTATTATCGTTCTTGGTGCCCACTTTACATGCCTTGAATTAGTGGGCCGTTTATTTTCACAGTATTCTGATTTTGCAGTAATCTATCGCAATCCTAAACACCCATTACTCAGCCGTTTGATTACCGACGCGCGGCGCCCACATTATTCTGGCTTATTTAAACGCAATGATATACGCGGCATTGTAAAGTGTATTCAAAGTGGCGTATATTTTTGGTATAGCCCTGATATCGACCCTGGGCGTCAACGCGGTATCTTCGCCCCCTTCTTCGGCTATCCCGCTTACACCCTCACCGCCACATCACGTTTGGCGAAGCTGGCAAACGCGGTAGTACTGCCTGTTTCACATTATCGGCGTGACGATGGCAACGGCTACGATTTGATTGTTCACCCGGCTTTAGACAATTTTCCGAGTGAAGATATCGAAGCAGATACTCACCGCGTTAATCAAACCGTCGAAAACATGGTGCGCGAAAAACCCGAGCAATATCTCTGGTTGTATCGTCGTTTTAAGACACGCCCACAAGGTGAAGAACGTTTTTATTAATTTTTATTAAACAAGGAAGTGAATATGTCAGAACCCCAAGTCAGCATATTAATACCAAACTACAAAACCCCAAAACTCACTAAACTCTGTTTACGTTTAATTCGCAAATACACTTCGCTTGAATTAGCTAAAGTCATTGTCATCGACAATGACTCACGTGATCAATCTAGTGAGTATTTACGTCAATTAGATTGGATTGAACTTATTGAGCGTAATACTCAAACGGATCGCTCAGGCCCTGAGTCACATGCACGTGCTCTCGATGACGCGATGGCCACGGTCACCACGCCTTATGTGTTATCAATACATACCGACACCATGGTTAAAAACAAGCACTGGCTACCTTTTTTATTGTCACACATTAACAGTAAGGGCACTGTCGCCGGTGTTGGCTCATGGAAACTAGAAGCTAAACCATTCGTACGCCGTGTTGCTAAATCAATCGAGCGTAAAGTACAGACGCGCTATTATCATTTGACCGGAAAAGACGATCATGCCATTACTGGCGTCGGTAAAAATACTTATTATTTACGCAGTCACTGCGCCCTATATCGCGCTGATTTAATCAAACAGTTAGGTTTAACCTTCATGGATGAGCACACTACCGCTGGCAAAGCCTTGCATGATGGTTTAACAAAACGAGGCTATGAGATGATTTTTTTACCCTCTGAGACGCTCGGACAATATGTCGATCATCTCAATCATGCCACCATGGTCTTAAACCCAGAGCTGGGTGCACGCGATCGCACCGTTCGCAACGGCTTACGGCGGATTAAACGTGGATTAAAACAACTAGAAGCTGATAAAATCCTCACCGATTGCTCATTAGACAGTTAGGCGATAACACCAAAAAAGGAAATGATACTCACAATGAAAGGAATTATTTTAGCAGGTGGCTCAGGCACACGTTTATACCCCCTCACTTTGGCGTTGAGCAAACAATTGATGCCAATCTATGATAAGCCTATGGTTTACTACCCACTCTCTACCTTATTGCTTACCGGCATTAAAGATATTTTAATTATTTCCACACCAGATGATTTACCACTTTATCAAAAGTTATTAGGTGATGGCTCACAGTGGGGCATTAAATTGAGCTATCAACAACAAGATAAACCTGAAGGTATTGCACAAGCTTTAATTCTCGGTGAAAACTTTATTGGCGGCGATAGTGTTTGCCTTATTCTCGGCGATAATGTGATTTATGGCCACGGTTTGGCAAGTCTATTACAAAAGACAGCCGCTCAGATCAAAAAAGCACAAGGCGCAGAAATATTCGCTTACTATGTTCGTGATCCCGAGCGTTATGGTGTCGTTGAATTTAATCAACAAGGTAAGGCACTTAATATTGAAGAAAAGCCGCAACGGCCCAAATCAAACTTTGCCGTTACCGGCATGTATTTCTATGATCAACAAGCCAGCACATTGGCAAAACAATTGCAGCCTTCAGCACGTGGCGAGTTGGAAATTACTGATTTAAACCGTGCCTACTTAGCTAAAGGTCAATTGCGCGTGAATAAATTTGCCCGCGGCGTTGCTTGGCTGGATACTGGCACACATAATTCGTTACTTGATGCCGCACGTTTTGTTAAAATCCTCGAAGATCGCCAAGCCCTCAAAGTGGGTTGTCCCGAAGAAATTGCTTGGCGTATGGGTTACATTAATGACACTCAACTACGCAAATTAGCAGAACCACTGTGCAAAAATTACTATGGTGAATACTTATTGGAATTGCTTACCACAGAACCGTTAGACAATAAGCTATGAAAATTATTAAAACTTCACTACCCGGTGTATTAATCATTCAACCTAAAGTATTTGGCGATCAGCGCGGTTATTTTTTTGAAAGTTATCAACGTCAACGTTATGCCGAACAAGGCATCGATGTTGAATTTGTGCAAGATAACATTTCACACTCTCAACAAGGTGTGCTGCGCGGCTTACATTACCAATTACCTCATACCCAAGGTAAATTAGTCTGGGTAAGTCACGGTGCAGTCTTTGATGTCGCGGTTGACGTCCGCATTGGCTCACCGACTTTTGGTAAAGCGACTTACTTAACCTTAGATGCGGCAAACCACCAACAGCTCTATGTCCCTCCTGGATTTGCGCACGGCTTTTGCACCTTAACCGATAATGTTGGCTTCCACTATAAATGTAGCAACTACTATGCGCCCGATTGTGAATTTACAATTCGTTGGGATGATCCCGATCTTGATATTCCGTGGCCGATTAGCGATCCAACTTTATCGCCCAAGGATACTAACAAACCCACATTAAAAGACATACCTGTCGATAGTTTACCGAAATATGAGGATTTTTCATGAGGGTTTTACTCACTGGCAGCAATGGTCAAGTTGGCTGGGAAATCCGTAAACTAGCAAAAGAATCCACCTGTGATATCATTTCTTTTAGCCACCACGAGTTGGATATCGTTGACGCCCAAGCTGTTAGCGATGCTATCGCACTACATAAACCCGATTTTGTCATTAACAGTGCCGCGTATACTGCAGTCGATAAAGCAGAAAGCGAACAAGCTCAATGTCTAGCAGTCAATCGTGACGGCGCTAACAATATCGCTCATGCTTGTCAGCAGGCACATATTCCTTTACTGCATTATTCCACGGATTATGTCTTTAATGGTGATAGTCACAAACAACCCTTTCAAGAAAACTCACCGACTTCTGCACTCAATGTATATGGACGAAGTAAACTCGAAGGCGAATTAGCAATCCGACAAATCCTCCCACAACACCTTATATTGCGTATTTGTGGTGTGTTTGGTGAACATGGGCATAACTTCATAAAATCGATGATCAAAGCGGCTAGCCAACACGAGGTACTACGTGTTGTTAACGACCAATACGTCACACCAACCCCCGCTTATGACATTGCCAAGGCGAGCTTTACCATACTACGTGCCATTCATAATGGACAAACTAATGTTTGGGGCACTTATCATTATACCGGCAAACCCGCATTAACTTGGTTTGAGTACGCCAAATTCTGCATCGATCTGGCCAGACCCTACTGCGATTTGCGAGTTAAAGAAATCAAACCCGTTACTAGCGCCGAATATGCAGCCGCCGCTAATAGGCCTGCGCAACCAATTTTAGATTGTCATAAAATCAACACAACGTTTGCTATCGAACAACCCAATTGGCAAGCACGTGTTAAAGAGATGATTCAGAAATTATATCAGGACAAACCAACATAATGACTAATTATACCGCGAATAATATTCTTATCACCGGCGGTGCCGGCTTTATTGGTAGCAACTTTATTCATTACCTATTAAACAAAAATAATAAAATCAATATCGTTAACCTTGATTGCCTAACTTATGCGGGCAGCATGGATAATCTCGCACAGGTTGACGAACAGCGGCATCGCTTTGTCAAAGGCAATATATGTGACGCTAAACTAATTAATCAATTGTTACAACAATATGAAATAGATACAATCATCCATTTTGCTGCTGAAAGCCATGTTGACCGTTCGATAACAGGCCCAGCAAAATTCGTTGAAACTAATTTGATAGGGACTTTTACACTATTAGAAGCTGCTCGTAATTACTGGTTAGATAAAAAGAACTTAGCGGGTAACGCTTGCCGTTTTCATCATATTTCGACTGATGAAGTATTCGGCTCACTCAACAAGGATGATCCAGCTTTTACAGAGACAACACCTTACACGCCCAATTCTCCCTACTCCGCATCTAAAGCCGGCGCTGATCACCTCGTGAGAGCCTATTTTCATACGTATGGTTTGCCGATGACAACGAGTAATTGCTCTAATAACTATGGCCCACATCAACACCCAGAAAAACTGATCCCCACGATCATCCATGCATGTTTGCAAAATCAACCTATACCTATCTATGGCGATGGCAGTAATATTCGTGATTGGTTGTACGTTGATGACCATTGCCATGCCATTGACACCGTCATAAAACACGGGCACTTAGGTGAAACCTATAACATTGGCGGTAACAATGAGTGGACTAACCTCGCCATTGCGCAGACTATCTGTCAATTAATGGATGAAATAAAGCCTGGCAAAACACCTTACGCCGATCTGATCAGTTTCGTAAACGACCGCCCTGGTCACGATTGGCGCTATGCGATCGATTCAAGCAAAATTGCTAATGGGCTTGGCTGGCAACCGCAAGAAACCTTCGAGACAGGGATCCGAAAGACATTAGAATTTTACTTAGCTCGTTAGAGAAATTATTTGGTAGGGCCCATCATTACGAAAGCGATTGCAGGTTTATGTCCCAACTTCCCTTTGGCCACAACTTGACTACGATGCATAAAATGAGGCTTATCTCGCAAATATATCTTTTGTTTAGTCACAAAAATTGCTGCTTGTGGATACGCCAAAGCTTGCTTAGGCTCATTAACAAAATCCACTGCATAATGCTGCCGACTATTTACCGCAAAATTTATCGCCAAACCATCTGGACCAATTTGATAAAATACTAATTTTTGTTGTGGTTTAAGTAAACCCTCAACACGCTGAACAAACGGTGTAGTGAGATTATGCTGGTAGACTAAAGGCTCAACCACTAAGACTGTTGCAGTAACAAACATCATAAAACCTAGCAATAAAATTGCAGTTTGTTGTTTTATGGGTTTGGTCTTTAAAAATTTTGCAATGCAGAAAGCAGCAAGACAACCCAACAACAAAGTCACCCATAGACCGTGTATATTTAGGTTTTCAATTAAGTTAACCCCGTACATTTGCCCATATTTGCTAGCAACTGCTAATAATGCAACACCCGCAAATGGCAAACTATAACAGATAAAATTAAAAACATTACGCACAAGCTCTAAGCCTTGTTGCTTATGTTGATGGACAAAAGGGTATGCCGCAATCAATGATAATGCAGGCACAATGGGAAGAATATAACGCAGCCACTTACTTAACGCCAACGTCATACCCAACATAATGATTAATATCCACCCGAGTAAGAGACTAATAAATTTAATTTCATCAAGCAGTGGTCTGCGCCACAACTGTTGTCGCCAAAGCTGTTTGGCTAAAGCAATAACTGTCGCAATAGCTAAGATATAACTGACAGAAAAATTAGGGATAGCATTCGTAAAATAATAAAAAATATGTCGATCATTATTCCCCAGACGGCCACTAACCTGCATGACCCACACGTCGTGCACAAATGCCATACCACCTTGTAAATAAGCCAGCAAATATAAAACCGCCTCTGCTGCAACCAAGAGAATCGCCGCATAGCATGAAAAAATAATTAATTTGCGCCACTGTCGCATTAGCAAGTAGAAACTAAACACCACCGCAGCTGGAATAATTAAACCGATCGGGCCGCGAAAAGCAAAACCAAATAATAAACAAAGCGGCAAAAACCATAACCGTTTAGGGCGTTGATACACTTGGGCCGATAGAACCAAATAAAAACACAAAACTGTCGCTAAGGTGGGATATAAATCCAAACCTAAGCTACGAGCAGCATGAAAAAACTGCCAAGTCATCAATTGCAGCACAACCGCATATAAACCCCAACGACGAGAATAAATAGCGCCAATAAGATAGGTTACCAACAGCGTCGTTGCCGCCGTCATCACATAAGGCAGATTTGCTGAAAAAAAAGTGACATGACCGAATGGCAGTGAAAACAAATAAATCAGCAGGGTCCCAGTAACGGGATAATCAGGATAGGGCTGATTAAACAACAACGGAAACCAACTCATCCCATGCTGCATCATATCCTGCGCAAACAAGGCAAAACGTGTTTCAAAACCAATGAATTCATGGTGGTATAAGCCCATGGACAAAACTAGCGCACTGGCAATGAAAATTCCCAACGCTTCTAACTTAAATAGGTTCTTGCTTTCTGTCATCATTGTTCCTCAATGGGTGGACATTATAATGAAATATTTCTACACTGCGATACCTCTCGTATCTGAAATTACGAGAGACATAACCCATTTAATCGTCTAACTAACGGATTTTATACAGATATGTCGTATTCAAGCTCAAGCGTAACTCGACAATCCCAGCATCAATACGGCAAACTTACTTATTTTCTTAGCCAGCTAACAAACAAGCAAGTAAAGCTAATCACTTTTTTCATTAGCTTATTGATAAGTTGTATTATTTTATCTCATCAGCAACCCTTCAACGTGGATGGGCTTGCTTACCTCGCTTCAGCTAAAGCCTATATTAACCATGGGATTGCAAGCGCTAGAGGTGTATATGATTGGGTCGCCTATCCATTGGTAATTGCTTGGACTGCACAGCTCACTCATTTATCCTTGCTACATAGCGCACTATTACTAGCAACCCTAATGCTAAGTTTTTCCACGCTAGTATATCTAAAACTCGTAGAAGAACTCGGTGCTACGCGACGCACTCTATTGCTTGCCGCAATCGTTATTCTGACCTACCCCTATCTCAATCACTACCGTGATAATGTATTACGCGGTTCTGGTTATTTATTGTTTTCATTATTGTCAATTAGTTACTTGATCCAATATGCGCGTGAATTTCGTTGGCATAAAGGTTTTGCATGGGGATTGTCACTGTGTATCGCGATCCTATTTCGAGTAGAGGGCATCTTAATGCTCGCATTCGCACCTTGGCTGATATTACTCAAACCAGACAACACGCTAGGCTTTAAGCTCAAACAAATTATAAAAATTTACAGTCCTTTCATTTTTTTCGTTATTCTGCTTATTATGCTAATCGCATTTATCGAACCGAAAAATCTAACCTCGCTCAAGCTATCAACATTCCAGCGGCCTTTCATGCAATTTTTACTACTCACGGTTAATGCTAAACATTATGTCGATGCTGGTATATTAGAATTTTCTAAGCAGTATGCCATAGCGCCATCATCACCATTCCTATTCGTTCGCTATCTTGGGCATTGCCTCGTGGGCTTCACTTGGAAATTTATCGCAACCTTAACACCGTTCTATTTACTCCTTAGCGCATATGCGCTATACCAAAAATTGACGCGTAGTGACTGGGCAGCAAAAACCATTATCTTAAGTATTATCTTGCTCAATGTGCTGATGTTAATTGCATATTATATACAGCTACCATTTTTAGTGAGTAAACGTTACTATTTTCTTACCTGTATATTAATACTTACTTTCGCACCATTTAGCATTGATAAAATTTATCAGTATTGGCGCAAGCCTGGTCCAAAATCGCTATTACAACGCGTGCTATTTCCTGGTATTTGTCTTGCTTTTATTTATTTAACCATAGCGAGTTTGGGGCACTTTGGCACTTCCAAGGCCTATATTATGGAAGCCGGCAACTGGGTGAAACAAAATATTCCTAAGTCGGCAACTATTATCGTCAATAAGCGTTACCATTATCACCGACATGATTTTGGTGGACGTTTGGCATACTATACACAACATAATACTAATCGCATCGATATAAACACTGGGCCAAATACATTCTCACTACAAGAGGTTGTCAGGCAGCAAAGCCGTCATAACAAGGTGACTTATTATGTTTTACAAGTCAAAAGGAACGATCAACATTTAAACAAACAAATAGCTGTCACCTTTCAAACATCACCACTAAACGTTTTTAAAAACAAAAAAGGTGATAAAGTCGTTATCTATCGCTATCAGGCTAAAAATTCACGCGCACTATCATAGATGGCTTTATAACGCTGGCGACGATTTTCACAGCGTTGGTGCCGGCTAGTAATTAATTTACGCAAACAGTAAGTCCGATAACGAAAACGCGCTTGGCGTAATTCTTTTTTAACTAAAAATTTGCTTTGTTCAAGATCATAGTGCTTACGATAAAACGTATATTTACCCTTTTGTTTGTTACACCAACGTCCATATTCACCATTCGTGCGTTCACTTACCGCACCAATATGCTTAATGGTAACTTCATCTGTATGTGCAATCTGATAACCGAGCTCTCGAATGCGTAAACAGAGATCGGCTTCTTCTGCATAGAGAAAATAATCTTCATCAAAACCACCAACTTCATCATAGATATCACGACGCATAAACATACTAGCACCTAACACCCAAGCAATATCACCCGGTAAGTTGGCAAATCGTGGTTTAATTTTCTTTTCCCCTGGGTAACAAAACTTGCTTTCGGTTTCTTTACTACCATCCGTATTTACAATACGCGTGCCCAGCAAACCATATTTAGGATGCTCCTGCATCAGTCTCATTAAACATTGCAAATCATCACTCGTTTGCAAACACGCATCAGGATTAATTAAATAGACATAACGTCCACGGGCGTACTTAAAGCCAATATTATTGGCACGCCCAAAGCCCACATTACGATGGTTTTCGATAAGCATAACGCGCTTATCGTAATTAGCGATTAACTCAAGGCTATTGTCATGGCTACTATTGTCAACAACGATAATTTCAAAATCCACACCACGTTGTGACAAAATAGAATCCAAACATGTTTTGATCACTTTCGCACTATTATAATTCACTATAATAATACTGATATCCATCATAAACCCCTCTAACACGCTACATTAAATGTTGTTTAAATAATTGTTGCAAACTTTCATTGTCGGTCCAATTACGTAAGAATCGCTTAATATCTTTAGTAAAACGACGTTTTGCTAAAAAATCACAGGACGTTTGGCGCATAGCGTCCAAATCTAACAGTATCGCTTTTTCATGATTGATAATGGCATTACTAGCCTTTAGATCGCCATGTGAAATACGACTAATACGCAAACTTCGCAATACTTCTACTATCGATTCAATCGCAATACTGGCCTTTTCACTATAAATATCACCCAATTTGAAATATTCATCTGCCGTACAACCTTCAACATGTGCCATCACAAAATAAGACTGGCGGCGTATAATGCCAATACGTTTTTCATGCATCGCAATGGGTTTCGCAGTATTAATACCTAATAATTGTAAACGTTGGGCATTCAGCCAACTTATTCGCGCCCGCGAATTGCGTAAAGCACGCTTAAGTGCGTGCCTGTGGTTTTTGATATTATAACGCTTAATCACTAAATCCATACCAGCAATGTTTGCCCGTGCCAACGTACAAGTATTGCCACTTTTTAATATGACAGTATCTGGTGCTGTGAATATCCGCTCAGGATCTTGAAAAAACTCTTGTAATTCCGCACTATCCATATCCCGACGCCATACACTAAAGTGCCGGAAAGCTCTATCACTTATAAATTCACTACAATTGCGCAGCGCCTTACTTAATAATTTACGCTGACGCTTGTGCCGTATCCTATTCGCCTGCCGCTCAACATATACCAATAACTCATCGCGGTATTGCCAGCCACGTTGTTGACAGTAAGCAACTAACAAAGGTTTGCGCATTCCATCATAGCCTGGCATAAACTGCCCCAGCAAATCCGCTAAATTACGCAAACTTTTTTTCACACTCAATGGCTTGCCACCACAATCTCTGATATCCGCGCCATCAAGAGAATAGATGGCTGTGTTTGAAAGAATAAAATTATCTGGATAAATATCGCCTTGATATAAGCCTGCCGCGTGTTGGTTGGCTATAACTTTGATTAAGTCGAGCATGCCTTGCAACTTCTCCGCTTGTGTTACAAGTTGACACCAATGGCGATACCAATCAACCGCAGGTTCAATACGCTGATAGATTACGACATGAATAGCTTGTTGAGCAACCTTACCAACTTGCAGTAATGCTGGCGTTAAAATATTTGCCCGCAATAAACACATCGCCCCCCGAGCATCACGCTGCGCATGACGTTGCGCTCGATTACCCGCATAAAATAATTTTGCGACAATTGCTTGCCCATCCCACTTACCATATACGACAAGGCGCTTACCCGGTAGCACACGCGCAACCCTTTCACAATAAAGTACTTTGCACTGTCCATCTTTACCCTGCAACGTTAACTGTAAAGGCATAGGAATACTATGTTGGGATTGGCTTAATGCTTCTGCGCTTATCATCGTCGCACCACTACATCTTTATGTTTATCCCAAAGACCCTGCGCGCGTTCATTAACGGCTTGCCAGAATACTGCTTCTCGGCGCAGCACAATTTTTGCTGAGCATTCACGATAACATTGAATAAAATAGAAATAATCACTGCGGTTTAACGCTAAACCTAAGGTTGAAAAATATAACCCAGCAATATCTTTAATCAACCAACGCTGGCGTGGACGGCGGCGCCATTGCATTCGATGTAAGTCAATCAAAAACAAATGGCACGATTTATCTTTATTGCTCAAATTGGCCAAAATACTATTAGGCAATAAGAAATGGCAAATATAAAAATCACGATGATAACCACCATGACTATGCAAAAGACGCGCTATGCGCGCGATCTCACGAATCAAAGCACGCTTCGCTAGAAAGCTGGGGGGCGTAATTACCCATTGTTTAGCAAGGTCTTCAAGACTTTGCATATCTGTTAATTCACGGGTAATCACGAAGGATTGCTGACGTGCAGGATTATTACCACGACTGCCATACCCTACCAATGGCGTCGTATCAATCCCTATAGCTTGTAAACGCTGAATCGCTTGCCATTCATTTTTCGCGCCCAAAATAGGTATACGCAAATACAATAAATTTTTAAAAATTTCGCGCCACCCAACACCTGTATGAATTTTAATAAAATAGCCATCACCATTACTGATAAAGCGTAAGGTTTTACGCCCAGGTTGATCCCGGAACACTTCCCCTTGCAATTGCATCGCATAGCTAAAAAGATCGGGACAATTCCAAGCTTGGGTTAATTCTGTTGGCAAGGTTAACAATTGCTTCATCGGTTTTAAACAATCGCTACGTTAGCGGATAATCTATGCTGGCCAGCACCCGCTAGCAATTCATCTAAAGCTCGCAATACCCGCGGTGGATGTAAGTCACGCAAACACTTATAGTGTTTAAGGGGACATTCACGTTTAAAGCATGGGCTACAATCCAAACCTAAAGTCAAGATCTTGACTTGTTTACTCAATGGCGGGGTAAATCCTGGATCTGACGAGCCATAAATAACAACCAAGGGTCGCTGCAACGCTGCTGAAATATGCATTAAGCCTGAGTCATTGCTCACTACCGCATGCGCACAGGACAGTAGATCGATGGCTTCTGTTAATTGTGTCTGCCCAGTTAAATCGCGGCATATATGATTACAAGCTTCTTGGATTTGCGCCGCCAGTGGTTGTTCCTTATGACTACCAAAGATCCACACTTGCCAACCCTGAGCAACTTTTTGTTTGGCGACTTGTGCGAAATACGCCGTTGGCCAACGCTTAGCAGGCCCATACTCGGCACCTGGGCATAAAGCTAAGATAGGACGTCTATCACATGTCAATTTAAGTTTGGCCAGGGTCATTTCAACTTGCTGTGGCTCAACAACTAAATGCGGCATCGGTGGCTTTGCCGGTACGTTAGCATCTCGCTTAAGTGCCAATGCCATGAAGCGCTCAATCATGAACGGGTAACTTTGTTTATCAAGCTTACGCATATCATTGAGTAAGCCCCAACGCATTTCACCTTGCCAACCAGTGCGTTTTTTAATGCCCGCCCAAAACGGCACTAATGCCGATTTAAAAGAATTAGGCAACACAATCGCTTGGTCATAAGCGACCGTGCGCAGAGCGTGGCCCAGCTGGCGGCGTTCACGTAAACGCAATTGGCCATGCCCCACGCGCATCAGATGGGCATTACGCACTTCTGGCATACGCGCCAACAGTGGCAACGTCGCACCTGGCGCCAACACATCGATCAGCACACCTGGCCGCTCTTGTTTGAGTAATTTAAATAGGGTTTGCGCCATCACCATATCGCCTACCCAAGCCGGGCCTATAACTAAAATTTGTTCGGCTTTTTGTGCACTTATGGATTGTTCTACAGTCTGTATCATTTAGGGTTATTATCTACGATTCATTAATTAGCAAAGGCGAATTTTACCGCAAAAGCCGGTGTGGCAACACACTTACGCTTAAACGATATAAACAATTGATTTATATGAACTTTTATTGCGGAAATCCATGCTTGCCCAGAAGCTGTACAATCTCTGGGCTGTCTAAATTCTACAGTAAGTAACAACCAGCGAGACCAGGCGGGCACTTTGTGAAGCAAACAGCCTATATCAAGATAACCCAACAACAACAGCCACAAGGACCATACCTATATTTATACGAGACAGTCATGATGATATCTTTGACACGCAAAATCTCGATGAGCTCAACCAAATTATGCGAGCTGTTATCCTGCACAAGCCTTAAGAATAAACTTCGCTTCACAGTAAGGGCACACAGCCTCACCTGTGTCTTCGATAGGGAGATAAACACGTGGATGTGCATCCCACAACCGCATTTCGCGGGTTGGACAAGAGAGAGGTAAATCATCGTGCGTGATTTCATACACCCGTTGGGTATTAGCTTGTGCTTTTTTGGCTGACTTTACCATGCCATTTCCTTATATATTCAGCCTTATTCTGCGGCTGTAACTTCGCTTGCAACCTGACGTTCAACAAATTGTGGTTTTATCAATGATAAAACCGCGCGATAAACAGTTTGCGGATAGACCTTATCCATGCTCGATTCATGTAATACAAGCGTCGTATCTTTGAGTGGACGCGGCCCAGTATAACGCGGGTGCGTTGATCCAAACATTGTGACAATGGGCACACTGGTCGCACTAGCTAAATGCAAAGGCCCGGTATCAGCCGTTACAAATACACTGAAATAATCCATTAAGGCAACCAAATCTAAAACAGACGTTAGTCCCATTAAATCAATAGTATTCGTGCTATGAGTGATCAAATTCTCTGCTAAAACACGTTCACTCGGACTACCAGTTAATATTAAACGTATCTTTGGATTGTCACGCACAAGCATGCGGTTCAGATCTAAAAAATAGGGCAAGGGCCACATCTTGTGGCTAACAATTTGGCGCTTCCAAAATTTCTGTGCACGTTGCATCGCTTTATGACAACCCACATGACAGCCAATAAGAATTTCACTACCATCTAGGCTTGCACCATTATCTAAAAGCAATTGCTTTGCTTTTTCATAATGTTCTGCTTGTGGAAACAAACAATAGTTTTCGGCAATGTAATGATCGCCAGGCAACGCCGGCAATAATTGTTTAACAAACTGTGTGGCAACTTCACTTTGATGCGCTTCGCCACTACGCGGACTAGTAAACGTTGGCAATCCCAACTGTTTCACATATTTTTGTGTCAGCTTACTATTATGAAAATCGAGCACACAATCGTGCCCCGTCACCAACTGTTGGATCTGACCGCGTTTTGGATTAACCCAAATATTATTTATTGCTGGGTTATTAATGAGTATCCCTTTTGAGTTATCAGACAAGGCTAGCACATCGATGGTTGCATGTGGTTTTTGCTCACGTAAAAGCTTTATCGCTGGCGTGCAAAAGATAACGTCACCAATCCGTTCAGATACAATCAATAGTATGCGTTCATATTCAGTTAACATAATAACCCCTAATTGTAGCCTTGATAAGCCATGCAGCAGCGCATCAAGGTTTAGCATTAACAACCACTAATAATGAGTAGTAATGTATTTTATAGTTGTAAATGCGGGCAATTCTAGCAAAAATCGTTTAGTCATGCTATAGCTAACCCCTCCGCCCCATCTACAATCAAGTGCTGCCACATGTTTGCAACATGTTGACACTCTTCTTTTACTTCATCTTTGATAATATAGGCTGGCTCGCGTGCTAAATCACGTCGGTGGACTAAGGCCCTAAATGTTTTATAGGCATCAATTAGGCCCTGCGCATCTTTCTCGCTTAATAGCTCAACCGCAGCAAACCCTTCTAATATACGAATATTATCCGTATAAGTTAATAATGCCGGGTTGCGATGGGCCCAAGCCAATACACCATATTGCACAATAAATTCAATATCGGTCATACCGCCAACGCCTTGCTTAAGATCGTAGAATCCTTGTGGGGCACGCCTAACAGCACTGCGCATCTTCTGACGCATGCTTGCAATGCCTTCACGTAAAGTTCGATCTTCGCGCTTAATCGCTAAAACTTCACGTCTAATCGTTAAAAATTGATTATGTAACTTTTCATCGCCAGTCAACATACGTGCGCGCACTAAGGCTTGATGTTCCCAAGCCCAAGCATTATTTTTTTGATAGTCAGCGAAGGCATTAATACTTGAAACTAGCAACCCTGCATCACCTGATGGGCGCAAACGCATATCAACTTGATAAAGCTCACCCGTAAATGTACGTGTACTCAAAATATGAATAATACGTTGCCCCAAACGAATAAAGAAAGCGGCGTTTGAAATGGATTGTTCACCATCAGTATGTTGATCTGTCTGCATATCCGTACGCAAAAAAACCAAATCCAAATCCGAACCATAACCTAACTCAATACCACCTAATTTTCCATAAGCAACAATAGCAAACTGTGAAAGCCCGCCGTCTTTATCACAGCCTTCAGGATAACCATAACGTGATACCATTTCTTGCCAAGCAATACGTTGCGCGCGCGCCAAAATTACTGTTGCGATATCTGTTAAATGATCACTTACTTTCATTAGCGGTAAACGTTCTGTAATATCCGCGGCAGCAACTCGCAACACTTGAGCATGTTTAAACTTTCGCAAACACTCCATCGCATTCTCTTCCGGCGACAGCGCTTCATCTTCTGGACGGATGCTAAATTGACGCTCCAACTCTGATTGTAAGGAAGATTTATTTTGTGGTGCAAAGAGAATACGTGAATCAAGCAACTCATCTAACAACACCGGATAACGCGCAAGTTGGTGCGCGATCCACGGACTTGCAGCGCAGAGCGTTGCTAATTCTTCAAGTGCTTTGCCATTCTCGAGTAATAGCGAGACATAGGCACTACGCAAAACAATGGCATCTAACACATCGATAATCCGCTTTAAGGTTAAATTAGGTTCTCGCGTTTGTGCAACCACACGCAGTAATTGTGGCATCAACAAATCTAGCCTATCTCTAGCACTCGCCCGCAAGCGCCGACAACGATAACTCTGTTTAAATGTATCTAGAAGTTGTAATACCTCCTGCACAGGCTCAAACCCTACCTTCTCGAGGAAACCACTAGGATCCTTGCCTTTAATCCAAATATTAAGAAAACGCGAGTGAACTTGTGTATCGTCCTCTTTGCCATACTGGCTTTTAGATTTCGCTACCATATTATCAAAATGACGTTTTACATTTTCTTGATGCTGGCTTAAGTCAGCATAAAATTCCGTCCAACTTTTATAGCCCATACTAAAAGCGAGACGAGTTTTTCCGTCTGGAGTTTTTGGCAATACTTGTGTTTGGCGATCAGCGACTGCTTGCAAACGATTTTCAACTTTGCGTAAAAACTTATAAGCCTTAGTCAATTCTTCTGGCACTTCCGCTGGCAGGTAATTGGTTTCACCTAAGACTGTTAATACTTTTAATAAATTTGATTGACGTAAACGACGATCTTGTCCTCCACGAATTAATTGGAAAACTTGCGCAACAAATTCTATTTCACGAATACCACCCACGCCTACTTTGATATTATTACGCATACCTTTTGCCCGTGCTTCACTGTCGATTTGTTGTTTAATCGCACGTATCGCCTCAATCGCACCAAAATCAATATAGCGTCGATAAGTAAATGCGCGTAGCATCCTCAGCAACTCAACACTTTGACGTCCTTCACCAGTAATCTTACGCGCTTTAATAAATGCATAGCGTTCCCAATCACGTCCCTGTTGTTGATAATACTCACTCATAGAACGGATACTCATCGCCAAAGGACCACTATCGCCAAATGGACGTAAACGCATATCAACTCGGAAAACAAAACCTTCCGCAGTAATCGTATTAAGTACTTTAATTAAAGCTTGACCGAGTTGAATAAAAAATTCTTCATTACTCAGTGCACGCTCTTTACCGCGTGTACCACCTTGCTGTGGATAAACAAAAATGAGATCAACATCAGAAGAGAGATTCAATTCCTGGCCGCCAAGCTTGCCTAAAGCAAGAACGATCATATATTGTTGTCTATCCTGATTATCATAAGGCGTGCCATACTTTTCACAGTGTTGCGCATATAGTCGCTGCAAGGTTTCTGTAATACACGCGTCCGCAAGGTTGGATAAATTTGCCAATACTTCTTCAAGTGGTGCCCAGGCCATGAGATCCCGCCAAATAATACGCACCATTTCCCGGCGCCGAAAACAACGCAGGACACGCCCTAATGAAGCTTCATCCAGATCACCCGCTAATAAAACACGTAATTTGTCTAAATACTCACCCTCGGTGTAACTACGCTGTATATCGCCACTTATAAACAAATCCACCAGCATCGCACTATCGTGCGTACAACTTTCACTCACGTATTTGCTCGCACAAAAAACACGCATAACGGATTTATGCAAAGCGTCTAGCTGCTGCAATTTCTTTAGCGCTTCTGGCGCTAATTGCTCACGACACGCGGCTAAAAAGCGCTGCCAGACCGCTTCTACAGAGCTTCTAAGTTCTTGAGGGATAAGCAATAATTCTGCATAAGGGTTTTTGTCGATTTGTGGAACTCCCTGCGCGGATCATGGTCTAAACTTTAGCAAAAAGATGTATGATACCACATTGTTTCTATGCCTCATTGATTTCGCTAATATGCAGAAAAACAATGAGTTAGGGTGTCATCGGAGGTAGATAGAATGAAGCGACGTATGTATTTTTTGTTTCCCGATGTGAAATGCTCACAAAATTTCGTCGATGAATTGCTTCTCAAGCGTATAGAAATTAGACATATTCACGTCGTTGCCAAGGATGGAAATGATATCGCAGATTTACCCGAAGCCACCATTTTCCAAAAAAATGACATTATTCACAGCCTACTGCTAGGTGTGTTACTTGGTGGCGTGGTTGGTATCATTGCTGGCGTGGTTGGTCATGAAATGTTTGATGTTGCATTAAGTGGTGTCATGTTCGCTACCACCCTAGCGGGCGCAATTCTCGGCGCTTGGAGTGCCAGCATGATCGGTATGACCACCCCTAATGTGCAATTGAGGCCATTTCAAAAAGCGATTAACGAAGGCAGAGTCCTGGTAATGGTCGATGCGCCTAAAGAACAAGTCGAAGACATTGGTGAACATGTAAAACGCCAACATCCTGAAGCCACGAATAAAGGCATTGAGCCAACCATACCCGCTTTTCCTTAAACTTAAAGAGTCAGTATAAACAACAATCCAAAGACGGGTTGTTGTTTTTGCATGCGTAAAGTTATCCGTTCAAACTGCGTCACCGTAAACTTATGTTGTTGAGCTAATTCACGAATATAACGCTCAGAATGAGCAAAGCGTGCTGTCTGCTGCAAAACAAAATTGTCACCTACTAACTCTTCAACGGTAAACGCAAACAGTGCATCTGCGCTCATGCGTGGTCGAATAACCTCAAAAACCTCATGTAAGTCACCGATATAACCAAAGACATCAGCCGCTAACACAAGGTCAAAAGACTCTTGCATTTTAGCCAATGCCACCACCAAATCACCCGCAATCAATTCATCATAAAGCTGCTTATCACGGGCTTTTTCCAGCATTTTTTCTGAAACATCCACACCTGACAAATACTGTGCCTGAGAAGCAAATAGTTCGCCACAAAAACCTGTACCACAACCCAAATCTAACATTCGCCATTGTGGATTGTCTACATCCGTTACCTTTTGAATAGCCTTATGCAGCAACTCAGGCGCTCGGTAGGTCAAGTCTTCGCGTAAATGACTGTCATAATGTCCAGCATAACCATCAAATAATTTTTTGACATACGCGGTTGGTGTCTTAGTTTGCTGGCTTTCTTTTTTTAGGGAATTCAACATAAAGCGAATCGTTTCATTGTCTGGCTGACGTTGCAATGCTTGCTCATATGCAGCAATAGCCTTAGCAATATCGCCTTTTTTAAAATAAGCCACCCCCAGGTTATAGTAAGCCTCTATGTAATCGGGGTTGAGCTTGATGGCTTTTTGATAATGTTTAATTGCCTGTTCATACTGCGCTTGATTCCCAGCGATCACGCCCAAATTAAAATAAACTTCCGGTGAATCCCCCTCTAAATCGATAGCACTCTGATAGTGCTGATAGGCGTCGATATAGTTTTCTTGCTTTAGGTGTAACGCAGCTAGGTTTTGATATGCTTCAACAAACATAGGCTGCAATTCAATAGCTTTTTCGTAGTGTTTTGCGGCTTCATCAAGCTTACCTGCGGCATACAGCAAATTTGCCAAATGAAATTGTGCTTGAAAATGTTCTGGCTTAAATCCAACAACTCGTTGAAATTGCGTGATCGCTTGTGAATATTCTTCTTGGCGCACGTAAGCCAACGCTAAATTATAATGTGCATCGAGATAATTAGCATTTAAATCGAGCGCTTGCTGAAATGCCTTAACGGCTTCCGGCAATTTTTCTTGTTTATACAATGTTGCGCCTAAATTATTGTAGGCTTCGGCATAATCAGGCTGCAGTTTCAATGCCGCGCGGTAATGTTGTATGGCTGCATCATAATCCTGTAAACGTTTTAAGGCATTACCCAAATGATTATGGATGTGAGGTGAATCTGGCGCACTCTGCACTGCTTGTTTTAACACTTGAGCAGCCTGATGAAAATCACCCTGTTGCGCATAACTCATGCCTAGCATGTGCAGGGCTTGTGTGTGTTCAGGTTGCTGTTGTAACACCTGTTGATAATAAGCTTGTGCCTGCGTCAAATCTCCTGCCTGATGAAACTCTAATGCTTGACTGAGTAGTGTCGCTATCGTCATTAAGCACCTAATGCAATACTAATGCCGATATTAGTCATTGGTTGAATCAACACTATGACAAATAATTGCAATACTATCATTACCGGGATAGGTGATATATCAATTCCTCCAAGCGGTGGAATAATACGTCGCGCGCGTCCTAATAAAGGTTCGGTCAAGCTATAAAGTAGCTCTGTTGCAGGATGCTGGGTGCTGGGTGCAACCCAAGATAAAATGACTTGTATGAGAATCGCATAAAAATAAACATTAACCAACAAACTTAATAAACCACCGACAGCCCACAACGCTAAACCACCAATATGTGGAATTTCTGCAATACGGATCCACGCAACAATACTGAGTTTAACCATTTCCAAAATAAGCAATAAGGCCACTGCGGCCAAATCTAAGCCACGAAATCCCGGTAGAATTTTTTGTAAAGGCTTAAGCACGGGATTCGTCACTTTCACTAAAAATTGGATCACTGGATTGAGATACGCTGCACGACGTAGTTGCAACAACATACGCAACATGACAATCACGATGTACAGGTTAAATACAGTCTCGACTAAAAATAATAAACCATTGTTTAATGGATTTTCCATTTAGATTCTCCGTCTTCTTGTGACTTACTCAGCCTCACCCATGAACCTTGATGCGCACGCGCAAGCGTGTTTATCAAAGCTACACTTACATAGTCCACCTACGCCTTTTTAGCCAGCAATTCTGCTAACTCGACTGAACGTTGTTGTGCCGCTTGCAGTGCATCTGCAAATAATTGCATGATATTAGCTGCTTGTAGACTATTTAGCGCTGCTTCCGTGGTGCCGCCAGGTGACGTTACTCGCCGCCGCAACTCTGCTACATCCACATCGCTTTCGAGGGCCATTTTTGCAGCGCCAAATGCCGTTTGCAGTGTTAATAGTTGTGCAGTTTTATCCGGTAAACCAAGCTTTTTCGCGCCATTGACTAAGGCTTCCATCACTAAGAAGAAATATGCAGGGCCACTGCCTGATAATGCAGTGACAATATCTAAATCATCTTCATTTTCTACCCACAAGGCAAGGCCGACCGCGCGCATAATCGATTCAGCATATTCACGTTGCTCCGCACTGACATTAGAATTGGCACACAAAGCGCTTGCACCACTACCAACCAAAGCGGGCGTATTTGGCATACAGCGCACAATCGCCGTGCGTTCGCCTAACCAACGCCGCAGATCAACTTCACGAATACCCGCCGCGATTGAAATCAATAATGGGTTTTTAGCTTGTATGCTAGCTGCAATATTCTGCGCTAAATCTGGCACTACTTGTGGCTTCACAGCAAGCACAACCACATCGGCTGCAGCGATTGCGGTGTGATTATCTATGGTTGTTTGAATGCCAAATTGTTGCTGCAACTGTGTTGCGTTCTCTTGGGTTAGCTCTGCCGCATAGATACACTGCGCAGGATATCCATCCTCAAGCAAACCACCAATCAAGCTACGCCCCATATTGCCGGCACCAATAAAACTAATCACTGCTTGCTTTGCCATTATATTTCCTTGCAAGGTTCGTTAAAAACCAGGAATTCTAACATACTTTCCCACATACTTTTCTCATTTCCGCGGTCCAAAAATATCAGTGCCAATACGCACAATCGTCGCACCTTCGGCAATCGCTGCTTCCATATCACTCGACATGCCCATAGACAATGTATCAAGTTGTAAATCATGTTTAGCGTTCAATGCTTCCAAAGCTAAGCGCAAGCTAGCAAAAGCATGGCGCTGCACACTGAGATCGTCTGTTCGTGCTGGGATCGTCATCAAACCACGCAAGTTTAGCCGCGGTAATTGTACGACCGCCTGCGCCAATTCCGCTAGCTCCGCCAATGTGACGCCAGACTTACTGTCCTCTCCACTCACGTTGACTTGTAAACACATTTGCAACGGTGCTAAATGCTCAGGGCGTTGTTCACTTAATTTTTGTGCTATTTTTAGCCGATCGACACTATGTACCCACGCAAAATCCAAAGCAATGCCTTTGGCCTTATTGGTCTGAATCGGACCAATAAAATGCCACTCTAGATCTAAGTCCTGTAAGGCGTTAATCTTGTCTTGTGCCTCTTGTAAGTAGCTCTCGCCAAAACATTTTTGCTCTGCGGCCGCCGCTCGACGGATTGCTGCACTGGAATGGGTTTTGCTTACCGCTAAAAGATCGACTGCGCCGGGTGTACGCTGGTGGTTATTTTCTGCAGCATTAATGCGCTCACGTACTAAAGTAAGCCGCTGTGCAATATCGATTTGAGTGCTATCAGACATAATGGTCATACCATAAATGAAAATTACCACGCAGGGAGTTGGTACCCATGAACATTAAAGACTTATTGGCGTTTACAGTCCAAAACAATGCCTCCGATCTCCACATATCTGCGGGTACTCCGCCTATGATTCGTGTCGATGGCACCTTGCGTCGCATTGATCTCCCTGCGCTGGATAATAAAACCGCCCGCGATCTCTTATTTGAAATCATGAACGATAAACAGCAACGTGACTTTGAAGAAATCTATGAAACTGATTTTTCATTTGCGCTTGAGGGATTGGCGCGTTTTCGTGTCAATGTTTTCAACCAAAACCGCGGCATCGGCGGCGTACTACGCATTATCCCCCCACGAGTCACGACCCTTGAACAACTTGACGCACCTGCAATCTTCAAAGACATTGCCATGTTACCACGTGGGTTAGTCCTCGTCACGGGCCCGACGGGTTGCGGTAAAAGCACTACGCTTGCCGCTATGGTTGATTGTATTAATAATCAAAAACACGAACATATATTGACGATTGAAGATCCCATTGAATTTGTTCATGAAAATAAAAAATGTCTCGTTAGCCAACGTGAAGTACATCGTGATACGCGGAGTTTTGACCATGCATTGCGTTCTGCGTTGCGTGAAGATCCAGACATTATTCTTGTCGGTGAAATGCGTGACCTAGAAACCATTCGTCTCGCCTTAACCGCCGCAGAAACCGGACATTTAGTTTTCGGTACATTACATACAACCTCAGCGGCCAAAACCATTAACCGTATCGTGGATGCCTTTCCTGGTGAAGAAAAGGCGATGGTGCGCACGATGTTATCAGAATCATTGCAAGCGGTGATCGCGCAAATCTTAATGAAGCGGGAAGGCGGCGGTCGTATCGCTGCCCACGAAATCATGATGTGCACACCGGCTATCCGCAATCTGATCCGCGAAGACAAAGTCGCACAAATGTATTCAGCCATGCAAACGGGCAGCTCCGCGGGTATGCAAACCCTCGAACAATGCTTACAAAACCTAGTAACCAGTAAAGCAATCAGCCAAGACGAAGCCCGTGAAAAAGCCAACATTAAAGACCCGTTTAAATAAAACACATTAAATCAAACAGTTAAATAGAATACGTTACAATAATTATTACAACTAGTTATAATAACCATTACCACTAGTTGTAATAATATTGTAACGCGATGAAAAATAGAGCCACCCAGACTTTACCGGGTGGCAGCCTCCGATACTACAAGTCCTCTAACGTCGGGCCCGCATTTAATACCGCATCAGACACTTCGAATTGCTTAAAGTTTTCAATAAATTCATTGATTAATAGTTTGGCTTTCTCATCATAACGCGCAGCGTCTTTCCATGTGTTGCGCGGATTGAGTAATTTACTATTAATGCCAAGGATAGAACGAGGAATACGCAAGTTGAAACCCACAATCGTATCGGTTTCGGCATCTTTTAATTCACCACTTAAGATGGCGTTAATCACCGCACGCGTAGTCGGGATCGGGAAACGTTCACCTTCACCATAAGGACCACCAGTCCAACCTGTATTAACTAAATAAACTTGGCTACCTGCGCTTTCCACTCGCTTCATCAATAATTCAGCATAGATACTAGCAGGGCGCGGGAAAAATGGTGCCCCAAAGCACGTACTAAACGTTGATTTAATCGAGTCATTGTCGTTGCCAACTTCAGTGCTGCCAACCAATGCAGTATAACCACTCAAGAAATGATACGCCGCTTGTTCTTTGGTAAGCAGCGAAACTGGCGGTAATACACCATATAAATCACAAGTCAAGAAAATCACTGCATCGGGTTGGCCACCGCGATTCTTTTCAACACGCGCAGGAATAAATTCACGTGGATAAGCGGCACGCGTGTTTTTCGTGAGGCTATCATCATCGTAATAAGGTTCACGTGTTTGCGCATCAATGATGACATTTTCTAACACCGTACCATAGCGAATGGCATCCCAAATAACGGGCTCACGCACACGTGATAAGTCGATACACTTCGCATAGCAACCACCTTCAAAGTTAAACACGCCTGATTCACCCCAGCCGTGTTCATCATCGCCAATCAAAAAGCGATTTGGATCCGCTGACAACGTGGTTTTACCTGTGCCAGATAAACCGAAAAAGAGTGCAACATCACCTTTTTCACCGAGGTTAGCGGCACAGTGCATCGGTAATACATCATGCTCAGGTAAAATAAAATTTAACACGGTGAACATCGCTTTTTTCATTTCACCCGCATAATAAGTCCCACAAATGAGTATGCGCTTTTGTGAGAAATTCAACATCACTGCGGCATCGCTATTAACACCATGAATATCTGGGTCAGTGACAAATCCCGGGGCACTCAGAATCGTCCAAGCATCATCGTCCTTCACATCACTTTCACGAATAAACAAGTTATTAGCGAACAAATTGTGCCATGCCATTTCGGTAATCACATTAACCGCTAAGCCTAACTCAGGGTCTGCACCCACACGTAAATTATTGGTATAGACTTCACGTTCATTTAAATAATCTAACGCTTGCTGCCATAAGTTATCAAAGATATGTCCGCCGATAGGTTGATTGACACTGCCCCAATCAACACGCGTACGGGTTGCATCATCTTCAACAATAAAGCGATCACGTGGCGAACGCCCGGTGCGTACCCCAGTGCTCACGACCAAGGCTTGATTAGCCGCCAATACACCTTCTTGACGAGTCAGAGAATGTTCTATCAATTCTTCAACGGGTAGGCGTTCATACCGATGGGTTCCAATATTCATCGCATTTAATTCCAACATATCTGACTCACTCATTTTGATAGATTCTCCTTAGGGGAAAAAAGCAATCGCTTAAAGGGGGTGTATTATTACAGGATTCTTGACCGAATTAAACCTAGAATCCGCAGTTGGCCAGGGGCACCTCATTCTGCGCGGAGGATGACGTCCGTGGGGACAGAAGGTACCAAGAATATGACCTGTGGATATTCTTAAAATTCGCGCCAATTTGTCAGATCCGGGCTTGTACTGTCTCTGCGTCAAGCCCGGATAAGTTGCGTAGCAACGCCATCCGGGGATAGTAATGAGCAAAAATTGCCCTGGTACCACCGCTCTGCGGTGGTACCTCATCCTCTCTTTAACGACAGTTGAACTGACTTATGGGGAACGCTATGCACCCTGGGGAGCACGGCGAGGGGGTGGGACTTAGCCTGCATGGGTAACCCCAGGGCCATTGGCGTGCGTATTGTCGGTGCGGTGGTTCGCCTCGGGTGTGTCGCTAGGCGGTGGACTGTTGTGGGCTTGGAAGAAGGTCGAACTTGAGGCCTGTGAGGAGGACGAGGC
>JAJFKG010000048.1 GCA_021773335.1 Gammaproteobacteria bacterium
TTAAATCATCGGCTGTCTTAATGTCTTTGGCTAACTCAGTCGCTAGCGCTTGTAGCTTGCTTTTGTCCATACTCATACTCCTGATTTTCCTATTGCAAGGTTATCAAATATGAGCAGTTACACAATTTAATTTACAGCCTCGTCAGTTTGTTTTTTTAGCCAAGAACAATCTAATGACAAATTGGTGCTGTCAACTGCTCGGGTGTTCTTAGGTGTGGTTGGGGATGAATTTTATTTTGCGAATCTCTACGTTGGTGATGAGTGTGATAATTATTTTTTGGTTGATGTTAAAGAATATTCGTTACAGGGAGTTTTAGCTAAAGAAAAGTTAAGTATTATTTCTCAAGCGCTCAGTGTCTTAAATTGGCATCAAACTCACCAGTATTGTGGGGCTTGTGGCAGCAAGACTGTTCTAACGAATCATGGATGGCAAAGGAATTGCCTTAATTGTAATAGGGAGCACTTTCCGAGAGTTGATTCTGTGGCAATCATGTTAGTTACCAATGGTGAGTATTGTTTACTTGGCGCAGGGCATAACTTTGCAGATAAACATTATTCTTGCCTTGCTGGTTTTATGGAGCCAGGAGAGACAATTGAGGCTGCTGCGGCACGCGAACTTTACGAAGAGGCAGGCATCTCGGGTGAGCCGGCAGAATACCTTATTTCACAGCCTTGGCCATTTCCATATAGCCTCATGATTGGCGTACATATCAAGACATCACAACATGCCATTGTGATGGAAAAAAAAGAGTTGCGCGACCTTATCTGGGTTCATAAAAATGAAATCATTTTGGCATTGAAAGGTGATTCAGACATGGGCTTTTATTTGCCGCCAAAGACTGCATTAGCGAGGACACTACTGAAATATTGGGTTGCGGCGGACGATGAAGCATAACATTATGGGATGCCAGATAGGTTAGAGCGAGGACAGTATAGGCAACAGGTTTAGGTTTGCATAAGCTAGAAGATTGGTTTTACTTGCGTCAGATATGAAAAGTTAATGGAGTCATAATGAGTAGGCAATGGGTTTTAAGAGAAACGTTGATATGAAACGGATGTTAATTTTTACTTGTTTCCTAGCCTCAATGGTGTCAGCGGCACCGATGACGCCACGCGAAAAGACTGTCGTTAAGCAAATTAAACCTACGATTGTTCGTTTGATGAAACAAAATCATGTGCCAGGTTTGGCGATTGCATTGGTGAATAATAAAGGAGTTTTGTGGTCTGATGGTTTTGGTTATACAGACTTAAAACATTCTTACAAGATAACGCCAAGTACCATATTCAGCGTGCAGTCACAATCAAAAATGGTGACAGCCACTGGTGTAATGTTGGCTGTGCAACAAGGGAAACTTAATTTAGAACGACCGATTTCAGAATACCTGCCTGATTTAAAAGCCTACACTAGAAATAATTATCATCCTGTGGCGCAAATGAATTTGAAACAGTTGATGAGTCATACAGCAGGTTTTACCCACGATGCGCCTATTGGTAATAATAATGATGCACGTGCATCCTATGCCTCACACGTAAAGAGTATTTTGAAAGGCACTTGGCTAAAATTTAATCCCGGAACAGACTACAGTTATTCGAATGTGGGGGTTGAGCTTGAGGGGCTTATTCTGCAGAGGGTTAGCAAGCGAACCTTTATAGATTATATGAGGGAGCATTTATTCAAACCACTGCAGATGAATGACAGCACCTATGATGTTGCTCGTGCACTAAAGAATAAAAAAAGAGCCATTGGGACTGTGACTGATCTTGCGAAAACACCGGTAAATTATTCAATGCTTGCCCCAGCTGGGCTTTATAGTACGGCTAAGGATATGGCCCATTATATCCAGTTTCAATTAGACAATGGACGATATGGTGGACGGCAGATTCTGGATAAGCGTTATATAAAGCTCATGCAACAAATTCCCTATCCCAAGCAGGGGCAGCGATTTGGTACCGCGTTTGGCATTTGGCGAGGCCTACGCCATCATGATATTTACTATGCGCATTTGGGGCGCGGCTTTGGTTTTTCTTCGACAAGTCTTTGGTATCCTGCTTATAACTTGGGAGTAACTGTGTTAACGAATGGTTATGGCTCCAATACTGACTTAATGATTGCCAACGATATTCTCGAAAAAATTATTGCGACTAGAAAGAAGGATGAACTGAAAAAGTTAGAGCCAAAAATGCTAGGAAATTACATTTCAAATAATTTTTCTACGATTAGTTTTTCGATTATAAACGTTAAAAACGGTTTGGCAATTTCAGGTGGTATCAATAGTGGGGTTGAAGGTAATATTATTAAGCAGGGTACATTTCCTCTAAAATATATAGGCCACCATGAGTTCTATAACAATGATGAACATAGAGTCTATCGTTATAATGAGCAATCAGTTATGGGTGTGCCGACACTAACTCGAGTCCTTGATGGGGCGACATACTACTTCAATGATGGCCCAAATGATAAGCCTGGCCCAGCTCGAAAAGCGTGGGGAAAATACGTGGGCACTTACAGTTTGCCAAGCTATGGCAAACCATGGAAATTAACGATCACTATAAAACATGGCTATTTATATTTAGATCAGTTCAGAATGCACGAGTATAAACCAGGGATATTTTTTGCGGCAAATGGTAATCCATTAGTTTTATTACCAGGTAAAGCGAGTTGGAATAATATTAGCATTCACAAAGATTGATAATGGGGCGGGTGAAAAAACTGCAGGGTTAAATTATTCGTTTGGTTTGCTTTAGCACCTCATAATATTACATTATGTAATAATCTTTAGTCGCTTTCGCCTGATAGAACCTTGCTTGCTGAAAAATTTATAGATATGATCGCAACGTTTTTATCGGGAACTTAACTAAGCGACAAAAAAGGATTTAAAAATGCCAGCATCTGCGCAAGATATACTTGAAGGATTACAAGAAAAAGATCCAACGAGGTTTCACAAAAATAGTGTATTTTCTTGTGAATTACCTATTACGCTAAAAGAAGGCGTAATTAGTCTCGTGTACCAGGCTCCCCATCGGTGGGCTGGTTCTGGCAATAAGGGACATGCAAAAATTATTGTCGAATTTTATGACGAGCAAGGTAGATTTTGCCTTAATAGCTACCACATTATCCCTGATCATGAGCGTAATAGTATTAAAATTCTTGATCCAGCTGCTGGTTGTCATAGCAGTGATGGTATCTGTCAAAGCCGTGAGGATGTTGAGGCCGTCTATACTGGCCCCGAAAGTGAACGAAACAAAATACCTTACTATGCTAGTCTTACTGCCAGTAGCTGGAGGCGATCGCTCAAGAAGATTAATAAGATGGACAAGGCGATTCGGGATGAATTCGAAGGGCAAAAAGATTTAGAAGCAGATGATCCTGACTTAATCAAATACTCGAAGGCGGGCCGCGGTTCAGTGTACACCAGAATGCGTTATGGCAGCAATTCGGATAATTGTATTACTTGGTGTATTCGACAGCTCAAGCAGGCAGGTATTCATATTGATGCAGGATTTTTCTCTTCGGCCTATACCAAACCACAAAAGGGTGTTGACCCCAGTGTTGGACGGGTTGTTGTGCCCGCAGGCGCAGCTGTAGCTGGGGGAGCAGCGGGCTTGTTCGCAGCAGGGGCAGGCGCAGGCGCTAAGCCTGCTCTTGCAATTGGTGGTGGTGCCGCCGTTGTGGCGGGAGGTTTAGCTTATAATCGTGGTAACAACCATGACGCGGCTGTATCGCATGGCGCGGTCAGTGATGACAGCTTATGTCTCATTCTATGATATTGCATCGATAGTCTACCTATCAATTTTGGAATTGATATAGCAATGAAAAGAAATCATGTGAGTATATATGTATGGTTGCCACGCGGATCCAGCCCGGGCCATGCCGCATTGCGGACTTACCGAGACGGCCCGGATAACATGGGTTTTTATATCAGTTTCTATGCCGCAGAGATGGCTGACGGAGAAAGGAAACATGGAGCAGCCACAAAAAAAGGCAGGAAAGAACAGAATTTCTTAAGGTTCTTAAACCCAAACGGGGTGAGGTCATGTTTGCCATTCTCCACTTATGATGCTGAAGTTCACTATAATCAAGAAGAGGCCAGAAAGCAAAATCGAAAAGGCGAGGACGCAATTGGCGATGCTGATATTATCATTGAGCTGTACACGCTGGATGTTGATTTAATTCATGCAAAATGGGAATGTCTCAAAGCCAGGAACTTAAAATACACGCTTGCAGCGGGAAACTTCTTTCTTAAAAAAGAAAATAGGTATAATTGCTTAACATTAGTCGGTGATTTGCTGAAAGCAGGAAAAATTAATCGTAGTCTTCTTTCTAAAGAGAGTGAGCTACTGCTCAGCAAAACACGAGACGAAGTAGCAGCAGGCATATATGATATTTACTATACATCACAAGAAAGGTCAGCAGCTTTTTCCGAAATCACGGCGAAAACGTTGCCGCCGCTAATGGTTATGCTTTGTATCGGCATTGTCGTTGGGATTTTCAATTATCTGTCTTATCTTTGTGGAACCGACGGAGGCTTGTCATCTTATTTTCTAGAGTGGTCAGGTACTTCTCCCTTTAAATTTTTTATGACAACCTCAATAATGGGATCGATGTTGCCCGTTTTACTTGGATTTTGTGTTTTATATCGTGAGCGTTTTCCGACTAATGAAGTAAGACGTTCACAAGCACTTACTCGAGCAAATCAAGAGGCGAGAAAGCTTCGTCTTTGTCGAGCTACAGAAGCGTGGCCCATTGAGCGTCAGATTGAGAATTCTACGTTTGCTTTAACAATTACGACGGTAGATGAGTTTGCCTCCAACCTATTAACTATTGCAGCGCAAAATATAAGGGTATTTAATCTTGGTAAAGTTATTTTCAGGACTAACCGTGGTGAAAGATTTATAAAGAATTACACAACCCGATATGGCAGTTTACCCACAGTTAATAAGGATAAGAACATAGCACCCACGTGGGTTGCTATTAACTCTAGCTACTCAGTGCATTATACACCACCTACTCGATATTTTTGGCACTCTAATATAAGTGAGAAGGTAACGCATGGATTGCGCTTAGAGTATGATTCAAATGGAGAACAGAGTATTGCCTTACAGTTATATCGTTATGTAAATCGACAAGACAAGGTAACTTATTCGGTCTCAGTGAAAGCAAATCCCTTTGTTCCCCTGTATCAACGGCATCGAGAGCGTATACAGCGCGCATTTCAGCAGGCCGAAGCCCACTCCCCTCAGACGACCGAACAGAAGATGTGCCTCAATTCTGGCAAGGATATTACTGTACTAAGCCACTTAAATGAAGACCTAGCTATGACATTGGCCGAACGGCTTCGACGTCTCTTAATGATTTGTTCTGATAAAGTCATTCAGCCTCCGAACGAATGTCCATTATCACAAGTTGAACCAGCGTCATCATCTGCTAGGGCATCATCGTCGAGAGATGCAGCAACTGCTGTGCCAGCGAGTGTCGTGTTTCCTGGCTCTATATTAAGGTGATGTATTTATACCGGAATAAAATTGTATGATTGCCGCGTTAGCTAATACGTAGTGATTGTTTGAAACTATCAATGGTGAGCTTGTTTGATTCTCAAGGTTCTCTTTATGTTGTTTTTAGACATTTAAATAGATTTAAATGTCTAATTAAGCTAACCATGAAAGCACAGCAATATTTAGATCAATTAACCTCCGAGGGCCAAGTTTCTTTTACAAAAGAAGAACTCCAAGAGGCGCTTGGGCTAACGCCAAATGCAGCCGCATGTATGCTCAGAAGGTTAAAGCAAAAGCAACAAATAGCGTCTCCTGTGAAGGGATATTGTCTTGTATTGTCGCCTGAGTTTCGATAAAGGGGTTGTTTGCCGCCTGACTTTTTCATCGATGATTTAATGAAGCGTTTAGATTTGGATTACTATGTCGGATTGCTTAGTGCGGCTTTGTATCATGGGGCTGCACACCAGCAACCGCAAGTATTTCAAGTTATGATTGCGACAAAGCGCAAGAACATTCAATGTGGGCAAATTAGTATTCAATTCATTACCAATCAACAATTAAGTAAAGCTAGCACTTCTTTATTGAATACACGCTCAGGCACACTGAAAGTTTCTACGCTGGAAACAACAGCAAGAGACTTGTTGTTATTTATCCGTCAGAGTGGTGGTATAGGACAAATTGCCACGGTGGTTGACGAGTTAGCGGATAAGCTGGATAAAGAAACGCTACAGGCACTTGTGTTGCAAAGTGAGCAATGGCAATGGGTGCAACGCTTGGGCTATCTATTAGAAGTATTAGGACATAGTGATTTAGCAGATAGCCTCTTTGAAACTATTCAGGGTTTTACACATTATAGTTCTCATATTGGTTTCGTTCCGTTGTTATGCTCAAGTGTATTAAGTCTTAGATGGTTTTGGGTTGGTGTTAGTTCCGCAGATGAATTGTATACTTAACATTATGAAACTTAATTGTATTCGGCGTCAAGGTTTGTGCATGGTAATTACACCATATAAATATATAGGCAATGGTGTTTTTGTTTTTCTTTATTTTGTATAATGGCACCAAGCAAGCGAGTTCTAAATTACCAAGATGCCGAAGGTTGCAGTACAGAAATTCCAATGACAAAAGCAGACCGCCACTAATAGCATGGTCCTTAATAAGGAACCCAATATGAGTAAAATAAATATGCCTACAATCCGCTCATCCGCAGCAGAATACCTGACATTCGTTGCGGCCAGTGGTGAAGGAGGCGTTGAGGCGATATACGCTGATGAGGATGTGTGGTTAACTCAAAAAATGATGGGGGTTCTGTATGATGTGGAGACCAATACTGTCAACTATCATCTAAAAAAGATATTTTCTGACAGTGAGTTAGAGGAAAACGCAGTTATTCGAAATTTTCGAATAACTGCCAAAGATGGCAAAAAGTACAACACCAAACATTATAATCTTTCGGCTATTATTGCTGTTGGATACAAGATTAATTCTGAGCGTGCGGTTCAGTTTCGGAAATGGGCTACGGGAATTATCAAGGAATACACCATCAAAGCCTATGCAATGGATGATGAACGCATCAAAAATGATGGCTCCATCCTCGGGAAACAATATTTTGAGGAACAGCTTCAGCGCATTCGTGAAATTCGCATATCTGAGCGGAAATTCTATCAAAAAATAACAGATATTTATGGTACATCCATTGATTACGATGTCACAGCGCAGGCAACCCAACGTTTTTTTGCTACAGTTCAAAATAAATTGCACTGGGCAATTCATGGCCAAACAGCAGCAGAAATTATTCATAAGCGCGCCGATGCCGAAAAAAACAATATGGGATTAACGACGTGGAAAGATGTTCCATACGGTAAAATCCAGAAATTTGACGTTGTCGTTGCTAAAAATTACCTTACTGAAACCGAAATGGTGCAGTTGGTACGTCTTGTTAACGCCTATTTAGATGTCGCCGAAGACATGGCGCTCAGGCAAATACCAATGACGATGGCTGATTGGGAAGAGCGCCTGAACCGTTTTATTGCTGCCACCGATCGTAAAATTTTGCAAGATGCTGGTAAAATTACTGCTGAAATCGCCAAAACTCATGCTGAAAGTGAATTCGAAAAATATCGCATAACTCAAGATAGATTATTTGAAAGTGACTTTGATCGGCTGATTAAGCAGACGAAGTAAGAAGATATGGAAAAGCTCGCGTAGCGAGCTAAAGTTGGTGGAGGCGGCGGGAATCGAACCCGAAACAAGTGGTTTTGTTTTTCATAGGAGACAGAGTTAGATAACGTAAGACAATTGAAATCAATCCGTTGTAGAAAATTAAAAAATCCTAGATTGTCTTGTATGTTCCAGTATTGTCAGCAAAAGATTCCTCTATGAGTCCTCTAATTCTAACAATTTTTTCATCAATTAAACGTCAGGCTATGGGATTATTGCATGTTTTGCCACAGGAGATTTTCCCCGATTTTATAGGCGTGCACAATATTTTTTTGATCGACTCCATTATGAACTCATTGTGATGCGGGTATAGCCATTTTAGTTTGTGTGTAGCCCAAGTGTTGTAATATGGCAGTTAGCGTACTTTCGAGTAATCGTCGCTGATTGTTTGGAAACGAAACAGCTTTTTTCTTTCAGTCAAGGGCGACCTAACATCAATAGGTAGTGAAGAAAGTATGGAACCTCAGTTGTCGTTTATTGTCCCTGGTTGTTGGTAAATGGTCCCCTGGTGATCCAACAGATTAAATTACTTTTGCTCGTTCTTGAGCAGAAGTGGTGGAGTCATTCATCGAGGGGTTCGAATCCCTCTCTCTCCGCCAAATAGCCAAATTATTAGGCAAATCTAAGCAAACACTAATAAGCTCAAGCAAGCTAATATATCAAATTAATCAAATAGTTATAGGCAAAGGCAAAAATAGGTTCGTTTGCTGATGCTAGCTGCCGTTAGCCCTAGAGGGGCCCGTGTTTTTGGGGTGGTCTGTTTTTCTTTTTTTTGATACGGTTTTATCAATAATCGAATATCGTGAGGTAGCGATATCCTTCGCGAGATCTCACCTAAGCGTTGAGGTTTGGCCTGCATAGTTTTAAACTACAGTTCGGTAGTATCTCAATCAAACCCTACCAGGAATGTGGCCTTTTGGTCACGGTTGTCTAAATGTAACAAACCCTTTAATTGCTATTGAGTTGTTAGTTGAGTTTCGCGTGAATGTACCAATGGGGAATGACCATTCGCATTGTTGCGCGCCAATAACCTTAGCAAGTCATCAGCAAGTCATTGATGACTAAGGAGGATCTACCATGACTTGGCATAATAAAATTAAAGCAAAAATCCTTAATGGAACTTTGCAAGAGAGTGACTTGACGAGCTTGGGTGGTTCGCTAGTTGATTCGCGTGCAAAGCAGGATAATTTTGTTGACCCAGCTCAAGCGCACTCCGGCACCTTGCTCCATTACGCCTGTCAATGTGGCAATGCACAAACGCTGCAGGCTATCTTTAGAGCGCTAGGTACGACTACTGCCAAACAACTCGCGCAACGTAAAGATGGCCGTGACGCCACCGTTTTTCATCACCTGGCGGTTTGCTGCCACCCTCAACACGCGCCAGAACTATTCACTGCCTTTATCGACCTACTGGGTGTACCCGACGCCAAAGGGCTCGCGCAACGCGAGAATAGCGACGGTCGGACGGTGTTGCATTGTCTGGCGGGTAACCGCTTTCAACATGCGTCAGTATTACTCACCGCTTTCATCGAACTATTGGGCCGTGACAACGCCACACAACTCGCGCAACGCGAGGATAGCGATGGTGCCACCGTCTTGTATCACCTGGCTGGGAATACTTCTCAGCACGCGCCGCAACTACTCGCCGCCTTTATCGATAGCATTGGCCAAGAAAACACTAAACAACTCGCGCAGCGCGAGAATAGCGATGGTCGCACGGTGTTGCATCACCTGGCTAGCAATGATTCCCAATACGCACCACAATTACTCACTGCTTTTATCAAGGGTATTGGTCGAGAAGCTACCAAACAACTCGCGCAAAGCCGAGATAACAGCGCTTGGACAGCATTGCATTGTCTGGCTAGCAATGATTCCCAATACGCACCACAATTACTCACTGTCTTTATTGATGGCCTTGGTCAGGACAATGCTAGAGAACTTGCGCAACGCAAGGATAGCGATGATGCCAACGTGTTGCATTGCTTGGCTCGCTACAATACTTCGCCACACGCGCCACAACTACTCACCGCCTTTATCGATGGCTTTGGCCAAGCCAATGCCAAAGAACTCGCGATTGATAGCGATGGCCAAGCCAATGCCAAAAAAACCGCGGCTGATAGCGATGGCCAAGACAATGCCAAAAAAACCGCGACTGATAGCGATGGCCAAGCCAATGCCAAAAAACTCGCGACTGATAGCGATGGCCAAGACAATGCAAAAAAAACCGCGCAAAAATGGACAGTGTTGCATTATCTGGCAGATAGTCCCCACCAACATACACCACAACTGCTCACTGATTTTATTGACTTAGTCGGCGAGAAAGAGGCACGCAACTTAATTTTAGCAGAGACCAAAACTGTTTATCCTGAACCTAAAAATGCCATAATGTTACTATCGAGAAATGTTTTGTCTCAATACCAGCAACTCACCTTACTCGCTGCCCTGCTACAACCCTTTCGCATGGTTGGCTTACCTGATTCAGCATTAAAGGGCATGGCCGATGCCAAGAAACAACAAGTACACCAATGCTTACGTGATATTCAAAGAGGGTGCATTCAACCCTTGCAACCGACACGCTCTAGCCCTAGTACTCCACCGTCTTCCAGCCAACCCATCACCACGCCAGTGGTAGCAAGCTCAAGTAGTAGCAGTAGCTCAGCCACCCTTGAGCAGCCACACAAACCCAATGGAGATACAGGTAAAGGCAAGGACAAATCCAGTGGTGAGAAAGGCAAAGGTAAGTGGAAAGATAAGGGTAAAGGTAAAGGTAAGGGTAAAGGTAAGAGTAAAAGCAAGCCTAAAGACAAGGCCAGTGCTACTCATCAAGGTGATACCAGTGCTGATGAAGCACAAATCAATGCCAACCTGGCCATGCTCGCCAATTTTCCCCCGGAAGAGCTGCAAGTCTTATTCGCCATTGCCGATAGTCAAGCACACTCGACTGCCAGCAGCAGCACGAGTAGCAGTGCCCGTAGCAACAGCCCGACCCAGAGTGTCACTGATACCCAAGCGGCTTGGCTAACGCAAACGATGGCGAGCTTACAAGGCAACGTTGCTACACTACGAGCACAATTGGATGAGGCTAAGGCCCAGTTAGACCAACCAGAGATGCTGAGCGTGGCCGAGAGAGCCACTTTGCAAACCAGCATTAAGGCATTAGACCAACGCGTCACGACCATGCAAACGCATGCTATCCATGACTGCCAACGCTGGCAAGACGAGCTGGTAGCGCTTGGCCAAGGGAGCGTACGCGCCTTTGGCTTAACACTCTTATCGTTACTCGACCAAACGATACGGGCATGTTACTTGATTAGCAGTGGCCAGATTAGTCGTGACCGCAAAACAACGCAAGAGAAGGTTGGTCGTCTTTTAAAGACACTGGTGGAAAGCTTGCCCTTTGGCACGTTAGTGGCTAACCTGGCTGGCTGTGCTGTCCCGGAGCGCGCTTCAGAGATTGCTAGTTTGTGTAAAGAGACGTTACCTGTTACGGAGTTGGCAGCCGAACTTGTCCCGGAGCCCATCAAGCAAGCCTTCAGTGTGGTGACTGATACTCTCACGGGTGCGGGTGATAAGCGCACCCAACGGGTGGCTTCTGATGTGTTTACTGCCTTTGACATTACTGCACGTGCCTTTGAGATAGCCAAGTTATTAACCAAGGTTTATCGAGACATCGTGCAAGTGCTTGATTCCCAGGGTGCTGAGACGCTGGCCCAGCAAATCGTGCACAGTATTATCTATGCGCTCAAAGACCGGGAACAAGGGCAATGCTTGTTAACGAATATCCGGGATGATAATGCCATTTTGCTGGCCGTCATGCTGGGCCGCCACAAAGAGAAAGTTTTTTATTGCCCCACGCCTGGTGTCCCGGCACCGACGGGTTGGTGGCCGAGAGTAACACCCAACGGTGATAAGTGGAGTACACGCGACATTGTGCGTTGTGCGGGGATACGTTGTGAGGTGAGCGACCCCGTGACTGGGGCAGTGACAGAGCAAGCGTGGGTGCGTCAAGATAGGCAACCCTTACAACGCCCGTCCATCCCAACGGCAGTAGCTGCGCAGACCCCAGCGTATTTATTGGGGCATTACACGTCAGCGCAAGCGGATTATTTGTGCCAAGCAACGGCTGCGCGGGCGCAGTGGCAATGGCAAGTGATCACACCCCCGGTGGCGGTGGTTGCGAGTACCAATGCGAGCAGTCCGACCCCTCCAAGGGCGGCATCGAGTCGCACGGCAAGCGCCGGTAGTAGCATGACATCTCAGTCACAAACGGCGGCACCCACTACGCAAGTGTTGCTTACTAGGCTAGCGCACGCTGATGAGGAAATACAAGCGTTGAAAGCGGAGCGCCAACGTGAGGAACAAGCACGCCGACAGGCGGAAGAACAGCGCCAACATGAAAAACAAGCGCGCAAGCAAGCAAAAGAGCGTCGCCGTCAGCAAGCGGCGCAGGAACGTGCGCAGCTCATGCAACGCTTGGCAAAGGTGGAAAAGCAGGTGGCGCCTGATGACCAAAACACTGACGCTTCAGCGGGGGATGACCAAACATTGGCGCAACTGACGCGAGGCGCGGTGTTACCGCCTGAAACAAAAGAACAAATGCAATGTCAGATCCAAAGGCTGCAAGCACAAATTCGTGAGTTGGGGGTACAGGCTGAGTTGTCGGCTAGTCAAGCGGTGGCTAATCAAGAGCAGATAGCGAGGCTAGAACAACAAGTGTATGTCTTACAAGACAACAAGCTGGGCGTGTCAAGCCGAAATTCCTATGAACGGGATAGTAGCAGCCCGGTATCGGCATTAATCGCCAGGCGGTCGCGAGGGAATATGGTCACGCCTTCACCCACTTCAACGCCGACAGTTGTAACGATAAGAACATCGTCCAACGGTAATGATGGTGATGAGACCACTGCATCTAGTGATGATGAGGCATCATCCAAGGATGCTGTCACGCTTGAAATATGACGCTAAAAGTAGTAATAGCAGACTTCTGTGATAGTTATTTTTGAAACTGCCGAGTTCCCCAAAAGCATGGGGTTTTTTGCTTTAGCATGAGCAGCTAACGCTTGAGTCGGCTTATCATATTCTACCTAAATGGAAATTGGACGTTATGGATAATGTAAAAGATATGTCAGCGTATTTTATCAAGGCGCAATTTGTGAATATGCTGGGGCTGTCAAAACGGTACTTGCATTGGCGTCTGCCGGATATTCTTATGGAAGTTGCTGGCAACACCCATCAATCGCTCAGCGTTGCAAAACCTCAAAAGCGACAAGGCCAGCTTATCCTGTTAGCTGACTATGCGTGGTCAAAGGCTAAGTCTAGTTCATAGTTTCTCTTGTTAGGGTTAGTATGGGGGCAATGCCAAATGGAGATTGATCTTAAGAGCAAGAAGGTGCAACCACCACCCAAAATAAAGGATCTTATCATGCGCACGTATTTTTACATGAATAAGACCTATGGGGTAAACAATACCCTAATGATTGGAAGGAACAGCGAGCATCAGAAATAAAGGCTTTGCGTGGGAATGACTAGTTTTTTGTGATTTTTAAACGAATAAACATTTATTATTATTTCAAGGAGGTTAGTATGGCATTTTTTGCTGGTTCTAGTAGCTCGGCTAGCGATGGAGGTCAGCAAGTTGGTCCTGCTGTTATTACACAAGATGGCATTGGCCGAGTTTGTCGACAGGTTGGCGAGGATCGGACTCATGAATATATAACAGGGCTTTACACCGAAGGGCTGGAGACCTGTGTTGTTGTTTTTATTGTAGGCAGTGAGGTCGTCTCATTAATTCATGCGTCTTCAGCTCTTGATTATGATTGTATCGCTTCAGAATTTGAAAAGGCAGGTGAGTTGGAAAAATGGGGACTTGTCTATAATGCAACGCGTACCGACCACGAGCATGAATTTACGGCGATTAGGTATGGTATCGAAGCTATAAGTAAGTTAGTGTCTAAGATAACACCGCTAAAACCAACGATGGTCAAGGCTAATGATGGTTATATCACAATTAGTGCAAGAGGTGAGTGCGAGGTTGTTCAAAAACCAGAGAAGTTACATAGACCTAAAATTGCTTCGCAGTTGTCGGGGAAATTCGGCGACATAGCTAAAGACGGTGATTTGCGTACGGCGGTAGCTTTGATAAATGTATTTTTTACTGCTAATAAATTGGATAAGGTATCTGCTATATTACAGTTTGATGGTAAACAGTTTTATGAGCAGGTACGCTTACAAAAATCACAAGAGCAAATTGAAAAAATGATAGGAACACCAGGCTTTATACAAAGCCGTGGTGGAAGGCAAAGCGCGTTTCTATGGACAGCTAGATATTTTGAAGTTTCTGACTTTATTATTAAGTCCGACCAGCAGCATACTTCTATGATGTCTGGCTCGGATGATACGGATGCTTCATTGTCATCTTCTGCATTGCCGCTGACTCCAACGGGTTAATGAATTTCATTAAAGTACTAGAGGCAGTTGTCACCACCTTTTCTTTACTCAACCAGCAATAAGTTGCACGGACAGGTTGCGTGAGTCTACTGGCAGTTCAGTTATATTTACTTGCTGTTACTGTGAGCAAAATAATCGTAGATTATGTTACAGCAGTGACAGCAAGCAATGCGAAGGTGTTATCAAAATAAAAATGGTTGCGTGACAGACTGTTACGCAACGCCGAAACTCAAATTGCGTTTTTATAAAAATAAAAACACAATTTCTATGTCGTAACGCGTTATTGTGCGGTGGCGCAGCCATCTGTGCTGACCGAACAATATGAACAATGCTGATAGAGTAGTTAGGAGTTGAATCTCGGTATGCATGTGTTATGATTTTTCGGTCAGTATAACTGATGAGCATTGATGCTGTGAAACTAACCTCCCAAAGTTAGTTTTGTGTAATGTCGCTAAGTGCCCTTAACCCTAGCGGCGGGTCGTTAGATTGGGTTGATTAACGCCTTTGGCGTTACATCTCAGTAACAGGGTATCGTCATGATATCGCTGTCCGGAAATGCCTAGTATAATGCCCCCCGATTTTCAGGCCATGCAGAATCTAGACTTTTGCCTGGCCTGAAAATCGGGGGGCATTATATGAAGTTAGCAGTGTTATTAAAAAAACATGAATAATCAATTCATTAAATTGGTGGAGGCGGCGGGAATCGAAATATCGTTTTCTATAGGAGACAGAGTTAGGCAGCGTAAGTCTATTGAAATCAATTAGTTGTAGAAAATTAAAAAAAATTAGTTTGTCTCGTATGCTCCAGCATTGTCAGCAAAAGATCCTTCTATGAGCCCTCTAGTCCTAATGTGTAGTGGCTCGGAATTAACCTGAGCATCATTTTTTAAAAACTGAGAGCTAGCACATCAAATCTTAGCTACTACATCGTGTTAGGTCTGATGGAACCTGATACCGATAGGTAGTAATAAATAGAAATCAGGGTTATAATTTACGGCTAAATCTTTGATGTTGTTAAGGGGGTATTAGTGATAGCAAGTGTGCGTAATGAGCATCGTGGTTTTGCTATCTTTAAGCCACTAAAAAATAAAAAATTTAGGTGGCTTTTTGCTTCACAAATTTTCAATAACCTTGCGATGTTTATGGATTATATAGCCATCGTAACACTGGTTGTATTTGTTTTGCATAAGAGTCTGTTTGTATTGGCATCATTTTCGCTTGCATTTGCTTTGCCAATGATTCTTATAAGTCCGATAGCTGGGATTGTAGCTGATAAACTGCCCTCAAAGTGTATTATGTTTATAACCATGTTTTTTTGTGGCCTGCTTACAATTGGGCTGGTTTTTTCTAAGACTATCCTACCAATAGTAATTATCATTGTAACCCGTGGTATTTTAAAGTTATTTTATTCTCCGTGTGAAACTAAAGTCATTCGACAAATTTTCAAAGACAACGAGTTAGCTAAAGCAAATAGTTTGACACAAGTAATAGTGCAATCCTCAAATGTTATGGGGCCAGCTGTTGGAGGTGTTATGTTGCTATATTTTTCACCTCATTATATTTTTGTGTTCACATCAATTTGCTATTTTATTTCTTCTTTTTTACTTTCCAGACTCTCAATCCCGGTTATTAAATTAGATCTTAGTGATCCTTATAAAAATAGCATTAGGTATTTTAAAAATATGTTTTCGGCATTCCATTTTTTTTTGGAAGAAAAATCGCTTCTCCTAATATTACTGGGATTATGCACTACATTTTTTTGCCTTTTCCTTTCCGACAGTATGGTGTCATTTTTAGTGAAATTTTATAAATTTCCAGCATTTTCATACAGCTTGGTGATTTCCGTAATGGGCGTGGGGGGAGTGATCGGTGCATTACTATATTCTCATTTATCAAGTAAATTGAGTTCACATGCATTACTAAGTTTTGCTTTAGTATGCATGGGAGTTTCCATATGTTTAAGTAGTAGCGTTAGTGAGCATTTGGGACATTTATCCTTAATTTTTTTTCTGTCTATGTGGTTTTTTGTGGGGTTAAGTATTGCTTTTGTACCTATCATTTTTCAAGTAGAGATACAATCTAAAATGCCACACGAAATGTTGGGAAGAGGGGCAATGGTTCTTTCTGTGATTACTGGAGTTAATATGTTATGTGCTCCGATGCTTGGCGCAATTATAGCTCACGTGTTTGGAATCCAGTTACTATTTTTTATAACGGGATTGGCTATAATTTTGTGTGGCCTAATTATACAAAGTATGTTTATGCATTTTTTATAACGAGTAGAGTACTCTATGGGTGTAATACCGATAAATAGTGAGTAAACTAGGCCTTAACTGTAGCCGTTTCGTTATCTAAACTTTCTAGTAATCGTTGACTTGCTACTGTAATATCATTTTCGCTTACATCTTTATGAGTGACTGCGCGGATATTATACTGGTCCCACGGATATAATAATATGCCTATTTTTTCTGCCATTTCAACAAAACGCAGACTATCGATGTTGTATTTTTGTATGTTAAACATGACAATGTTAGTTTCAATACTATCAGTTAATAATTCTAGTTTTTCACATTTAGATAATTGGTTTGCTAATAACTTTGCATTACGGTGATCTACAGAAAGTTGTGGGATATTGTTCTTTAGGGCATATAAAGCAGCTGCGGCCATAAGGCCAGATTGATGCAGCCCACCTCCATACCACTTACGATATTTCTTTGTTTTAGCGATAAACTCGTGGGTACCCAAAAGAATTGCACCAAATGGAGCGCCTAGACCTTTGTTAAATGATACCATAAGGCTGTGGGCATATTCAGCATAAATTGCTGCAGAGATACCCGAGGCAACACTGGCATTTAACAATCTTGCTCCGTCAATATGTAGATTGATATTTTTTTGTGTTGCATAACTATAAAGTTGCTGTAGTTCTTCTAGAGGAAATATTTTCCCAACGTGGTAATTGATCGTGTTTTCAACGACAATTAAAGATGGGTCATTACCGCCAAATGATCTATTTTTATTTGAAGCAGCTTTCTCAACGCTTGCCACATTTAGAATTCCTTCTGGAGACTCCACCGTATTCAATACTACTTTCCCTAAATCAGCGGTGGGAGCAGATTCGTAATAGTTAATATGGTAAGTTCTTTCTGTAATAATATCATCTCCTGGGGATGTGTGCGCACGAATTGCAACTTGATTTGCTAATGTTCCAGAAGTCATAAATAGTGCGGATTCTTTGCCAAAAAAGTTGGCACAATAGTCTTCTAGCTCCCGAGTTATTGACTTATCGTCATAAAATTCGTCACCGAGTTTGGCTTCGCACATGGCCTTATACATTTTGTTACATGGAAGTGTTACCGTGTCACTTCGTAAATCAATTGTTTTTTTCATCGGTACTGTCTCGCTCAAGCAATAGGTTTATTTGAAAATAGGTTGTGCTTTTAGGTGCACTTATACAAACTAGATAATTTATTTACCTGTTATTTTTGTTAAGCAAACATAGGTAGGCGTCTTTTAAACGACAAACACCTTTTTCTATTTCATCAAAACTAGCGTTAGTAAAATTAATTCTAACGGAATTTTTTCCACTGCCATTTTTTTCTATGGCAAAGGATTGGCCATCAATAAAAGCAACATTATATTTTTCTACGGCCACATAAAATAAATCAAGGGTATTAATGTCGCTCATGAAATCGACCCATATGAACAGTCCACAGTTGGGAATTGCATAGTTAATAGATCTAGCAAAATATTTATCTAAACAAGAACACATCCAATCACGTTTTTTCCGGTAAGTCTGCCGCAAGTTCTCAACGTGTGAAATGAAGTCAAATTCTGGCAGTAGCTTGGCTGCTGCTTTGTGAGATAAAGTTGCCGTGTTAAGATCGGATCCTTCTTTTAGAATTGCTAGCTTACTATGTAAATTGCTAGGAGCAATTATCCAGCCGATGCGCAGAGATGCGCCGAGTATTTTTGAGAATGTGCCGACATAGCATACCTGCTCTGGCAAGTAGTGTTTAAGTGGTTTTGGGCTTTTGTAATCATAATACAACATCCCATAAGGATCGTCTTCAATAACTGCTAGTTGATATTTTTCTGCGAGGCTACTTAATTTAACACGATCTTCTGCACTGAGCACAGCTGCTAGTGGGTTATGCCCATCTGGAATTACATATAGGAGTTTTGGATTATGATTTCCTTTTTCTAGCATATCTTCCAATTCGTTTAAAAATAACCCCTTTTGACCATTAGATCGAACCGTAAGAAACTTGGGCTGAAATGGTTCAACTGCTTGTAAAAAGCCTGGATACAAAAATGATTCGACAATAACAGAGTCATGAGGTTCTATGAAAAGCCTAGTTAAGATATTTAAACCCTGTTGGGCACCGGAAGTAAGAAAAATTTCTTCTAGTTGGCAGTCTAGTCCTCGGAGTCGCATTATTTGTTGTATTTCAATTTTCAAAGCATCAAGTGGTGGAGTGTATTGAAGCGCAAACTTATCATTTTCTAACACTGAGAATATAGCTGTCTTTATTTGTTCTGCAGGGAATGTGGCTTCATCAGGAAGACCTAAAGCAAATGAGATAAAATCTTTGTTAGCAGCATACCTTAGCGTGTTTTGCATGGCGCTTGGAGTAATGTTTTTGGTCCAAGGAGCAAGCCTTAGCTCACAATACGACATTGCACTCATCTGCTTCTATCGCTTTAAATAGCATTTTGATATTATCACTACCGAAACTGTTGCAACCACACCTCTGAATAAGCTCAATAAAAAAAGTTTGTCGTGTTTGTATAGGTCGACTAAAAACTTGATATAATAGTCCATCAGAGTCTTTATCTATCAAAATATTAAGATGTCTGATCTTCTCGATTTCATCGGCTAGCACAGGATAACGCTCTGCTTTTAGCTGGTAGTAGCTTTCTGGTACTTTTAAAAAAGAGATGCCCATATCAGACATTGATTTTACAGCTCGTACGATATGGTCCGTCCCAAGAGCGATATGTTGAATACCAGGGCCGTTATGATTATTAAGGTAATCTTGTATTTGCGAAGTTTTATACTTTTCCATAGGTTCAGTAAAAACAAGTTTTACATTGCCGTTTGGTGTAGCGACTACTTTAGAGTTCATTCCACTGCTACCAGTATCGACGCACTCTTCAAAGGTTTGAACAAAGCCAAGTGCATTTTTGTAAAACTTAACCCAGTCATTTAACTTGCCTTGCTCTACGCATATCGCGATATGATCAATTTTGTTGAACAAAGTTGGTGGTGAGGTAATTGTAGAGTTAGTGGCGTCCTGTCTATATTGAGGCTGCCTGTGGATGAGAGTATGTACTATGTGTCCAAATGTACCTATTTGCGCAAACCGTATTACCTCACCGCTAATTTTCTGTTCGGTAGGTGATTTAATTATTTTGGCTCCGCAAGCGATCGAATTTTCAAAAGCCGAGTCAAGATCTTCTACGATGAATGCTATATCTTTTACCGTATCACCATGTTTCCTCACATGTTTCATAATTTCTGTTCGTTCGTGTAATCCTGTGACGAGCAGAATATTAATTTCGTTTTGATTTAAACTCTGACTTAGTGAATTGTTGCAGCCATTGCTCGGCCTGAGTCGGGGCGACTCAGAAAAACCAAGCGCTGTTTGATAAAAAAAATTTGCTTGATAGATGTTCGATACGTATACCCGTAGATGGTCGATGTCTTTTACCATATTTCCACCCATAATAGATTTGATCACTGCTCATTATTGTTGGTGTCGAAACGGCCCGACTATAATGTCTAGCAAGATTCTTGTCAACGTAAAAAGTTGGTGTTACCAAATATGGCAAGTCGATGCTTATGGGGATTAATGATTTAGCTTTTTCACCGACTTAAATCTGAGTTTTTCTTATGCTGTATAGGCTTATGCTAGTGAATTACTCTGCCAAAGTTTATAGTTCAATCTAAATGTTGGCAAATAACATCTCAGTAGTCGATAGAAACGCAGAATGAACGAACAAAATGATTTTCGCAAAGCTATTGAAAAGCGTATATCATACGCTCAAAACGATGTCACGATGAATAATTTATCAGTCTAATACTAATGAAGCTTACGTAGTGTCCTACAGCTAGGAAGTACGAATTGATTAAAAATGGGCATAGCAGTAATCGTTCTCAAGGGTTGCGAATTAACGAGTACATATAACGACTTCCTCTGGTGACACTAAGTCAATTCAAGTTTACTTATATTAAGGATAGCAGGCATGTCTTTAGAGATACTAAAAGCAAGTGAATATAGTAAAATTTTTTGGATTGAAGCGTGTAAGTTGCCCCCTGAAAAACAATCTGCATACCATCTGCATACCGTAAGTCGCCATCAGAATAACCTCGATCTAGAAAGGCTCGCGGATTCTCTGCAGGCTGTTGTCAATTGCAACTACAATCTAAGGAGCACTTTTAGAGAAATAGATGGCGAGCTTAAGCAAGTTATTAGTAAAGGTATTAATGCTGACCTAGTTATATTAACCGCGCATGATAAAGAGGACAGCAAAAAATTGTTAGATGAACAAGTTATTGATCCATTTGATCTTGAGAAAGGACCACTTTTTAGATTTGTCATAGTGAAAAACACATATGACGACAGCTATTCTCTGTTGATAAATTTCCATCACATAATTGTTGACGGCATGCAATATTATAACCACGTTCAAGAAATAAGATTTTTTTACCTCAATTCTTGTATAGAGAAAAAATCCGATGAAAATGAAATTAAATACTTAAAAAATTATTTGGCTTGGGAAGAAAAGCAGATAAAAAAAACAAATTTAAACCATAAACTTGAAAAATTAAAAGGGCGTGAGCTAACGGTTGAGCTGCCTTTCTCAAACAAGAGCAGTAAAAAAAACGACACAGTTGGTTTCTATCAACTAAATAGGGATCTCTATAACTGTTTGAAAAAGTTTTGTGAGGAAAAGGGTTGCTCTACCTTCAATCTATTGAAAATAGTCTTAGGGATACTGATCAGCAAATATTCTAATCAAGAAGAAGTTGTAATTGCATATCCCTATAATACTAGACGAAAGCACAATAGGGTCAAAGGATCATTTGTCAATACATTAATTTATATGCATAAAAATAAAGGTCGTTTTATCGATATTCTGCGTGAGGATAATATTGAAATTTGTAATCCTATTAATAAAAGAAATAATTTTCTGAGTGTTCTTGAATTGAAATCAAAGTTAAAAGAAGAATTGCAATTATCGGTTTCTATCGCGCAAGGTACATTTGCGAAAGACTTTCTGCTAACTAAGCAATCCATACAAGATGAAGATGGATTGCTACAGCAAAGAGGTACTTTTGAATTGCTGTTTAGGTTTGAAGAGGGAGATAATCTAACTATTCAGCTTGTGGGAGAAGCAAATAAATTTTCAAAAAAAATACTTGATCAAATGTATCGGCACTTTAAGAATATTCTTGAAGAAGTCCTTGTAAATAATGACGTTTCTGTTGAACACATACAGTGCTTAAGTGCAAAAGAATATCAGCGAATTGTCTATGACTGGAATTCGAGGCCGGGATCTTATGATTACCCATCGGATAAGACGATTCCTGCGTTATTTGAGGAGCAAGTGAGCCGGAGCCCAGATGCGACTGCGTTGGTGTATGCGGATGAGTGCATGAGTTATCGAGAGCTTAATGAACGTGCCAATCAGTTAGCTCACTACCTACAAGCACGCGGAGTCAAACCAAACGTATTGCTAGGCATCTATCTGGATTCAGGTTTTGATATGGTGATTTCATTGTTAGCGGTACTCAAAGCAGGTGGTGCCTATGTTCCAGTAGATACGTTATATCCTGCTGAAAGGGTAAACTATATGTTTACTCATGCACAGGTTAGCTACGTTTTAACTTACACAGAGTTACGTGATAATTTATCTGATGAATTAAAGACACTGTGTTTAGACGAAATAGCTGCTTCCAGCTGTGCAAAGGAAAATGCGAGCTATACAGTTACTCCTGATGATTTACTGTACGTACTATATACCTCAGGTTCTACAGGGAAGCCGAAAGGGGCAGCACTAAGACATCAAGGTGTTGTCAATCTACTGAGCTACTACACACAAAACTTCGCTATGGGTTTGCGTGATAGGGTATTAATTTTTTCATCGTTTAGTTTTGATTTAACGCAAAAAAATATATTAGGTATGTTGTTAGTGGGTGGCGCAGTGTATCTGCGTGAACATGCTAATTACAATGCTACAGACATTGTGCGAGCAATAGATACATATAACATTACTTTGATTAATTGTACGCCGAGTGGTTTCTATCCGTTACTAGCAGACAGTACGGCACTCGATTCGCTTGCTTCCCTGAGGATAGCCTTTTTGGGCGGAGAGCCCATTATAACGAGCTACTTGTTACCTCTAGTGACACACAAGTTGCCAGTAGAGGTAGTGAATACCTATGGTCCGACGGAGTGCTCGGATTTGGCGACGACCTATCGTTTGACTGCTAAAGATATTAAAACACAAGCTACGGTACCGTTGGGTAAGGTATTACCAAACGTAAAGCTATACCTATTAGATAAGTCCCTACAGGTAGTACCGATAGGAGTGATTGGTGAGTTATACATTGGTGGTGCGGGTTTGGCACGGGGTTATTTGAATCGCCCGGAGTTAACCGCACGCAGTTTCATCACAAACCCCTATGCGAGTGATGAGGATAAGG